>NZ_JBEXGN010000008.1:0-332277 GCF_040607345.1 Streptomyces sp. NPDC005302
GAGGCGTCACCTGCTGCGATCGTGGCGGCGGAAATCCCCGCGACACCCCGCCGACAGGCGCCTAGCGTGGCCCCATGACCCCGCACGACACCCCCCCCCCCCCCCCCCCCCCCCCCGCCCGCCCCCCCCCCCCCCCCCCGCCCCCCGCCCCCCCCCCCCCGGCCCGCCGTGCGGCGGGCCGGTGTGCCTAGGCCGGCTGGGTGGCCGCGGCGATGCGCTCGGAGCGCAGCGCCTCGTACCAGCGGTCGTCGATCGGCGGCAGCGCGTTCACGTCGAGCGCCAGCTTGAGCAGCAGGTCGGCGATCAGCGGATTGCGCGCGAGGACGGGCCCGTGCATGTACGTACCGAACACGGTGTCGTTGTACGCGCCCTCCGTGCCGTCACCCGTGCCGTTGCCCTTGCCGAGCCGCACGTTCGCGAACGGGCGGGCCGTGGGGCCGAGGTGGGTGACGCCCTGGTGGTTCTCGAAGCCGGTCAGCGGAGGCAGGCCGAGCCGCGGGTCGATGTCCCCGAGGACGTCGCCGACGCACCGTTCGCCCTCGCCCCGCGTGGAGACCACGTCGAGCAGGCCGAGGCCCGGCTCGCGCTGGCCGAGGTCGTTGATGAACTCGTGCCCGAGGATCTGGTACCCGGCGCACACCGAGAAGACGATCGCGCCGTTGCCCACCGCGCGGTGCAGACCGCCGTCGCGGCGCAGCCGCTCGGCCGCGAGCCGCTGCGGCCGGTCCTCGCCGCCGCCGATGAGGTAGATGTCGCCGGAGGTGGGGATCGGCTGGTCGCTGCGCACGTCGAGACGGGCCACGTCGAGGCCGCGCTGGCGGGCCCTGCGCTCCACGACGAGGGCGTTGCCCTGGTCGCCGTAGGTGCTCAGAAGGTCCGGATAGATCCACACCAGACGCAGGCTGTTGTCACTCATTCTCTTCGTCCTCCGTGGCTCAGTTGCCGACACGACGCCTCAAGTCCTGGAAAGCGGTGTAGTTGGCGATGACCTCGATGCGTCCGGGCGGAGCCATCTGCACGGCCTGGTCGAGGTTCTCGCATACCTGGAACTGCTGGTTGGCGACTTCGAGGCGTACGGCGAGGTCCAGCTTGCGGTCGCCGAGGACGAAGATCGGGTGCCCGGTCAGGCGGGTGTAGTCGACGTCCCACAGCCAGGACGTGTCCGTGCCGTCGGCGCCGCGCGCGTTCACCGACAGGATGACCGGGGTCGGCGGCGGGTCGATCAGGGAGAACGTCTCCAGCCAGCCCGCCGGGTTCTTGGCGAGCAGCAGACGCAGGTCGCGCTGCATGAACTGCACCACGTCGTAGCGTCCGGCGACGGCCTGCACCTTGTACATGCGCTCCAGGGCGACCTGCGGCGGCACCCCGAAGACGGCGGCCACGGCGGCCGACGAGGCGGCGTTCGCCTTGTTGGCGCGGCCCGGCAGCTGGAGGTGGATCGGCCAGGCGGAGCCGTGCGGGTCGAGCACGTGGTCCCCGGACAGGGCCCAGGTCGGCGTCGGCCGGCGGAAACCGCAGTCCCCGCAGAACCAGTCGTCGCCGGGGCGCTGCATCACACCGCCGCAGGACGGGCAGGACCAGGCGTCGTCCTTCCACATCTGACCGGCCGCCACCCACATGACGTTCGGGGAGGAGGACGCGGCCCAGACGACGAGCGGGTCGTCCGCGTTGGCGACCACGACGGCCTTCGA
This sequence comes from Streptomyces sp. NPDC005302, assembly GCF_040607345.1. NCBI lineage: Bacteria > Bacillati > Actinomycetota > Actinomycetes > Kitasatosporales > Streptomycetaceae > Streptomyces > Streptomyces sp. NPDC005302. The sequence continues at coordinate 1,692 of NZ_JBEXGN010000008.1, forward strand.
ACCGGCGAGACCCTCACGCCAGTGCTCGGCCATCATCCGGGTCTCGGCGGCCCGGTCGAGCTGGTCGCGCGAGAGGTTCAGCAGCGCGATGCACTTCGGGTCCGTGTCCCGGGCCACGCCCGAGAGGTACTTCTCGTCGACCTCGATGACCGCGAACTTGGAGTCCGAACCCCCGGCCAGCGCCGAGGTGATGCCCGCGGGCATGTTGGCGCCGAGCGCGTTGGACACGACCGGGCCCGCGGCGCCGAGTGCCTCCGCGATCAGCCGGGTCGTCGTGGTCTTTCCGTTGGTCGCCGACACCAGGATCACGTCCAGGTGGGTGGCCAGCCTCGCCAGCAGGTCGGGGTCGAGCTTGAGAGCCACCCGGCCGCCGATCACCGATCCGCTGCCGCGTCCGGCGGCTCGCGAGACGGCCGCCGCCGCCTTGCCCGCCGTCACGGCCAGCTTGGCCCGCGGCGTCAGCGGGTCCGAGTTGCCTGACATCGTTTCTCGATCCTCCTTGCGTACGCGCCGCGCCCCTGCCCCCGGCACCGTGTGGGCCTCAGCCTATCGAGATCCACTCACGTGCCCGAATCGCGGCACCACCTGGGTGCCCGCGCGACATGCGCGCGCCTCCCAGGACCGTACCCTTGCCGCCATGCGACAGAGTTCCATCCCGGGCACCCGCGGGCGCGTCCGGCCCCTCTCCCTGCTCGGCGACCCCGTCCTGCGCACGGCGTGCGCGGAGGTCACCGACTTCGGTCCCCAACTCGCTTCCCTCGTCGAGGACATGTTCGCGACGATGTACGCGGCCGAGGGTGTCGGCCTCGCCGCGAACCAGATCGGCGTGGGACTCCGGGTCTTCGTATACGACTGTCCCGACGACGACGATGTCCGCCATGTCGGGTATGTGGTGAACCCTCGGCTCGTCGCGTCGGACGGTGTGGTCCTGCGCGGGCCCGAGGGCTGTCTCTCGCTGCCGGGTCTGGAGGCGGGTACCGAGCGGTTCGACCGCGCCGTCGTCGAGGGGGTCACCGTCACCGGGGAGCCCGTGACCGTCGAGGGCGCCGGCTGGTTCGCCCGCTGTCTCCAGCACGAGTGCGACCACCTCGACGGCCTGGTGTACGCCGACCGGCTCACCGGATGGCGCAGGAAGCGGATCCTGCGTCAGGTGGGCCGGGCGTCCTGGAGCGGATGAGGCGAGGTCAGAAGCCGGGGCCGCCCACGCGGTCGCCCGCCGCGGCGAGCCGGCCCCAGAGCAGGTCGGCCAGGCTGCGCACCAACTCGGCTCGGGTGCAGGGTCGTTCGCCGAGCCACCAGTCGCCGGCCGCGTGCATCATGCCGACGATCCCGTGGCCCCAGACCCGCGCGAGCTGCTGGCTGCCCGGACCGAGGTCCACGCGTTCCTCGATGACCTCGGCCAGTTCCTCGCCCATGCGGCGCAGCACCGGCGCGGAGTACTTGCCGACGTCGAAGCCCGGGTCGCCCGGCTGGCCGCCCTCCGACGGATGCATGAGGAAGCGGTACACCTGGGGGCGGGCCTCGATGGCGGCCAGATAGGTGTCGAGCGTCGCCTCGACGCGCTCACGCCGGCCGGCCGGAGCGTCCAGTGCCGCCCGCAGCGCCCCGAGGAGTGCGTCGGTGTGCCGCTTGGCGAGCGCGGCGTACAGGCCGCCCTTGTCGCCGAAGTGGCGGTACAGGATGGGCTTGGTGATGCCGGCCTCGGCGGCGATGGCGTTCATGGAGGCCCCGGGGCCGTCGCGGAGCACCACTCTGTCGGCGGCCTCCAGCAGCTCGCGCCGGCGGCGGTCCGCGGACCTCTGCTGGTCGGTCCGCTGTGTGGTGTCCATGTGCTCTCCCCACCCGTGGTGATTCGGTGACGCCTGCGCAAACTAACACTGTTCGGCGCACGGGGATCGAACGGGCTACCGAGCCGGACCCGGGAGTTGACTTTTTCTACTGGGCGGTAACAGACTCCAGTTACCGCAAGTAACATATCAGTGCAGCGCTGGAGGGGACATGGCCGAGTTCACCATGGAGCTCAACGACGAACAGAAGGAGGTCCGGGACTGGCTGCACGGCTTCGCCGCCGATGTCATCCGCCCCGCGGCCGCCGAATGGGACGAGCGCGAAGAGACTCCCTGGCCGGTCATCCAGGAAGCCGCGAAGGTCGGCATCTACTCCCTCGACTTCTACGCCCAGCAGTACTTCGACCCGACCGGACTCGGCATCCCCATGGCGATGGAGGAGCTCTTCTGGGGCGACGCGGGTATCGCCCTGTCCATCGTCGGCACCGGCCTCGCCGCCGTGGGCGTCCTCGCCAACGGCACCGAGGAGCAGATCGGCACCTGGATCCCCCAGATGTACGGCGACGCCAACGATGTCAAGGTCGCGGCCTTCTGCTCCTCCGAGCCCGACGCCGGCTCCGACGTCGCCTCGCTGCGCACCCGCGCCGTCTACGACGAGGCCAAGGACGAGTGGGTCCTGAACGGCACGAAGACCTGGGCGACCAACGGCGGTATCGCCAACGTCCACGTCGTGGTCGCGGCTGTCGACCCCGAGCTCGGTTCCAAGGGCCACGCCTCCTTCATCGTGCCGCCCGGCACCGCCGGTCTCTCCCAGGGGCAGAAGTTCAAGAAGCACGGCATCCGCGCCTCGCACACCGCTGAGGTCGTGCTGGAGAACGTGCGCATCCCCGGCTCCTGCCTGCTCGGCGGCAAGGACAAGCTCGACGAGCGCCTCGCCCGGTCGCGGGAGCGGGCCAAGTCGGGCGGCGAGCGCGTGAAGAACGCAGCCATGGCCACCTTCGAGGCCAGCCGCCCCGCGGTCGGCGCGATGGCCGTCGGCACCGCCCGGGCCGCGTACGAGGTCGCCCTCGACTACGCCAGGACCCGCGAGCAGTTCGGCCGCCCGATCATCGACAACCAGGGCGTCGCCTTCCAGATCGCCGACATGCGCACGTCGATCGACGCCGCGCGGCTGCTGGTGTGGCGGGCGTCCTGGATGGCGATCAACGGCAAGCGGTTCACGGCCGCCGAGGGCTCGATGTCGAAGCTGTTCGCCAGCGAGACGGCGAAGAAGGTCACCGGCCAGGCGATCCAGATCCTCGGGGGCAACGGCTACACCCGTGAGTACCCGGTGGAGCGCATGCACCGTGACGCAGCCATCTACACGATCTTCGAGGGCACGAGCGAGATCCAGCGTCTGGTGATCGCCCGGACGCTGTCGGGCATGCCGATCCGCTAGGCGCAGGCGAGCGGGCCGGTGGCCGGTGCCGGGGCGGTCCGCGGGACGGCGGGCCGGGGCCGGTCCTGGTCTCGCGCCGTCCGCCTCGGCCCCTCAGTCGCCGGTCGTCCCGCTGCTGTGCGCGATGCAGGCGACGTCGATCCGGTCGGCCAGCTTGGCCAGCTCGATGGTGAGCGCGGCCACCGTGTCCTCGTCGAGCCCGTCCTGGCCGGCCTCCACCAGATGCAGCCACCGGCCGCCCACCGTACGCAGCAGCTTGCTGACATCGGCGGCCGCCACCTGCAACGTGCCGCGGTCGTCGACGATCAGGGGGAGGGTCACTTCGCGGTTCACAGTGGGGATCGTAGCTGCGGAACGCTCACGCTCCGTGCCATACGGTGGTGATGTTGCAGAACTCGCGGATTCCGTGCGCCGACAGTTCACGTCCGTAGCCGGACCGCTTCTCCCCGCCGAAGGGGAACGCCGGGTGCGAGGCCGTCATCCCGTTGAAGAAGACACCGCCGGCCTCGATGTCCCGGACGAACCGCTCCACCTCGGCCTCGTCACGCGTCCACACGTTCGAGCTCAGCCCGAACGGGGTGTCGTTGGCGAGGGCGATGGCCTCGTCCAGGTCGGCCGCCCGGTAGAGCGTGGCGACGGGGCCGAACGTCTCCCCCTGGTGGACGCGCATCTCGGGGGTGATGTCGGTCAGCACGGTCGGCGCGTAGTACCAGCCGTCCGGGAACCCGGCGGGGCGTTCGCCGCCGCAGAGCACGGTCGCGCCGTTCTCCACGGCGTCGTCGACGAGCTCCTCCAGGTCGGTGCGGCCCTGCTCGGTCGAGAGCGGTCCCACCTCGGTGTCCTCGTCGAGCGGGTCGCCGACCTTGAGGGCCCGCATCCCCTCGGCGAAGTGCCGCGCGAAGGTGTCGAACACGTCGGTGTGCACGATGAACCGTTTGGCGGCGATGCAGGACTGTCCGTTGTTCTGCACCCGTGCGGTCACGGCGGTCCGCGCGGCGCGCTCGACGTCGGCCGACGGCATCACGACGTACGGGTCGCTGCCGCCCAGCTCCAGCACCGTCTTCTTCACCTCGTCACCGGCCACCGAGGCGACCGCCCGGCCCGCCGGCTCGCTGCCGGTCAGTGTGGCCGCCTTGACGCGCTGGTCGCGCAGGATGTCCTCGACCGCTCCCGAGCCGATGAGCAGCGTCTGGAAGCAGCCCTCGGGGAAGCCCGCCCTGCGGAACAGGTCCTCCAGGTAGAGCGCGGTCTGCGGCACGTTCGAGGCGTGCTTGAGCAGGCCCACGTTCCCGGCCATCAGCGCGGGCGCGGCGAACCGGACCACCTGCCACAGCGGGAAGTTCCACGGCATCACCGCGAGCACCGTGCCGATCGGCCGGTAGCGCACGAGGACGCGGGAGGCGCCGGAGTCCTTCGCGTCCGCCGCGTCCGGGTGCTCGTCGGCGAGCAGGCCCTCGGCGCGGTCGGCGTACCAGCGCATCGCCTTCGCGCACTTGGCGGCCTCCGCGCGGGCCTGCTTGACGGGCTTGCCCATCTCGACCGTCATCACCCGGCCGATCTCGTCCTGGTCCTGCTCCAGGAGGTCGGCGGCCCGGTGCATGAGCCGTGCCCGCTCGGCGAACGAGGTCGTGCGGTACGTACGGAACGTGGCCTCGGCGGCGGCGAGCCTGCGCTCGATCTCCTCGGCGCCGAGCGCGTCGTACGTCTTGAGCGTCTCGCCGTTCGCCGGGTTCACCGTCGCGATGGCCATGGGCCGACCTCCTGAGAGCGGGCTGTTGTTCGACCCTCCCGCGCGGCGGGGTCCGCCGCAACGCGGAGGGCTGCTGGGCGAGCCGGCGCACGTGGCCGAACGCCGGCTCTCAGGCCGAGTGCTCCATCAGGCGGTCGAGAAACGTGGACTGGGCCGGCACGATCAGCGTCCGGGCGCGGTCCGGGGTCATCCACTCCACCCGGTCCAGTTCGGGAAACTCCTGGTGACGGCCCGATCTCGGCGGCCACTCCAGGGTGAAGGTGCCGGGGACCATCGTGGCCGGATCGAGGTCCGCCTCGATCGCCCAGGCCGTGACGACCTTGCCGTTCGTCTGGGTGACCTCACCGAGTGTGACGGCCTCGCCGTCGGGGGGCGGCAGCCCGAGCTCCTCGCGGAACTCGCGGTGGGCCGCGTCCCAGGCGGTCTCGTCGGGCTCGTACTCGCCCTTGGGGACCGTCCAGGCCCCGGCGTCCTTCCGCGCGAAGAAGGGGCCGCCCATATGGCCGAGGAGGACCTCGAGGCCGTGACCGGTGCGCCGGAACAGCAGCAGTCCCGCGCTCCGCTTGACCCTCTTGGCGCTCATGCCGTCACCTCGGGGTGGGCGGCGAGCAGGGTCTCGACCGTGTCGGCCTCGGCCGGCCGCTTGTCCTCGCGGTAGCGGACCACCCGGGCGAAGCGCAGGGTGACGCCGGCCGGATACCGCGTGGACCGCTGCAGACCGTCGTAGGCGATCTCCACGACCAGTTCGGGCCGTACGGTCACCACGTGTCCGTCGTCCTCGACCGCCAGTTCCCGCAGCCGTCCGGTCTGCCAGGTGAGCATCGCGTCGGTCATGCCCTTGAACGTCTTGCCGAGCATGGCGAAGGAGCCGTCGCCGGTGCGGGCGCCCAGGTGCAGGTTGGAGAGTTTGCCGGTGCGCCGGCCGTGTCCCCACTCGGCCGCCAGGACCACCAGGTCGAGGGTGTGCACCGGCTTGACCTTCAGCCAGGAGGCACCGCGCCGGCCCGCGCTGTAGGGGGCGTCGAGCGCCTTCACCACGACGCCCTCGTGGCCGCGCGCCAGCGAGTCGGCGAGGAACCGCTCGGCGTCGTCGGCGTCCTCCGGTCCCGCCGCCAGTGTGCGCCTGACCCGCATCGGCTCGGGCACGAGACGGGCCAGCTCCGTGTGCCGCTCCGCGAACGGGAGATCGAGCAGGTCCTGCCCGTCGACCGAGAGGGCGTCGAAGAAGACGGGGGAGACGGGCACGGCCTTCGCGGCCGTCGCCACGTCCACGCGGGAGCCCACGCGCCCCGCCGTCTCCTGGAAGGAGCGCGGCCGGCCCCGCTCGTCCAGCGCGATCACCTCGCCGTCCAGGATGAACCGTTCTCCGCGCAACTCCCTCGCGATGACGGTCAGTTCGGGAAGGCGGTCGGTGATGTCGTCGAGGGTGCGGGTGTAGACGCGCACCTCCTCGCCGTCGCGGTGCACCTGTACCCGGATGCCGTCGAGCTTCTCCTCCACCGCGCAGGCGCCGAGCTTGCCGACCGCCTCGGACACCGACGCGGCGCTGTGCGCCAGCATCGGGAGCACCGGCCGGCCGACCGTGAGCCGGAACCCCGACAGCGCCGGTGGACCCTCGGCCAGCAGCGCCCGCGCCACCGTCCGGAGGGAACCGGCGAGCATCACCGCCCGCCGTACGTCCCCGGCGGGTGCGCCGGTCGCCTGGGCGAGCCCCTCCACGGCCAGCGCGTCCAGGGCGCCCTGGCGCACCTCCCCGGTGAGCAGCCCGAACAGGAAGCGCTGCTCCTCCTCGGTGGCCGCTCCCATCAACTCGCCTACCAACCGGGCCCGTTCGGCCTGTGAGCCGGTGCCGGACACCTGACCGAGAGCGGTGAGCCGGGCGTCCACCTCGCGCACGGTGAGGGTGGGCCCGGCGGCGGGTGGGACCCGGTCGCTCAGCACCTTCCAGCCGATACCGAGCCGGCCCTGCGGCAGCCGGCCCGCCAGATAGGGGATCACGATCGGCACGTCGTCCGGCTCGGCGTCCCGGAACAGCTCCGCGAGCAGAGCGGTCTTCCGGGACCGCGCCGAGGTGGCGGCGACCTCCTGGGACACATGGGCGAGCCGGCTCAGCAGCATGCAGCCATGGTGCTACGCGGACGCCGGGTTCACACCCGTACGGGCCGGCCGGTGGTCGTACGGTGCCGTGGCCGGGAGCGGTCCGCGGGGCCGCGTCCCTACCGCCGTCCCCGTGCCGCGGCCGCGTCGAGGTCGGTGAAGAGCAGCTCGCCGTTGAGGGTGGCCGCCGCCCGGTAGCCGGCGCTCGCCGCGTTCACGACCTGCTCGGCGAAGCCGGCCGCGTTGCCCGCCGCCCAGACGCCGGGCACGCTCGTCAGCCCGGTCGGGTCGATCGCCGGGTAGGAACCGAACGGGGTCTCGGTCAGCTCGGCGCCCAGCCGTTCGAGCAGACCGGTCTGCGGCACGGCCCGGGGCGCCACGAACAGCACCGAGCGCGCGTGCGTGGACCCGTCCGCGAGACGGACACCGGTGAGCCGGTCGGCGTCCACCACGAGCTCCGCGACCTCGCCGGGCACCACGGGGACCCCCGCGGCGGCCAGGCGGCGCAGATCCTCGTCGGCGAGCTCGTTTTCGGCGACCGTGTGCAGGAACAGCGTGACGTCCTTCGACCACTGGGACACCATCAGTGCCTGGTGCACGCTCATCGGCGTCGTGGCCAGCACGCCGAAGGCCTCGTCGCGGACCTCCCAGCCGTGGCAGTACGGGCAGTGCAGCACATCGCGTCCGAAGCGCTCGGCGACGCCGGGCACCGCGGGCAGCTCGTCGACCAGGCCCGTGGTGACGATCAGCCGACGCGCGTGGACGGTGCGCCCGGCCCCGAGCGTCACCTCGAACTCCCCGGCGCCGTCGCGGGCCACGTCCACCGCCCGGTCGCGGACGATCTCCACCCCGTAGCCCTCGACCTCCCGGCGGCCCTCGGCGAGGAACGCGGCCGGCGCCATGCCGTCCCGGGTCAGATACCCCTGCAGGTGCGCGGCGGGCGCGTTGCGCGGCTCGCCCGCGTCGACGACGAGGGTGCGGCGCCGCGCCCGGCCGAGGACCAGCGCCGCGGACAGTCCTGCCGTGCCGCCGCCGACGACGACCACTTCGTATGTCTCGGTCATGGTGACCACCTCCACCCCGAACGTCGCCGATGCCCACCGGATTGACAAATGGCTTTGCCGATTCTGCAATATGGGGATGAGCGAGGAGACGCACGCGGACGGGAACGGGGCGGGCCTGCCGGGAGTGACCGGGGACGCCGGCACGGACGAGGTGCTGGCCGAGGTGGGTCCCCGGCTGCGCCGGATCCGCAAGGACCGCGGGGCGACGCTGGCCGGACTGTCCGAGGCGACCGGCATCTCGGTGAGCACGCTGTCGCGGCTGGAGTCGGGGCTGCGCAAGCCCAGCCTGGAGCTGCTGCTGCCCATCGCGCGGGCGCACCAGGTCCCGCTCGACGAACTGGTCGGCGCCCCGCGGGTCGGCGACCCCCGGGTGCGGGCCGAGCCCATCGTGCGGGGCGGCCGCACGCACTGGCCGCTGAGCCGCCAGCCCGGCGGCCTCCAGGCGTACAAGGTGCTCGAACCGCAGCGGTCCATGGCCCCGGACCCGCGGACCCACGAGGGCTACGAGTGGCTGTACGTGATGTCCGGGCGGCTGCGCCTGGTGCTCGGCGAGCACGACGTGGTGCTCGGGCCCGGGGAGGCGGCGGAGTTCGACACGCGGGTGCCGCACTGGTTCGGGTCGACGGGGGAGGGGCCCGTCGAGTTCCTGAGCCTGTTCGGGCCGCAGGGCGAGCGAATGCACCTGCGGGCCCGGCCGAAGGTGCGCGGTCAGGAGATCTGACGGCCGGGGCGGCTCCACCGGGCGTGGTGAAGATGACGGGCGCCCCCTGTTCCCAGGTGGGCAAGCGACCGCTTAGTATGCGATCGACCCCGGTCAGACGACGCAGTCCCCTGGAGGCCCCGCATGCAGGCATGGCAAGTGCACCAGAACGGCGAGCCCGCGGAGGCGATGCGCCTCCAGGAGGTGGACCGGCCGACGCCCGGTGACGGCCAGGTCCTGCTCACGGTCCGCGCCGCCAACATCAACTTCCCGGACGCGCTGATGTGCCGCGGCCAGTACCAGGTCAAGCCGCCGCTGCCGTTCACGCCCGGCGTGGAGATCTGTGGCGAGACCGAGGACGGACGCCGGGTGATCGCCACCCCCGTCCTGCCCCACGGCGGATTCGCCGAGTACGCGGTCGCCGACGCCGCGGCCCTGCTGCCGGCCCCCGACGCCCTGGACGACGCCGAGGCCGCCGCCCTGCACATCGGCTACCAGACGGGCTGGTTCGGCCTGCATCGCCGCGCCCGTCTGGAAGCCGGCGAGACGCTGCTCGTCCACGCCGCCGCCGGCGGGGTCGGCAGCGCGGCCGTACAACTCGGCAAGGCGGCCGGCGCGACCGTCATCGGCGTCGTGGGCGGCGCCGACAAGGTCGCGGTGGCACGGGAACTGGGCTGCGACGTCGTCATCGACCGGCGCGCCGAGAACGTCATCGGCGCGGTCAAGGAGGCGACCGGCGGACGCGGCGCGGACGTGATCTACGACCCGGTCGGCGGCGACGCCTACACCCAGTCCACCAAGGTCGTCGCCTTCGAGGGCCGGATCGTGGTCGTCGGCTTCGCGAGCGGCACCATCCCGAGCGCGGCCCTCAACCACGCCCTCGTGAAGAACTACGCGATCCTCGGCCTGCACTGGGGCCTGTACAACACCAAGAACCCGAAGCTCGTCCAGCGCTGCCACGAACAGCTCACCGAGCTGGCCGCGCGCGGCGCGATCAAGCCGCTGGTGAGCGAGCGGGTACCGCTGAGCGGGGCCGCGGCCGCCGTGCAGCGGGTCGCCGACGGGGTCACCACCGGGCGGATCGCCGTGGTGCCCGCACTGGAGAACGGAGCGGCCGCATGACCGACGCAGCCGAACTGCGCCGCCGCACCCAGAAGTTGCTGGTCGCGCACCCGCCCGCCGAAACCGATCGCCTCGACTTCCTCGCGGCACGCTTCGACGCCGGACTCGCCTGGGTGCACTACCCGCAGGGCCTCGGCGGACTCGACGCACCGCGCCGCCTCCAGGCCGTCGTGGACGCCGAACTGGCCGCCGCGGGCGCGCCCGACAACGACCCCCGGCGCATCGGCATCGGCCTCGGCATGGCCGCGCCGACGATCCTCGGCTTCGGCACCGAGGAGCAGAAGCGGCGCTTCCTGCGCCCCCTGTGGGTCGGCGAGGAGGTGTGGTGCCAGCTCTTCAGCGAGCCCGGCGCCGGCTCGGACCTCGCCGCGCTCGGCACCCGCGCCGTCCGCACCGACGGTGACGCGCCGGAGGGCGGCGGCGACTGGGTGATCAACGGACAGAAGGTGTGGACGTCCAGCGCCCACGTCGCCCGCTGGGCCATCCTCATCGCCCGCACCGACCCGGACGTCCCCAAGCACCGGGGCATCACGTACTTCATCTGCGACATGAGCGACCCCGGCGTCGAGGTACGGCCGCTGCGCCAGATCACCGGCGAGGCCGAGTTCAACGAGGTCTTCCTCACCGACGTCCGCATCCCCGACGCGCACCGTCTCGGCGAGGTCGGCGACGGCTGGCGGGTCGCCCAGACCACCCTGATGAACGAGCGCGTGTCCATCGGCGGCATGCGCATCCCGCGCGAGGGCGGCATGATCGGCCCGGTCTCGAAGACCTGGCGCGAGCGGCCCGAGCTGCGTACCCACGACACGCACCAGCGCCTCCTGAAGCTCTGGGTCGAGGCCGAGGTCGCCCGGCTCTCCGGTGAACGCCTGCGCCAGCAGCTCGCCCAGGGCCAGCCCGGCCACGAGGGATCCGGCATGAAGCTCGGCTTCGCCCGGCTCAACCAGGAGATCAGCGGCCTGGAGGTCGAACTCCTCGGCGAGGAGGGCCTCTTGTACGAGGACTGGACGATGCGCCGACCGGAACTGGTCGACTTCACCGGCCGGGACGCCGGGTACCGCTACCTCCGCTCCAAGGGCAACAGCATCGAGGGCGGGACCAGCGAGGTCCTGCTGAACATCGTCGCCGAACGCGTCCTCGGCCTGCCGTCCGAGCCGCGCACCGACAAGGACGTCGCATGGAAGGACCTCGCCCGATGAGCCAGGTGAGCACCGAACCCGATCTGCTCTACACGGAGGAGGAAGAGGCGCTGCGCGCCGCCGTGCGCGACCTCCTCACCGACCGCTGCGCCGCGGCCGACGTCATCACCCGCGGCGAGTCCGCCACTCCGCACGACCCCGAGCTGTGGAAGGCCCTCGCCGACGGCATGGGGCTCGCCGGACTCCTGGTGCCCGAGGAGCAGGGAGGCCAGGGTGCCACGCACCGTGAGGCCGCCGTGGTCCTGGAGGAACTGGGCCGCGCGGTCGCGCCCGTTCCTTACCTGACGAGCGCCGTCGTCGCCACCGAGGCGCTGCTCGCCTGCACGGGAGCGAGCGCCGCCGAACTGCTCGCCGCGCTCGCCTCGGGCCGTACGGTGGGCGCCCTCGCCGTCCCGCTCAACGCCGGACCCGGCGCCGTCCACCGGACCGTCCGGCTGGAAGGCGGCTCGCTGCACGGCGAGTTGACGGGCGTCGCGGACGCGGCCGCCGCCCATGTCCTGCTCGTGCCTGCCGACGACGGCGGTCTCTACGCCGTCGACGCGGACGCCGTCACCGTCACCCCGCAGGTCTCCCTCGACCCGACCCGGCCGCTCGCCCGGGTCTCGTTCGACAAAGCGCCCGCCCGCCTGCTCACCGACGACGCGCCGAGCGCTGTCCGCCGCGCGCTGCGGGCCGGTGCCGGACTGCTCGCCTCCGAGCAACTCGGCCTCGCCGAATGGTCGTTGACGGAGACGGTCCGCTACCTCAAGGAACGCAAGCAGTTCAACCGGCCGGTGGGCGGCTTCCAGGCGCTCAAGCACCGGCTGGCCCAGGTGTGGCTGGAGGTCGTCAACACCCGCGCCGCGGCCCGGAACGCCGCCGACGCGCTGGCCACCGGCAGCACCGACAGCGACGTCGCGGTCGCCGTCGCCCAGGCGTACGCGGCACCGGCCGCCGTCCACGCGGCGGAGGAGGCACTCCAGTTGCACGGCGGGATCGGCATGACGTGGGAGCACCCGGCGCACCTGTACCTGAAGCGCGCCAAGGCCGACTCGATCGCGTACGGCACGGCGGGCGCCCATCGCGCGGCACTGGCGGAACTGGTGGACCTCCAGGCGCCCTGACCCGACCGAGTACCGGCACCGGGAGTGACCCGGGAGCAGTCCGGAAAGGCCCGCCCCGCCCGGGGCGGGCCTTTCCCGTGCGCCCGACCCGTCCGAGGGAACCGGCCAGGACAGGACGGCCACGAGGCGGCTGACGAGGCGTCACCGGGCGCGCGGTACGCCGTGGAACGCCCGGATCCGGTGAAGTGAACGAACCGCGGCAGTCCGGCCAACTCCCGCGACGGCAGGGTTTCCTGGCCTCTGCCGGACCGCATACTCCCTGAGGTCCCGTACGGCCCCTCAAGGGAGGCAGAGCATGGCCCTCACCACCCGCCGCAGAGCCCTCGGCGCCCTCGGCGCCGCCCTCGCGAGTTCGGTCGCGCCATTCGCGTCGCGGGCCCTGGCCGCCGACGCCGAGCCCCGCACCCGACCCCTGTGGCGCGCCCACGCCCACAACGACTACGACCATCCGCGCCCCCTTCGCGACGCCCTCGACCACCGGTTCGGCAGCGTCGAGGCCGACATCTACCTCGTGGGCGACCAACTCCTCGTCGCCCACGACCCGGTGGACCTCGACCCCACCCGCACCCTCGAATCCCTCTACCTCGCCCCGCTGGCGGCCCGCGTCCGCGCGCAGCACGGCTCCGTCTACCGGGGCCACCGCGCCCCGCTCCAGCTCCTCGTCGACATCAAGACCGAGGGCTCCTCGACCTACCGCGAACTCGACCGCCATCTGCGCCGCTACCGGCACCTGTTCACGACGTACGCGCACGGCCGGGTGCGGCCCGGACCCGTCACCGCCGTGATCTCCGGGGACCGCGCGGCCCGGGCCCCCATGGAGGCGCAGACCGTCCGGCACGCCTTCTACGACGGCCGGCTCACCGACCTCGGCAGCGCCGCGCCCGCTTCCTTCGTTCCGCTGATCAGCGACAACTGGACGCTCAACTTCGGCTGGCTGGGCGAGGGACCCTTCCCGGACGCCGAACGGGCGAAGCTGCGCACCATCGTGTCCACCGCCCACCGGCACCGGCAGAAGGTCAGGTTCTGGGCGACGCCCGACGTGGCGGGCCCGGCACGCGACGCCCTGTGGCGCGAACTCCTCGCCGCCGACGTCGACTACCTCAACACCGATGACCTGGGCGGTCTCCAGGAGTTCCTGGACGCCCACGACCGTCCGTAGAACACCACTCGTTCGGCGGACACGTCAGCCGCCCGGACGAACTCCCCGCTGGGCCACACTTGCGGCCGAACGCCGCGAAAGCGGACGTGGCGGAGGAGGTTGACGATGGCCATTTCCATCTCTGCGGTGCTGCTGCTCCTGGTGCTGGCGGTGATCTTCCTGCGCAACGGGCTGAAGGTCTCCCACGCACTGGTCTGCGCCCTGCTGGGGTTCCTGCTGGCCAGTACGAGCATGGCGCCGACGATCCACAGCGGACTCACCGCCACCGCGGACATCGTCGGCAGTCTCACGCCGTGACGCTCCGGGGCGTGCACCGGCGTGCCGCCCCGGAGTCGTGGTCGTGACGGTGCCTCACGGGCGGGAGAACACCCCGATGCCGTTGGGTACGGGGCGTTCCGCGCCGCCGGTCGGGTGGTTGAGGACGCTGACGGAACCGGAGCCCGCCTGCCGGGCGACCATCGTGGTGGACCCGCCGCCGTCCAGGCTGAACGCGTCCTGTGATCCCAACTGCCGCATCGCCGCTGTGACTTCGGCGATGGTGAGTCCGCTGCGGAACTCCGGGGCGCCGTCCAGGGCGAGGAGCTGCAGCCGGTGCCCGTGGTCGGAGAAGCCCACGGCGGTCCGTACGGCCGAGGTCCTGTCGTCCAGGCCCGGCAGGGGTACACCGCCGGTCATCATCGGATAGCCGCCCACCGCGAAGCGGTACGGCACCCGGGACGACCCGGCCACCAGCCTGTGCCGGACGAGGACGCGTTCGCCGACCGACAGCGTCCGCAGCAGCCCGGCACCCGTCTCACGGCCCACCAGGACCGTGGTGTCCGGCGCGATGCCGCCACTGCCCGGGGTGTCGGCGACGGCCACGACCCGGCCGCCCCGGACCGTCACCTCGTAGGTGTCGGTGCTGCACGGCGCGGCGCGCTCGGTGTCCGTCCCGCAGGTGGCGCGCAGCCGCGAGACGCCGCCCCAGTCCGAGGTGAACGCGCCGACGGAGCCGACCGGGAGCGCGTACTGGTTGAACCCGCCGAGCGGCCAGGTGCCGTCCTGGCTGCGCACGGATCCGTCGAGGTCCAGGCCGTCCAGCCGCGCCCGGCGGTCGACGCCCACCCCGAACACGTCCTCGGTGTGGGTGCCGGGCGGCAGGGCGGGCCCGAACCGCTGGCCGTCCGGAACCGCCGCCTTGAGCGCGTGACCGCTCGCGATCGCGGGTCCCACGGTGGCACCCGTGGCCTCGACACCCGGGTGCTGAGACTCCTCGATGTCGAAGAAGTCGCCGTTGACCCCGGCGACGGCCCCCTGGTCGCCGGCCAGTCGGGACACGGGCTCCCGCGACGCCACGGCGCCGGGGTGCAGCAGGTCGACCCGCACGTGGGGATCGCGCAGGTCGACGGTCAGGACGTGCGCGTGCGCCACGCCCTTCGCGGCGGGGATGTCCAGCTGGCTGTACTGGACCCCGGGCGCGATGGTCCCGGTGTCCTCCGCGCCGCTGGCCGGTGCCGCCCCCACCAGGGCCGCACCGGCCAGCGCTCCGCATGCCGTGAAGACCGTCAGTGCCGATCTGAACCGTCCGTCGCGACGCGTCACTGTGCCCCCTGATGTCTCGTCAACTTTCCCAGGACTCAGGGGGATTGCACCAGAGGACGGTGCCCGTGCCGGTGGCTAGCGGCCGACGACCCGGGAACGGATCAGAAAACGCACTCCTTCGGGTGCTTCGAGGGAGAAGCCGCTGCCCCGGCCCGGCACGACGTCGACGGTGAGGAGCGTGTGGCGCCACAGCTCGTACTGGCTCTTCGACATCCAGAACGTCACCGGCTCCTCGACGCCCTCGACCTCCAGCTCTGCCAGCAGCACGTCGGAGCCTCCGGTGCGGAACTCGCCGGCCGGGTAGCACATGGGCGCGCTGCCGTCGCAGCAGCCGCCCGACTGGTGGAACATCAGGGGCCCGTGCAGGCCGTGCAGCCGCCGCAGCAGGTCGGCGGCCGCGGGGGTGAGCCCCACGCGCGCGACGTCGTCGTCCTTGTCGTCGTCCATCGGTACTTCCCGTCGGGTGTCACGGCTCGGCTCGCACGGCTCGTGCGCAGGGTGCGGGACCGCGCGCCGGGCGACCCCCGGCGCGGGCCGAGGGACCAGCACAGCACGGGGGACGTTGCGACGAGGTTGCACTCACGGGATGCGCACGGGATACGAAGAGCCGGCCCCGGTGACGCCCGCGAGGGTGCGGGTCGTCACCGGGGCCGGCCAGGGCGTGCGCTGTTCGGGGTGATCGGCCCGGGTGATCGGTCCGGGCGTGGGGACGGTGGCGGGTGAGCGGGTGTGCCCGGTCAGCAGATGCGCGGCAGTTGCTCGCCGAGCGGCATGTCGACCACGCGGGTGCCGCCCAGACCGGTGGCCGCGACGACCATGCCGGGGTGTTCGGGAACGCAGTGGCCGATCACCACGGACTCCTTGCCCAGCGGGTGCGCGCGCATCGCCGCGAGGACGGCGTCGGCGTGCTCCGGCGGCACGAACGCCACCAGCTTGCCCTCGTTGGCGACGTACAACGGGTCCAGACCGAGGAAGGCGCAGGCGTTGGCGACCGTGTCGGGGATCGGCAGCGACCGTTCGTCGAGCGCGATGCCGACGCCGGCCGCCGTGGCGATCTCGTTGAGGGAGGTGGCCAGGCCGCCCCGGGTCGGGTCGCGCAGTACATGGAGGTCACGGCAGGCGGCCAGCATGTCCGCGACGAGTCCGGCCAGCGAGGCGGTGTCGCTCTGGATCTCGACACCGAACTCCAGCCCCTCGCGCACACTCATGATGGCGACGCCGTGCACCCCGATGGGCCCACTGACGACGACCACGTCGCCGGGTGCCGCACGCTGCGGGCGGATGTCGACGCCGTCCGGGATCAGGCCGATCCCGGCGGTGTTGATGAAGATGCCGTCGCCGTGCCCCGCGTCGACCACCTTGGTGTCGCCGGTGGCGACCACGACGCCCGCGGTGCGGGCGGCCTCGCCGAGAGCCTCGGCCACCCGGCCCACGACGGACAGTTCGACGCCCTCTTCGAGGATGAACCCGCAGGACAGATAGGCGGGTACGGCCCCCGCCATGGCCAGGTCGTTGACCGTCCCGTTCACGGCCAGGTCCCCGATGCTGCCGCCGGGGAAGAACAACGGCTGTACGACGAAGGAGTCGGTGGAGAAGGCGAGCCGGGCGCCGCCCATGTTCAGGTGCGCCGAGTCGCCGAGTTCGGCGAGCACGTCACCTCCGAACGCGGGGGCGAACAGGTGCTCCACCAGTTCGGCGGAGAGTGTGCCGCCCCCGCCGTGCCCCATGATGATCCTGTCGTGGTCGCGCAGCGGCGCGGGACAGGTCCAGGACGAGAAGTCGACCGGAGCCGACGCGGAGTCAGCCAACGGAACTCGCCTCCTTGTCCGGGGTCTCCAGCCGCCGGTACAGGTAGTACGCGGCACACGCGCCCTCGCTGGAGACCATCGTCGCGCCCAGCGGGTTGCGCGGGGTGCACTCCTTGCCGAACGCGGCGCACTCGTGCGGCTTGATGAGCCCCTGGAGCACCTCGCCGCTCCGGCAGACGGTCGACTCCTGCGTGTCGATGCCGGTCACCGAGAAGCGGTGCTCCGCGTCGTACTCGCGGTACTTGGGCGACAGACGCCAGCCGCTCGCCGGGATCATGCCGATCCCGCGCCAGGCCCGGTCGGTCACCTCGAACACGTCCGCCAGCATGGCCCTGGCCGCGGGACTTCCCTCGGCCTGCACGGCCCGCGGATAGGCGTTCTCCACGGTGTGCTCGCCCGCCTCCAACTGCCGTACCGCGCGCCGGATGCCCTCCAGGATGTCGAGCGGTTCGAACCCGGTCACCACGATCGGCACCCGGTGCTCCTCGGCGAGTTCGGGGTATTCGGCCATGCCCATCACCGTGCAGACGTGCCCGGCGGCGAGGAAGCCCTGGACCCGGCAGTCCGGCGAGCGCATGATCGCGTCGATGGCCGGCGGTACCCGGACGTGCGAGACCAGCAGGCTGAAGTTGGCGATGCCCAGCTTCTTCGCCTGGTAGACGGTCATCGCGTTGGGCGGCGCGGTCGTCTCGAAGCCGATGCCGAAGAACACGACCTGTCGCTCGGGGTTCTCCTGGGCGATCTTCAGGGCGTCCAGCGGCGAGTAGACGACACGTACGTCCGCGCCCTCGCTCTTGACCTTGAACAGGTCGCGTCCGCTGCCCGGCACGCGCAGCATGTCGCCGAACGAGCAGAAGATCACGTCGGGCCGGGAGGCGATCTCCAGGGCCTTGTCGATGATCTCCAGCGGGGTCACGCAGACCGGGCAGCCCGGTCCGTGGATCAGCTGGATCTCCTCGGGCAGGAGCTGGTCGATGCCGTGGCGGATGATCGAGTGCGTCTGACCGCCGCAGACCTCCATGAGCGACCAGGGCCGCGTGGTGATGGCCCTGATGTCGTCGAAGAGCCGTTTGGCGAGGACCGGGTCGCTGAACTCGTCCAGGTACTTCATGGCCGCGCCTCCTTCTCGACGCCGTCCGCGGGCGGCAGTCCGGTTCCGGCGGGGCGTTCGGCGCCGGCGTCGCGGGCGGCCTTGCCCCACGGGTCGCCGAACTCCTCCTCCAGCACTCCGAGGTTCTCGAACAGTTCCAGGGTCTGCTTCGCCGACTCCTCGTCCAGCCGCTGCAGGGCGAACCCGACGTGGACGATGGCGTAGTCCCCGACCTGCATGTCCGGCACGTACTCCAGACACACGTCCTTGACGACACCGCCGAAGTCCACCTTGGCCATCCGCGTCGCGTCGCGTTCCTCGATCTCCAGCACTCGGCCGGGTACGGCCAGACACATGACGCGCTCCTCGCTAGTCCTGTGCTCGGGCGGCGACGATCAGCTGCCCGAGGGCAAGACCGCCGTCGTTGGGGGGAACCCTGCGGTGCCGCAGCACGGTGAAGCCGTCCCGTTCGAGGACGGTGCCGCAGCCCTCGGTGAGCAGCGCGTTGCAGAACACTCCGCCGCTGAGGGCCACCGTGCGGATTCCGGTGCGGTCTCGTGCCACCGCGCACACCTCCTGGACCAGGGCGACCACCGCCCGGTGGAACCGGCGGGCCACCGGCCCGGCCGCGACCCCGTCGCGGACGTCCGCCGCGGCGGCGGCCAGGACCGGACCCGGATCGGCGATCAGGGGCGCCGCGGGGTCCTGGCGGTCCGTTCTCAGGATGAACCGGTACGCGTCGTCGCGCTCGTCGTCGGCCGGCGGGCCGGTCAGGTCGCCCAGCGCCGCGTTCTCCAGCTCCATCGCGGCCTGCGCCTCGTACTCGACCCGGTGGCGGATCCCGGCGAGCGAGGACACCGCGTCGAACAGGCGTCCCATGCTGGAGGTGGGCACGCAGTTGAGCTCCCGCTCCAGCTGCCGTTCGAGCAGTCGGCGCTCCTCGGGTGTCGCGGCGGCCGCGCACGGCAGCTCGTCCGTCCAGGGCAGGCCGGCCGCCCGCAGATGGGACAGCGCCATCCGGTACGGGTTGCGCACCGCCGCGTCGCCGCCGGGCAGCGGCACGTACCCCAGATGGGCGAACCGCCGGTATCCGTCGTAGTCGGCGAGCAGCACCTCACCGCCCCACACCGCGCCGTCGTCGCCGTATCCCGTCCCGTCGAAGGCCACGCCGATCACCGGTGCCGAGCCGTCGAGACCGTGCTCGGCCATGCAGGAGGCGACATGGGCGTGGTGGTGCTGCACGCGGCGCAGCTCCAGCCCGCGTGTCTCGGCGGCGCGGACCGCCCACCGGGCCGAGCGGTAGCCGGGATGCCGGTCGGCGACCAGCAGGCGCGGCGCGACGTCGGTGAGGTCCGTGAGGTGTCCGGTGGCCCGTTCGAAGGCGGTCAGGGTGGCGAGGTCGTCCATGTCCCCGACATGCGCGGACAGCCAGGCGTAGCGGCCGTCGCCGGCGCAGAAGGTGTTCTTCAGGTCGCCGCCCACGGCCAGCGCCGGCAGCACCGGGACCGGCAGCGCGACCGGGAAGGGGGCGTAGCCGCGCGACCGGCGCACGGGCAGCTCGGCGCCGGCGCAGACCCGGACCACCGAGTCGTCGCAGGGCACGTGGATCGGGCGGTCGTGGGTGAGCCAGGCGTCGGCCAGCCCCGCCAGCCGGGTCAGTGCCTCCTCGTCGTCGGTCACGATGGGCTCGCCCGAGCGGTTCCCGCTGGTCATGACGAGGACGGTGGGGCCCGGCGGGTCACCCGGCAGACCGAGCAGCAGGCGGTGCACCGGCGTGTACGGGAGCAGGAAGCCGAGGTCGGGGCTGCCGGGCGCGACCTCCGCCGCGATGTCGTCGGACCCGGCGTCCCGCCGCCGCAGCAGGACCACCGGCTTGCGCGGCCCGCGCAGCAGCTCCTCCTCGACGGGCCCGAGGTGGGCGAGGCGCCGGACGGTCCCCACGGAGTCGGCGAGCACGGCGAAGGGCTTGCCGCCGCGGTTCTTGCGCTTGCGCAGGGCACGGACGGCGGCGGTGTCGCCCGCGTCGCACGCCAGGTGGTAGCCGCCGATCCCCTTGACCGCCACCACGGCCCCCTCGGCCAGCAGCCGGCGGGCCTCGGCCAGCGCCTCGGCGTCGCGGGGCGCGCGGAGGTCGCCCGGGCCCGTGCGCAGCGTGAGCCGGGGACCGCACGCGGGGCAGGCGATCGGCTGGGCGTGGAAGCGCCGGTCGGCCGGGTCGGCGTACTCACGGGCGCAGTCCGCGCACATCGGGAAGTCCGCCATGGTGGTGCGGTCCCGGTCGTAGGGCAGCGACGTGACGACGGTGAAGCGGGGGCCGCAGTGCGTGCAGGTGATGAACGGGTGCCGGTGGCGCCGGTCGGCGGGGTCGGCCAGCTCGCTCATACAGGCGTCGCAGGTGGCGGTGTCGGGGGAGACCAGCGTGCGGCCCGGGCCGCCGGACGAGGGGCGGATGGTGAACACCGAGCCGTCGTTCTCCAGGGGCACGGCACGTTCCTCGACGGACTCGACCACCGCGAGCGGCGGCGGACGGGTCCCGATCAGGGCGCAGAACGCGGCCACGGCCGCCGCCGGGCCCTCCACCTCGGCCTCGACACCGCCCGCGTTGTTGGTGACCCAGCCGGACAGGCCGAACTCCTCGGCGAGGGTGTACACGAACGGCCGGAAGCCCACGCCCTGCACGACCCCCGTCACGGCGACGTGCCGGCGCTCGCGCCCCGGAGGCCCTTTCACGGCGCGTTTCCCCGTGCCTCGGCGGGGACCGGCGCGGCTCCGGGCGCCCGGTCGTGCCGGTGTTCCCCGCCGGGGGCGGGTCCCCGCCCGCCGCCGTCGCCGTCGCCGTCGCCGTCGCCGTCGCCGTCGTGGGTGTGCGGGCCGGTTCCGTCGCCGTGGTCGTGACTGTGCAGGTACCGCTCGTGCTGCCGGGCCAGGACGGGGACGTGCGCCTCCTCGCCGTCCGCGGCGCGCAGGACGTGAGCCAGCAGGGCGTCCACCCCCTCGCCGGTGCGGGCCGAGGTCTCCAGGACCGGCACTCCGGGGTTGACCTGCTCGACACCGCGCAGGAACGCCTCCCGGTCGAAGCCGACGGCGTCCGCGATGTCCGTCTTGGTGATCACCACCAGCTGCGCGAGGCCGAAGGCCGTCGGGTACTTCACCGGCTTGTCCTCGCCCTCGGTCACCGACGCGAGCGCGATGCGCAACGTCTCGCCGAGGTCGTACGAGGCGGGGCAGACGAGGTTCCCGACGTTCTCGACGAACAGCAGTCGCGTCCCGTCCGGCAGCCAGCCCTCCAGCCGCCTGCGGAGCATGCCCGCCTCCAGGTGGCACAGGCCGTCGGTGAGGATCTGCTGGACCGGGGCGCCCGACCGGGCCAGCCGGGTCGCGTCGTTCTCCGTCGCCAGGTCGGCGGTCACGGCCGCGGCCGGGGTGCCGCTCGCCACCGCCCGGGCCAGCAGCTGTTCGAGCAGGGCCGTCTTGCCGCTGCCCGGGCTGGAGAGCAGATTGACCGCCACCGTGCCGCGGTCACCCAGATAGCCCCGCAGCGCCAGCGCGTTCTCGTCGTTCCTCGCCAGCACGGCCTGATGCAGATCAACGGTGCGGCACATGGCCCGCCTCCTCGTCGCGTGTCGGCAGCCCGGCCGCCGCGGGCCGTGGCCCGTCCTCCGCGCTCTCCGCGCCCCGCGGCCCGTCGGCGAGGACCACCCGGACGATCTCCAGCTCCCGGCCGCCGAGCAGGGTCAGCGTCGCCCCGCACGCCGTGCACCAGAGCACCGGCGGCATCCCGGTCGGCGCCTCGCGGCCGCAGTTATCGCAGCGCCCGCGCCCTTCGACAGTGTCGATCAGCAGCCGGGCCCCCGCCAGCGAGGTCCCCTCCGTCGCCAGGGTGAACGCGAAGTCCAGCGCCTCGGGCACGACCCCCGCGAGCTCACCGATCCGCAGGGTCAGCGACGCCACCGCACGTCCCTGGTGCCGCACGGCCTCCTCGACCTGCTCGACGACGGCCACGGCGATCGACAGCTCATGCACGGCCGTCACCCCCGGTGACGACCGTCCCGTCCGGCGCCGCTCCCGGGTGGGTGGCGAGCGCGCCGCTGGCTACTCTGAGAAGACGATGACTGGCCACGAGGTCGAGCGACGCGCGCTGCTGACCCCGGTGCTGCTCCTGCTGTTGGCCGAACGCCAAGGCCATGGCTACGAGCTCGTTCAGCGCCTGGGCGCCTTCGGCTGTGCCGAGGCGGATCCGGCCCACGTCTACCGGCTGCTGCGGGGCATGGAGAGCAGCGGCGAGGTCACCTCGCACTGGCACGCCTCGGAGAGCGGTCCCGCCCGCCGGGTCTACGCGATCACCCAGCAGGGCGCCATGAACCTCGCCCTGTGGTTCGTCCGTCTCGGCGACCTCCATGGCACCCTGCACCTCTTCCTGGAGCGGTACGTGCAGCTCGACGGCGTCGCCGGACGTCCGGGCCGCGGCCGCGGGGGCCCGGGTGCCGCCGGCGCCGATTCGCCCGGTCATGAGCGCACGCCGGATCACATGCGTCGCATGCGCAAGTAGCGGCGGATGTCCGACAGGTTCCTGGCGACCCCGTAGGCCACCACGAGCCCTGCGGCCACGCCGACCCATGTCCATTCCATGCCTGCCTCCATCGTCGTCAGCTTCCTTGGGGTACGGCGCTGTCGCGGCGCACCAGGTCCAGCACCAGGTCGGCGGCGGCGTCCACGACCGCGGCGACCGGGGGCGTCAGACCCATGCCCTCGTCCGTCGCGCCGGGTTCGCAGCCGATGACGTACACCGCGTCGGGAAGGGTGCCGCCCGCTCCGGCGTGCAGGTCGTGCAGCAGGGCCAGCACGGTGGCCGGGTCCATCGCATGGGTGTCCAGCGGGCCCGGTCCGGGCCGCTCCGAGGGGGGCTCGGGGCCGATGTCGATCGTGTAGAGGGTGCCCGGCGTGCCGCCCCGGCCGACGAGATCGACCAGGACGAGGGTCCGGTAGCCCTCCAGCAGGCGGTAGGCGAGGTGCACCCCGCGGATGCCGACGTCCATCAGCTCGACGCCGGGCGGGAGTTCGGGCATGCGCGCGGAGAGGCGCCGTACGGTCTCCACGCCGAACCCGTCGTCCTGGAGGAACACGTTGCCGACGCCGGCCACCAGCACCCGCCCGGTGCCGTCGGGCTCGGACGCGCCGGCCGGTTCCGTGTGCGCGGGTCCGGTCACGGCGCCACCCCCTTCCCGTCCTGGAGCTCGTCCCTCAGCGGAACCACCTCGTCGGGCTTGAAGTAGAGGAAGCGGCCCTGGGCGCGCCGCAGGTCGGTGCCGGGGTCGTCGTCCACGACGACGGCGAGGTGGGTCTCGCCGTCGAGGTCGCCGACCACGGCCTCGACCGTGGCGTGCCGGCCGACGAGGAAGGAGTCCTGGGCGTCGGAGCGCCGGGCGCCGGGTGTGAGCCGGACCCTGCTGCCGGCCTGTACGGTCTCGCCGTCGATGACCACACCGGCCGGCACCTCCGGGCCCTCGGGATCCCGTGCCGGGTCCCACCAGGGGTGCCCGGGGCCCTCCGGCAGACTGAGCCCGCTCTCCGGACCGGCCGGCGACTCGCCCGGAGCGTCCTCCCCGGTGACGTCGCGCAGACCCCGGATCGCCCCGTGCAACCGCTCCCGGACGGCTTCCGGCATCTCGTCGACGAGGTCGATGACCTCCGCGGCCCGCGCGTCCGTGCCACGGGCCTCGCGCTTCTCCCGCTCGGTGAGCGCGGCCGTGCGCAGCGAGAGGATCTCGTCGATCTCGGTGGCGTCGTAGAGGGGGCCGGGGCTCTCGTCGGCGACGGCGGGGTGGTCCTCCAGGATGATCGGCGAGGACAGCATGACGTCCTCGGTGCCGGGAGGTCCCGCGAGCACCGGCCAGGTGTGGTCGTTCGAGCAGCCCGCGACGAGCGGCCGGGCCCACTCGGGCGGGTCGGTCAGTGACAGGAACCGTCCGCCGGGCACACCGAGGAGCAGATGGGCGCCGATCATGCTGTGGGCGAGGGCCGTCTCCCGGTCGGTCCCGGCGCCCTCCTCCGCGACGGTGGTGTTGTGCACGCTCACCGTCAGCCGCAGCACCCGGTAGGGGCCGGGCAACTCATCGGTCCGTGGACGCAGTTCACCGGTCAGCCGCTGCCTGCGCCGTACCAGCCGTCCCACCGTCCGGCCCTCGGCGTCGGTCACCGGCTCGTGCTCGACGGCGGCCGGAAGGTCGAACCGCACCGCGTGGGCGGTGGCCTGATCCCCTGTCATCTCGGCGAACGTCTCGTGGACCAGGACACGCTCTTCGTGCCCTTCGTCCCAGGGCACCAACACCCGGTCGGCCAGCTCCAGTTCGGGTACCTCGGTGTAGCCGCCGTCCGGGTCGAGCCGCTCGACCGTGCGTCGCCGGACGTGCAGGAAGCGCAGTTCGGCGTGGAGCCGGTCGCCGTCGCGGGGCTCCAGCAGGCACTCGGTGCGCTGGACCGCGTGCTCCCCGGTGCCGGCGGTCCAGGCAGGCGGCACCAGAACACCGAACTGCCAGCGCAGTTGGTTCTTCGCGGCCGAGGCGCGGTAGGGATAGAGGACGTATCCCTCGAACAGCACCGCGTCCGCGACCGCGCGGGCCTGCTCGAAGCCGTACTCCAGAGGGTTCCTCATCTCACTCGACCCCCTTCGCCTCGGTGCTCGTCAGGAGTTCCTCGAAGACCCGCTCCCAGGAGGGCAGCGCCCGCGAGGACCGGTAGCGCCGCAGTGCGTCCAGTACGTCCAGCCGGACGCGCAGCCAGCCCGAGTTGGGGAAGTACTGCTCGATCATGTTCCGCCAGACGTCCACCGGCATGCGGTACGCGGTCTCCTTGTGCCAGGGCACCGGCTCGGCCCGGAAGCCGTCCCGGCCGGTGAAGACGGTGCCGGAGAAGAGCAGCAG
The DNA here is from genome assembly GCF_040607345.1 of Streptomyces sp. NPDC005302. Taxonomy (NCBI): domain Bacteria; kingdom Bacillati; phylum Actinomycetota; class Actinomycetes; order Kitasatosporales; family Streptomycetaceae; genus Streptomyces; species Streptomyces sp. NPDC005302. Next base: position 26,510 of record NZ_JBEXGN010000008.1, read on the forward strand.
CAACGGGATCTCGCCGCGGGACAGCGCCCGGAAGTACGAGGCCGAGGCCACCTCCGTGTCGTAGGTGCACGGCACCGGGAGATCGACCTCCGTCGCGCCGGTGAACCCCGGCACGGTGATGGAGGCGTGGGCGAACTGGAGCGGCTTGAGCGTGCTGCTCCAGCGGTCCGGCTCACCGAACAGGTCGCCCAGCATGCCGACTTCCTCCGGGTCGTAGGCGCGTCCCGCCGGCTCGATGCGGATCTGGCAGCGCAGCGCGACGGCGTGCACCGGCTGGTGGTCGGCCTCCTCGATACGCAGCCCGAACAGCAGCGTGGGTCCTGCGCCGAAGGGCTCCGGGCGCACACCGGTGCAGGTGAAGCGGAGATCGGTCACGGGGTGCCCCCGGAGTGCTCGGCGGTGCTCCCGGACTCCGCCGTGACGGGCGCGGCGGGCGCCGCCGAGCCGGTGGCCGCCGGGCGGTCCGTCTTCAACGGCCTGGCGGCCGCCGTGATCCGCTCGAAGAACTCCGCGATGTCCGCGCGTGCCTCCGCGCCACCGTCGAAGCCCTTCCAGTGCAGCCGCATCCGCCCGACGAGTTCGTAGCAGACGTCGACCGGGACGAGCGTGCAGGTCACCGGAGTGCCGCGCTCGTGGTGCAACAGCAGTGCCTCCACGTCCGGTTCGAGGACATCGGCGAGCCGGCTGCGCCCGAGGACCGCGTCCCAGGTCTGCGGGTCGAGTTCGCTCTCGGTGGCGCCGGCCGGACTCGGGTAGAAGGCCGCGAGCCGGTCGAGGTCGGAGTTGCGGAAGAAGAAGGCGAGCGCGACGGGGATCTGCAGCCTGTTCCAGTCCGCCTCCTCCAGCTCGAAGCCGGGATCGGTGAGGTAACGGGCGGGCACGGCCCGGAAGCGGCCCTGCCCCGCGCCGGGCCGGGTGAACAGCAGATGGCAGGGCGGACAGGCGCACTTCAGGGACCGCCGGGTGGTGTCGACGAGATGCCGGTGCTCGGCGGGCAGCGGCTCACCGCACAGGTCGCAGCGCTCACCGGCCGGGGGCGGCCGCCGGGTGAACTGCTTCAGCACGTCGGCGGTCACGGTCCCGCCCCCAGCAGCTCGCCGGGCAGCGCCACCCGCACCTCGCCGTTCTCCTCCAGCAGGGGCACGGGCTCCAGATGGGCCCGGTCGCCCCGTCCCGCCCGGTGCACGTCGAAGGTCGCGGCGCACTCGGCGCAGCGCAGCGACTCGCCGTCGAGCACCGCGGGCGCGAGGCTCGTGGCGCACACCGGGCAGCGGTCGCGGTAGGCGTACAACTGGCCCGGCAGCCGGACGATCAGCAGGGCGCGTCCGGACACCTCGGTGACGCCGGTGGACGGCTCCTTGAGCGGCAGGGCGCCGGGACCCAGGAGGTACCAGCGGGCCGGGTCGTCCGCGTTCTCCGGCGGGCCCGCACCGTCCGGTGCGTCCTCCGGCCGGTGCGGGAGGATCTGGAGCAGGGCCGGCTGCGCCTCCTCGTCGGTCACGCCCTCGACCTCGATGTGCGCGATCTCGGGGGCGATCCGCGCGACCGCCTCCTCGATGGTCCAGCGCACCGTCTGGGTGGAGGAGGGGCAGCCGTCGCAGCTGCCACGCAGTCTGAGCCGCAGCGTCGGGCCCTCCCGCGCCTCCAGATCGAGCCCGGCCACCTCGACGTCGCCCGCGTGCGAGCCGAGATAGGGCCGGACCTTGTCCAGGGCGCGGCCCACCCGGGTCGCGGTGTCCTCGGGATGCAGGTCGTGCAGGATCAGCAGATCGCTGACCAGTTCGTCGGCGGTGAGCACGGCGAGGGGGTCCGCGCCCTGCGGCGCGGCGCCCAGCAGCCGTACCGCACGGGCCAGGCCCTCGCCGTAGAACTCCACCAGAGAGCGCACCAGTTCGTCCGCGGTGTCGCGCGCCTCCGGTCCCGCCTGCTGCGCCAGTTCGTCGAGCAGCGTCTCGATCCGCTCACCCGTCTCCTGTCCGGCCATCGGCAAGCACCTCTCCTGAGGAAGGTCAGACCGCCAGTCCGCTCAGCCCGGTCGGCATGTGCGTCTCCTCGACGGTCCGCCCGCCGCCGACGTACATGTGCACGCCGCACGGCAGACACGGGTCGAAGCTGCGGACGGCCCGCATGATGTCGATGCCCTTGAACGTCTCGGGCGGGTTCTCCTCGAAGATGGGGGTGTTCTGCACCGCGTCCTCGTACGGGCCCGGTGTGCCGTAGATGTCGCGTACGCTGCCGTTCCACGGCGTCGGCGGATACGGGTGGTAGTTGGCGATCTTGCCGTCTCTGATCACCATGTGGTGGGACAGCACGCCCCGCACGGCCTCGGTGAAGCCGCAGCCGATCGACTCGTCCGGCACGTCGAACTTCTCCCAGGTCTGGGTGCGTCCGGCACGGATCTCCTCCATCGCCTGCTCGGCGAAGTAGAGGGCGGCCGCGGCGGCGTACGCCTGGAAGTAGGTGCGGGCCCGGTTGCGTTCGAGGGCGTTGCTCCACTGCGGGATGGTCCACTCCAGGGCCATCTCCGGCTTGGTCATGGTGCGCGGCAGGTTGATCTGCACGCTGTGCCCGGTCGACTTGACGTAGCCGATGTCGACGAGTCCGGACAGCGCCGTGGACCACAGCCGGGCGATCGGGCCGCCGCCGGTGTCCAGCGCGAGATGGTCCTTGCCGTCGAACCAGCGCGGTGACATCACCCAGCTGTACTTGTCCTCGAAGTCACGCTTCTGCGGCGCGGGGATGGTGTGCTGGTTCCACGGGTGCCGCTCGTCGACGGGGTTGCCCAGCGGGTCCCGCTCGACGAACTTCTCCATGCCGGCCCAGTCCTCGTAGTACGAGCTGCCGAGCAGGATGCGGATGCCGAGGTTGATGTCCACCAGGCTGTTGGTGACGAGCTTGCCGTCCACGACGACTCCCGGGGTGACGAACATCCGCCGGCCCCAGTCCTCCATGTGGGCGTACTGGAAGTCGCAGTACGCCGGGTCGTTGAGCGCGCCCCAGCAGCCGAGCAGCACCCGGCGCCGGCCGACCTCCTCGTAGCCGGGCAGCGCCTCGTAGAAGAAGTCGAAGAGGTCGTCGTGGAGCGGGACCACGCGCTTCATGAACTCCACGTAGCGGGTGAGCCGGGTCAGGTAGTCGGTGAAGAGCTGGATGGTCGCGACCGTGCCGACCCCGCCCGGGTAGAGCGTGGAGGGGTGCACGTGACGGCCCTCCATCAGGCAGAACATCTCGCGCGTGTAGCGGCTGACCTGGAGGGCCTCGCGGTAGAACTCGCCCTCCAGCGGGTTGAGCGAGCGCATGATGTCGGCGATCGTGCGGTAGCCGTGGTCGGCGGCGTGCGGGGCCTCGGTGCGCTCGGCGAGTTCGAGCACTCCGGGGTTGGTCTCGCGGACCATCCGCTCGCAGTAGTCCACGCCGACCAGGTTCTCCTGGAAGATGTTGTGGTCGAACATGTACTCCGCGGCCTCACCGAGGTTGATGATCCACTCGCCGAGGGCCGGGGGCGCCACCCCGTACGCCATGTTCTGCGCGTACACCGAGCAGGTGGCGTGGTTGTCGCCGCAGATGCCGCAGATCCGGCTGGTGATGAAGTGCGCGTCGCGCGGGTCCTTGCCGCGCATGAACACGCTGTACCCGCGGAAGACGGACGAGGTGCTGTAGCACTCCGCGACGCGCTTCGCCTTGAAATCGATCTTGGTGTGGATGCCGAGACTGCCCACGATGCGGGTGATCGGGTCCCACGACATCTCCGTGAGGCCGTCACCGGCCGGCTTGTTCGTCGCCGTCGCCATGGTGCCGCGCCGCCTTCCTGTCGGGTGTGCTGCTCAGCGGATGACCGCGGTCACCACGGGGCCTTGTAGCCGGTCGTGAGCTTCTCGCCCTTCCCGCGCCACTTGGGTTCCTTCTCGACGGTCTTCTCGGTGATGTGACGCAGCCGCCGCACGACCGAGCCGTAGATACCGCTCGCCGTGGCGGACACATGGCCGCCCGGTGGCTCGTCCATGAAGGGCATGAACTTGTCGGGGAAGCCCGGCATGGTGCAGGCGATGCAGATCCCGCCGACGTTCGGGCAGCCGCCCACGCCGTTGATCCAGCCGCGCTTGGGCACGTTGCACTTGACCACCGGACCCCAGCAGCCGAGCTTGACCAGGCACTCCGGGGAGCCGTACTCGGTGGCGAACTGTCCCTGCTCGTAGTACCCGGCCCGGTCGCACCCCTCGTGCACCGTGGCCCCGAACAGCCAGGTCGGCCGCAGCTCCTCGTCCAGCGGGATCATGGGCGCCGCGCCGGCCGCCTGGTAGAGCAGGTACAGCAGGGTCTCCGAGGCGTTGTCCGGGTGCACCGGGCAGCCCGGGATGCAGACGATGGGGATGCCCGCCTTCGACTTCCACTCCCAGCCCAGGTAGTCCGGCACGCCCATCGCTCCGGTCGGGTTGCCGGCCATCGCGTGGATCCCGCCGTACGTCGCGCAGGTCCCGATGGCCACCACGGCGAGCGCCTTCGGGGTGAGCCGGTCCAGCCACTCACTGGTGGTGATCGGCTGACCCGTCTCCGGGTCGTCGCCGAAGCCGCACCAGTAGCCCTCGGGCTTGACCCGTTCGTTCGGGATGGACCCCTCGACGACCAGCACGAAGGGCTCCAGCTCTCCGCGGTCGGCCTTGAAGAACCACTCGACGAAATTGTCGGCGCCCTCCACGGGGCCGCACTCGAAGTCGATCAGCGGCCAGTGCACCGCCACCTTGGGCAGTCCCGGCAGCGCGCCGAGTGCCAGCTCCTCGATGCTCGGCTGGGTCGCGGCGGTCAGCGACACGGAGTCCCCGTCGCAGCTCAGCCCGGCGTTGATCCAGAGGATGTGAACGGTGGGGTCGGTCGGGTCCTGCGCGTCGTCCTGTGCGACGGGATCGGTCGTCGTCGCTGTCGGGGCGTCCATGAGCCCTCCTGGGAAATCGGCTGAATCCAGCCAAAAAATGGCCAAACTGCCTTTCCCATGGTGACCGGTGAGACGCCCGCAGGTAAGTGCGAACGGGCCTTATCGTCCGCGCGCACTGCCCGGGGGCGGGCACCGGCACGGCCCGCGGTGACCGCTCAGGACGGGGCTCAGGGCGCACCGGCGTCCACCGGGGCGTCCGTGGTCTGCCAGTGGTCGATCTCGAAGGTGACCTCGGGGCCGCGGGTCACCCCGTCGTCGCGGCGCAGACCGGACGCGACGGAGATGGTGAACCCGTCCGGGTCGGCGTCGGCACCGCGGTCCCGCAGCAGGTCGGCGATCCGGCCCCGCAGGTCGTCACGGATGAGGGCGGCCATGTCGGCGGTGAGCCGCACGTCCCGGTGCGGGGCGTGACCGTCGCCGTGACCGGTCAGCCGTAGCGACGGCAGCGGCAGCCCGTGGTCCCGGTTCCACAGGCCGACCCGGACCAGGTGCTCGGCGAGCTGGCCGAGCTTGAACCGACCGCCGTCGGCCATCGCGCCCGAGGTGTCGAACGTGATGAACCGGTGCAGCGGCGGGCTGTGGCCGTGCAGCACCACCAGGGTCAGCGGGTTGGCCTCGGCCGAGTGGTGGTCGGACAGCAGCGCCGCGTGCGTCTCGTGCGGGGACTCGCCCGGGCGGCGGCTGTAGGAGCGGAAGTACCACTGCGCCTTGCCCTCGATCATGGGGGCGGTCTTCAGCATGTGGGTGGCAGCCTGGCGCAGCGTGCGGTCCTGCTCGGCCCCGGGCGCATCCTGGTCGCGGGCCTCCTTCGCCGCCACCAGCGCCTCGGCCAGCCGGATCCGCGCCCTGAGGCGGGCCGTCTCCTCCTCGGCCGCGCCGTGCCGTTCGGCGTGGCGGAGCCGATGGGCGAGTGCCTCACCCACGGAGCGCAGCTCGTCGGCCGACTGCTCCAGGTTGTGCTCGACCGCCGCGGCCATCTCGGCGCGGGTCCTGCTGACCCGTGCGTGGTTCTCCAGGGTGAGTTGGGAGAGGCCGTCCTCACTGGACAGCACGACGGACGCGAAGTGGTACCCGAAGTGCGAGCCGCCCTCGCTGCCCTGCTTGGCGTAGTTGACGTCGAGGGACGGCTGTCCCCCGGGGCCGGCCGCGTTGACGGACTGGACGAGATATCCCTCGCCCACCTCGGCCCAGGCGCCTTCGTTGACCCCGATCCGCAGAGCGGCCGCCGACAGCGCCTCGCGGCGCGGGTCGTCGACGTGTTCGTAGCTCAGCGCGCTGCCGTACTCCCGGCCGGGCAGCGGTGCTCCACCCTGGCCGCCGACGGCGCGGTCGTCCCGGCCGACCTGTGCCGCGGCCCAGTCCGGTCCGGTGCGGGCGGGGTCGAGCCGGCCCGCGGCGACCCGGGCGAGGGACTCGGCGAGGTGGTGCGTGCCGGTGACCTCCGCCGTGTCCAGCGCGCTGATCCGGCCGGTCGTGACGCGGGTTCCCGGAACCCGGAACACCGCGTGGGAGGCCCGGACCTCGCCGGACACCATCTGCGCGAAGTCGCGGCAGGCCTCCTCGTCGGAGCGGCCCGAGCGAGTCAGGAACCGCGGACCGATCCGCAGCAACGGCTCCGCGGGCGTTCCGTCCGCGTGCCGCGGGGTGAGGGAGACCTCGGGGTCCGCGATCAGCCGCACCTTGCTTCCTGCGGCGGCCAGCCGGACGTTCGCGTCGGCCACGGCCCGTGGGGTGGCGTACGCGTGCCGGCTCAGGCTGTTGCTGTCCACAGCCAGGGTGCGGTCCGGCGACACCTCGATCCAGGACCCGTCACCGACGCGCACCTCCTCGAACTGCTGGACGGGCAGTACCAGGGCCGGGCTGTCGTCGCGGGCCGGGTCGGCGGCGTGGAGGGTGGCGAAGCGGGTCGCGGGCAGCCGCTGGAACAGCACCGCGTCGTCCGGCGCCGCGACCGTGTACGCGTCCGTGACCAGGCGGTTCGCCCGCAGCTCGGCGAACGGGTCCGCCGCTCCCGTGGCCTCCCACCGGGGGTCGGCGCCCGACAGGGTGATCCGCTCGGCCGTCGTGGTCGGCGTCGGCCGGACGGTCCGCATCGAGAGGGTGCCGCCGACCGGAGTCCAGACACGGTTCCCGGTCGCCCGGTGGACGGCCTGCGGCAGGCCGAGGACGCCCTCCGGGAGGCCGCGCACGGCGAGCACGATGTCGGCGTGCGAGGGCCGGTGCGGGTCGTTCGCCAGCAGGGCGGCGAACTCCTCGGGATCGGAGAACCTGACCTTGCCGCCCGGTGTCTCCAGGGTGATGTGGCGTCCGGCCGCCCGGGCCAGCACCACGTACGCGTGCGCCGGCATCTCCGCCAACTCCCGCGTCCCGTCGTCGCGGACCACGGTGTAGTGGCCGGCGTCGAGCCGGGTGCGTCCCGCGCCCGTCCAGTTGCGGCCGTGGTCCGTCCGGGTGTTCTCGTGCAGCACCTGGCGGACCAGGCTCTCGACGTACGCCTGGTCGCGGCCGGCGAACGGCGCGGCGGCGGCCTCGCGCCCGGTGCCCGCCCGGTCCGCGTCGGGCGAGAGCAGGGCGTCCCGGGCGGCGGCACGGCCCGGGCCGGGCGCACTGTCCCCGGTGTTCGGGAGGTCGCGCAGGACGGGACCGGAGTCGGTGACCGCCTCGATGGCCCGCGCGTAGGCCTCGGGCACCTCGATCGTGTCGATGTCCGCCATCACGCCGTGCCGGTCGGCCTGCCGTTCCAGACGGCGGAAGAGTGTGGACGGGTCGTGGTAGCGGTCGGGCAGTCCGGCGTAGTGCAGCAACTCGTGGAGCGCCCTCGCGTCGTCCGCGATCCCCTCACGGGTGCCCAGCGGGAAGGTGAACTGGTCCCACTCCCGGACCGGTTGACCGCTCCGGCTGATCTCGATGGCCTCCGGGTGGTCCGGAAGGTGTTCCACCTCCACGTCGATGTGCAGCTGGTCGCCCGAACCGGGCAGCCGGCGCCCGTCGTTGACATGGGTGTCGAGGACCTCCTGGAGCCGGTTCCGGTACGCGCCCAGGTCGTCGGCGCCGAATCCCGCGCCGAACCGCACGGGCAGGTGCAGTGAGAGGTTGCGGACCCAGCGGCCGTCGTCCGCCTGGATGCGGGCCATCGCCATCCGGACCACGACGTCCCGCCCGGCCAGCATGCCCGGAGCCGGCCGGTCCGCCCCGGGATGACGGGCCGGGTCGTACCGCTCGGTGCGCAGCACCGCCCACGCCGCGTGCTCCCGGCGTCCACGCCACTGAGCGGGTGCGACGGGCTGCTCGGCGGGTGCGACGGGCCGCTCACCCTCGGCCGGCGGCTGGTCGTCCCGTGGAGGGTTCTCGTCCCGCGTGCCGCGCGGCCCGTCGTCGTCGCCTGCCGAGGCGGGCTGTACGGAGGGCTGTTCGGCCGGAAGCCGGGTCACGGTGACGAGAGCCTGGCGGCGGGCCTCCGGGGTGTCGTGGGCGGGGTCGGTGCCGTGCGGCAGGTCGGGGCCGCGTGACTCGCGCACGATCGTCACGGAGTCGGACGTCAGCGGCGAGCCGAGCCCTTGGAGCTGGGCGTCGAGCCGCCGGACGAACAACGCGCGTACGGCGTCAGCGCGTTCGGCACCGATCTGGACGGACCTGCCGAAGTGGGGCCGGCCCGCGACCAAGGCGACGCCGTGGCCGGTGATCGTCACCTCCGGCAGTCGCAGCCCTGCGGCCACGCCCCGGACCGCGCCCTTCGCCACCTCGGCGGCCAGCGCGTCCACGTGGGCGGCCGCGGCGGGGTCGAGCGCGGTCGCGTCCGCGGAAGCGAACCCCACGGAGCGGGTGACCGCGGGGACGGGCGCCGCGCCGACGGGGGAGTGGTGAGCGGTGGTCCGCGGAGCCGCCGCAGGCGGGGCTGTCCGCGGGGCGCGGGGGGCCAGTTCGTCGGCGCGCAGGTCCGCGACGCGGCTCCTGGGGGCGTGCGCGGCGGCCCGGAGGGAGGTGGAGGCGAGGGGCTGCCGGTGCGGGGCGGGGGCGGCGCCGAAAGCCGCGGGCGGGGCGGGGTGTTCGGGGACGGCCGGTGTCGCGGCGGTGGACCAGTGGAAGACGTGACCGTCGACGGTCCGGGCCGCGCCGTAGCGCCCTTGGTCGTCCTGACTGTGCACGGTGATCCGGACGGGCTGGCGCATCAGGGCCGCGGGGCCGCTGATCTTGGCCTTCCCGGGTTCGGTGGCCGCCCGGCCGTGCGGTAGTGCCGCGTCCGGGGTCGGACGGCCCGGGGTGCCCGGGGCGCGGGTGACCGGACGGGCCGCGTCGTACGACTGGTCGCGGGCGACGCGGCCGGTGTTCAGCGGGACCGCGACCACCGGATCGCTGGTGAGGACCGAGAAGTCGAGCGGGGAGACGCTCCAGTTGTAGGCGTCGGTGGCGGTGATGGCGGCTTCGCCCTTGACCGCGACGGCGAGTTCGTCGTCGGCCGCGTCGCGCCGGTTCAGCTCCACCGCGGGCCCGGTGGCCTCCATGGACAGGGCGACCGACGTGCCGGGCACCCGGTAGGGGGCGTCGGCGGTCCGCAGTTGATGGAAGAGGGCAGGCAGCGACTGCCCGGAGAGCGTCTGGCGGACCGCGAACTGCTCTTCCAGTGACAGGCGTTGTTCCTGGCTGAGGTCGTGCTCACGGCCCAACCGCTCGTCGGCCACGAAGGTGTCGAGCCAGCGCGCTCCCCGGGACATCAGTGGTTCGGGCAGCGCCGACCGCGCCGCCCACCAGGCCGCGTCGGCACCCCGGGAGAGCGCCCACGAGTAGTACGCGCCGGTCTGCCCGAGCAGCCCGTCGCCCCAGGGCCGAGGGGTGGCCTGGGCGCGGACTGCCGTGTCGTGCAGTGCCTTCGCGCTGTCGAATCCGACCAGGTCGTGGGCCTCGCGCAGAGTGGACTGCCAGGCGACACGGTCGGCCGCGCCGCCTCGGCCCGCGAGCACGCCCAGTTGGAGGCCGTCCGGCCGGACGGCCGCGGCGGGATCGGGGTTCTCCGGGAGGCGGGGGTGCGGGGCGGCCGTCGCCCGCTCGGTGAGCGACTCCGGCACCCAGGCGGTCGTCTCGAACGGCCCGACGACCTCGGGGGCCCGGTCCAGGTGGACGAACCGTCCCCACTCGGTGCGCCGGGTCACCGTCACCTCGAAGCGCATGCGCGTGCCGAAGCGGGCGTTCGCGTCGCCGAAGCCCGAGGTCTTGTGGCCGACGGTCGTGGTCACCCCCGACTCCGCACCGGTGCCCCGGCCGCCCTCGACGGCTCCGGCGGGAGCCAGGGACACCGCGTTCAGGTGGGGGACCGGTGGCCGTACGGAGCCTCGGAAGTTCGCCTCGGCGCCGAGCGACCACTTGCCCGCGGCTTTGCCCTTGACCGTGTGCGCGGCGCTCACGTCGCGGGTCAGCGGCCGGTCGGAACGCGAGCCGTCGTCGCGCCAGCCGTCCGTGATCCCGCGCACCAGGACTTCGGTGACGACGCGTCCGGCGCGGGTCTCCTCGACGTGCCGGTCGAGGACGCCGGGACCCACGAGTTCGTCGTAGCGGGCGGCGAGACCGTCCGGCGAGAACGTGTCCGCGAAGGGCAGGGCCGCCACCGGCACGGCTTCCTCGGCGCCGCCGCGCAACTGGCGGTCGATCGCGCGCAGTACGGGGTCGGTGTCCGGTATCTCCACCAGGGCAGCGCCCGAGACTCCCTCGTCGAGCAGGGTGGCCCGCAGCGGTGCGGGGGTGCCGTCCGCGCCGTCCCGTGCCGGTGGACCGGCGTGCAGCCGGGCCACGTCCTCGTCGGACAGCAGCACGAGCACGTCGTGGTCGCGGCGGACCGGCTGCCCGGCCCGCGGCACTCCGCCGGGGTCGGTGACCCGTCCGACGACGCTCATCTCGGCGGTGGCCCGGTAGACGTGCCAGGTGCCGGTGTGGCTCACCTTGCGGGTGGTGCTGATCTGCTGCTTGAGCGTGTCGGCGCCGTCCCACTGGCCGCCGGCCTTGCCCTTGAAGCCGCCGCGCAACTGGTAGCCGGTGGTCAGCTCGCCCGTGGCGGTCTCCGGGAACGATCCGAAGTCCGGGCCGAGGCCGCCCTTGAGGGACCAGGACGTCTGGTCCGTGAGGGTGGTGGACCCACTCGCCTTCACCTCCAGGTCGAGCGTGGCGTCCCCGGTCAGCGTCTCCTGGTAGGTGAGGTCGCTCAGCCGGGTACGGACGGAGAGGCCGACGGTGTCGGGGTCGCGGCCGTCGCCGACGTGCTGGTCGAGGGTGTTGGCCCAGCCGGCGTGCGAGGCCGAGACCAGACCACGCAACTGCGCCTGACCGGAGAGGGCGTGCACGGCCTCGCCGAGATCGGGGACGGCGGGCGGCTCGCTGTCGGTCGTCCGGGACGCGTACGCGCCCCGCAGGGCGGTCTCCGCCTGCTGCCGGAAGCGCGACTCGTCGGCGACGTGCGCCACCGCGTGCAGCTGCGGCAGCCGGGCGGGCCGCAGGAAGCGCGGCGGTGCCGCCGACACCTCCGGGCGCCGCACCTCCACACGCAGCGGTTCGCCGGCCGCCGGGGCGATCTCCCGCACCGGGTGCGGGGCGCGCCCGTCGGCGGAACGGTCCGCGGGCAGCGCACCCGGCGGCTCGCCCTCCCGGTGCGGGCCGATCATGACGCTGTACGCCACCGGAAAGCTGAACGCTTCGGCCTGCCCCTTGTGCTGGAAACCGCGCTTGACCTGCGTCTCCGAACCGGCGACGGTCTGCCGTGAGGGACCGTAAGAACCGTCGGCGCCGCCGAGCGCGAACGCCCGCACCGTGTCCGCCGGGTTGAGCGCGCTGCGTACGTTGCCGCTGACTCCGCCGGTGTGTTTGCTGCCCCGCGTGACGCCCTTGTCGGAGGCGTGACCGCGGGTCACGGTGTTCTTCGCCGTCGAGCGTACGGCTCCGTCGTGGGCGCCCGCCCCGGTGTTGGCCCGGATCACCACCTCGTACGTCCGGCCGGGCAGTCCGGGCAGGTGGGAGGCGTCCAGGGTGATCCGGAAGGTTCCGTCGAGGAGGTGACCGCCTTCGGCGCGCAGACCGGCGGAGGAGACCCGTTCGCGCAGCAGGCGCTGGTTGTCCATGGCCTGCGGGGTGACACGGGCCGCCCCGGCGTCGGGCGGCGGCAGGATACCGGGGGCCAGCGAGCGCAGCCGCTGCGTGATGTGACGCTCCAGCTCCACCGAGCCGGGGACGTCGACGAACGCGGTCCGGTGGGCGGTCAGCGGTGTGCGCAGGTCCCGCGGCACGGCGCGGGTCCCAGGACCGTCCGGGCGGCCCGGGCCCGCGTGGTCGTCCTGGGTGCCGGGGGCCCCGGCGGGGCGGAGCCGGACCCGGAGGACCTCACCGGCCGGCGCGGCGGGCGTGTTCTCCTCGTCCCGGCCGGCGATCCGGGCGGCCGGTTCGTGGCGGACCGCGCGCAGACCGTCCGTTCCCGGCGAGAAGTGGTCGCGCAGCACTTCGACACGGAACCGCGCCCGGGTGCCGATCAGGTCGCCGGTGCCCGCGTGCTCGACGCTGCTCTCCAGCGAGAAGGTCTGTTTGCCCTTCTCCTGGTGCGCCTGGCTGTGGGCGTAGGTGTAGCCGCCGGTGAGCGTCAGCCAGGTCGACTCGCTCGTCTGCCGGCTCTCCCACAGCCGCCAGGACCCGCCGCCGTTCAGGCCGGCCGACCAGTTGGAGGTGTCCGTGCGGCCCGTCCCGTGCTCGCCGGTGGCCTTGCTGCTCACGGTCCGCTTGTCGGAGACGGTGCCCTCGTGGACGGAGGTCTCGGGTTCCAGGGTGAGGCGGAGCCAGGCGTGTCCGCCGTCCGAGAGGTCGAGCCGCTTGGAGGTCAGGCCCCAGCCGGCGGCGTGCTCGAAACCGTCGACGACGTTCTTCGGGGACAGGAAGGCGAGAATGTCGTGGTGGGCGGTGCCGTCCGGCCTTCCCTCCAGGGGGAGTTGACGGAAGACGTCCGTGCGGACGGTGTCGAGTCCGGTGATGTCGAGGGGGCGTCCCTCGGCGGCTCCGGGCCGGTCGTGCTGCCAGCCGTTCGTCCGTGCGGCCGGCTGGGCGCCGGGTCCCGTGCTGGGGCGGGCGATCTCCGCCGTGACGTCGGCGGCGATGTGCACGGTGCTGGGCGAGGGGAGCGGGTGGCCGTCCGGTCCGACGACCTCCGCTTCGTAACGGAAGCTGGAGACGTACGTGTCGGTCGGGCCGGTCAGGGCGGTCTTCGTGGCCGACTCGGAGCCGGTCGTCACCGAGGTGTCGGCGGCGTGCGTGACCCCGCCCGCTTTCACCGACGGTGTGACCACCGCGAGTTGGTCGGCGTGCCCCGGTACCGAACGGATCACGACGGGTGCAAGGTCCAGGCCCGCCTCGGAGGTGGTGAGCGAGGTCTTCTTCGGCTCGTCCTGCCGCTTGGCCTCGGCCGTCCGCTCGAATCCCTTGCCGTCGTTCTCGTTCGACCGCGGTGCGTCGGCCTTGAGGCGCCATCCCGCGGGACGGGCCGTGAGCACCACGTCGTGCGGGATGCCGCCGACCCGGAGCTGGAAGCGCAGGCCGCCGTTGACCATCTCGTCGTGCTTCGCGCGGAAGGCGGCGGGGTCGAACTCCGCGTCGAGCTTCTGCACGACCTGCCGGTCGGTCCGGTACCGGTGGGGCAGCGTCGCCAGGACGCGGGCGCGCAGCGCCTCCGGACCCGGCGCGTCCGTGATGTTGATGCCGGCCAGCGATCGCTGGTACCGCCCGCCCAGCCGTGCCGGCGGATCGGCGTGCGGCTCGGGGGACGCGGCCCGGTCGACGAAGGGCTCGGGCGGTCCGCCCGCGCGGCCGGGATCCCCGGTCGGCGTCGGCGGGCTCAGGGGATCGCCCTCGGGCTCGACGACCTGCGGCTCCGGCTCCACCACGACCTGCCGTACGGCCGACGCGCTCGACCCCAGCTCACTGAGGGGGAGTTCGCGAGGAAGCGCCGACGATTCCGGTTCCACCAGCGGTGGTTCGTGCCGCGCGGCCGGCGACTCGGGCTCCGGCAGCCTCGGTTCGGGTTCCGGCGACCTGGTGAGCGGCTGAGGGATCATCGCTTCGGCGGGTTCCGCCGCCCGGTCCCCGGACCGCGGCTCCGCCTCCGCCTCGTCGGTCCGCAGGCCGGGCCGGGGCCGCGGATCGAGCTCGACGGGCCGGGCGTGGACGAGTTCGGCCTCGTTCAGGCCGGGGTGGAAGCGGAGCAGGGGCTCGCCGCCCTCCTGGTGCGACTCCACGATCTTCGTGAAGATGCCCTTGCTGAACGGCGACGACGGTTCCCAGTCCATGTGGGCGCCGTGCATGACCGCCATGTCGTTGGCCATCATCTCGCCGACCACCCGGTCGTACGGACTGCCCTTGAGCCGCGTACTGCCCGGCGTGCTGATGTCGAACACGTCGTGGTCGCCGGTGATCTCCCGCCAGCCGCCCTCCGTGTCCCGGCCGAACACCAGCCCGTCCTCGACCTTGAACCTCCCCTGCGCCGCCAGGTTCTCCATGACCGGCGCAAGGGTGCCGAACTCCTTGTCGCGCTGCTCGAACCGCGCCTCGATACGGCCCCAGGTCCGGTCGTCGATGTCCCCGCGCTGCGGCATCTCGGGCCGGAAGTACCCGATCAGGCCGCGGTGTTCGGCCCGGGCGCCGAGATGGACGTCCACGTCGTTGATCGACTTGGCCTTGATGTCCTTCGGCTTCGGCAGCTTCCCCTGGTCGAGCCAGTCGGGGGCGGTCGGGTTGGTCGGCCGGACGTCGATCCTCAGCCGGTGTCTGGCCGACATCTCCTTGAACTTGGCGAAGTTCGCCTCGGGCATCCCGTAGAGGGCCCGCGCGTCGGCCGGGGTGACCCCGGTCGACGACAACTGGCGCAGCTCGGCGAAGCCGTCCGTGGTGGGCACCGCCGACAGCGAGGGGTGGTCCGGCGCCGCGTCGGCGCGGGCCCGCCCCTGCGCGGAGGACTCCGCCTCCGCCTCCCCCGAGGGCCGCGCACGGGTGGAGGCCGGTGCCGGACGGGTCATCATGGCGGTGCCGTCGGACTGCGTGACGGAACCGCCGTTCCCCGTGTCCGAGGTGTTCGTGGCGGGCGCGCGCGGCGCGACCTCGCCTCCGCCGGACTGCGCCTGCTGCTGGTAGTACGCCTGCCACGCCAGGGCCTGCTGAATCCGGCGTCGGGTCTCCCAGACCTGCGGGAAGTACGGGAGGTACTGCTGCACGAAGTCCGCGTACATCTGCGACGCGCCTTCGGGATAGTTCTCCGGTGCGATCGCGAAGAACTGGTCGATCGGCGCCAGGTACGGCTCGACGTCGTACCCGGCCAGGTTCCGGTTGTGGCGGACGTGATCGCGTACCGCCTCGTACCGCTGCCGGGCGTGCTGGAGGCGGTCCGTGTCGAAGGCGTCGCGGTCCTGGCCGCGACCGTCGAGTCCCAACTCCTCGCGGATCGACTCCAGGTCCCTGTGGGCGAAGCCTCTCTCCCGGCCGTACACGTCGACGGGCTTGCGCCAGCCGGTGGCGGGATCGGCGGGCCGGTAGGTGCTGTACGGGGGTGAGTCCTCTTCGAACTGCTTCGCGTAACGCCCGGAGGCGGTGGGGGGATCGCTGACGACGACGCGCTCGTAGCCGGGGGCGAGGCCGCCCTTACGGGTGCTGCCGGAGCCGTTGTTGTCGTGCCAGGCCTCCATGCGGCGGGAACCGGTCGCGTCCGACTCCTCCAGATAGTGGACGCCGTGGCCGATCAGCGCGACAGCCTCCAGGTTCCCCGAGCGGAACCCGAGGTGCTGGACCCCGTGCTGCCGCGCGAGGTGGTCGTACAGCCGGAACTGGCCGGTACGGGTGTTGCCGCCCCAGGCGGTGAGCCCCGGGTCGGTGCCCCGCCAGAAGCCGGTGACCTGGTGGATGGCGTCGGTGTGCAGCTCGGCTCGCATGTCCCGGACGAGTTCGTCCCACTTTCCGCTCCCGGCCCCGTCGGGATGCGGGTCGCCGGTGATGATCACCGCCTTGTAGCCGTCCCCCAGATTCCGAAGGAGCTGGCGGACACCCTGGAAACTGGTGTCGTGCTCCATCCGGCTCCTGAGGTCGGACCACTGCGTGGCCTTGCCCGAGAAACGGGACCACAGCACGAGCACGGGTTTGTCGCCCGCCGGGATCCGGATCCCCTGTCCGGCCAGCCACCCTTCGACCGCCGGGTCGTGCTGCGGACCCAGGTCCCAGGCGTCGCGGACCCGCTCACGCAGATGCGGGGAGAACTCCCGGGCGACGTGCTCGGTGCCGTCGGTGACCCCCCACAACTCCTTGACCTGGAACATGTCGTGGAAGGACTTCCGGATCAGCCACTCGGTCTGTGCGATGCGGGTCGCTTCCTGGTTCAGGGCCGGCCAGGGGTTGCTGCCCGTCTCCAGACTGGGAACGTCCACGAAGTGGATGCGCGCCGACGCGATCCCGCTCTCGGCGTAGAAGGCCGCGATGGCCCGGGACTTGTCCCGGACCGGGTCGTGTCCGGGCAGACCTGCGGCCGGTCCGCGGGCGATGAGCACGTGCCGGTTCGGGTCGTGGAGCAGGGAGGTCAGGATGCCGAACTGGTCGCCGGATGCGTAACCGGGTTGCATGATCAGGGAGTTGTCGGGCGAGTACGTCGGCTGACCGACCATCCGGGGGGCGACCGCAGGCACTTCGGCGCGGTCACCCGACCGGTTCTGCGCCCCGTCCGTAGAACGGTTCGCCCTCCCGGTCCCCGACCGGTCCTCGCCCTGCCCCTCCGACCGGGTCCCCGACGCGGTCTCCCGGGGTTCACCGCTCGGGACGGCCGCCTCGTCCTGGCCGTGCCGCAGGGGGTCGGACACCGGGTCCACCCACACGTGGCTCCGGTCGGTGGCCGCGGCGCCGTGCCAGGCGCGCGCCCACTCCTCGTCGTGCGGGAGACCCGCCGACCCCAGGTGGTCGGGGCGTGGGGTGCCGGAGGTCCCGTCGAGGTCGCCGACCAGCGCGCCGATCAGCCGCAGATGGCGGTCCCGCAGACCGGCCTGCCGCAGGTTCTCGGGGGCCGCCGCCCGGTAGTCGCCCTGGAGGCTGCCCTCGACGGCTGGGCGATGCGGGGTGCTCGCGTCGCGGTACTCGTCGCGCAGGCCGATCTGGTGTGCCAACTCGTGGGCGTAGTCGACGGGTTCGGCATCGCTCCACCACGCCCGCTGGTCCATCGCCCGGTCCCGGCCGACGAGGTCGACGGTCAGGTGCGGGGTGTCGCCGGGCGCCGCGCGCAGCACCGTGACGTGCAGCCGGTCGCCGTTCGGCAGGTGGTAGCCGGGCTCGTTGAGGAACTGCCGGACGCCGTCGGCCATCCGGTCCCAGACGGCCGCGGTGTCCCGGCCCACGCCGTCTCCCCGGAACGCGACCCTGACCGTGAGGTCGGTGACCGGGCCGCCCCGATAGCTGAACCGGCGGGCCTCGAAGCCGGACCGGACGACGAAGCGCGGGGTGCGGTCGAGCCGCATGCGGGGCGCGGGCACCCGTTCGCCGGGAGCGTGACCGGGGGGCGGCGGCGGGGTGGGTCCCGGGTCGGGCGTGGAGGGGATGCTGGGACGCGTGGTCGTGGTGTCCGCGTTCCGTGGGGGAGCGGCCTGTCCTTCCGCCCTGCCCGCGCTCTGCGCCGTGGTGAGGGACTCCGTCGTCGCGGGCGCCTCCGGCCCGTCGGCCGCCGCTCCGGTCGGGGCCTGCGGACCCGGGGCCCGCTGCGTGCCCGCTGTCGCGCTCGTCGGCGCCGTCGTGGTCTCCGCTCGGGCGGCCGTCGTGGCCCCCTGCCCGGTCGCCGTGCCGTTGCCTGCCGCCGGGGGCGTCGTCTCCGTGCGCACGGACGACCGCGGTCCGCCGGATCCGCCGGGCCCCTCGGACGCCGTCGACGAACGGGTCCGCCCCGTAGCGGAGTCGGCGTCACCCGAGCTGGTGGAGGTGGTGGCGGGACGGGGAACAGCCGCTGCGCTGCCGCTGCCCGAACCCGCCCCCACACCGGTGCCGGGGCGGACGGTCGAGGCGGGGCCCGGTGTCGCCGTACCGGCTCCGGGCCGCCCGGTCGCGCCGTTCGGGGAGGCCGACGTGCCGGAGGAGGCGGACGGGGTGGTGCCGGGTGCCGTGGCGAGGGTGGTCGCGAAGCCGGGCAGGCCGCCGTCGAGCGTGGCGGCCACCGGGGTGTGGGTGCCGCCGGTGCTGCCGTGGACCGGCCGAGCGCCGTCGGCGCGCTGCCCGTGGACGCCGGCCCCTTCCGTCTCCTCGCCGGTCCTGGTCGCCGCTCCCGTCGCGTGCGCGCTGCCGGTGTTCGTTCCGTCGGCGGTCATGGGCGCGGCCTTGCCCGGGGACGGCGGCGGGTCCGACAGGGCCGCCTTCTCCGCCGTCTCCAGGCCGGGCAGGTCGAAGGTGAGCGGGCCGGGGACGTTCAGGTGGACGGGGTCGACCTCGGTGGTGCTTCCCTTGCCCCCGAAGCGGCGCTTGCCCCCGCCGCCCAGGGCTCCGAGGGCTCCCGCGGAGATCGACGTACCGAACTCGTCCTCGCCGCTCTTGTAGATCCCGTACATGATCCCGGCGGTGCTCAGGCCGGTCGCCGCGCCCAGGACGCCCTTGCCGAGCAGGGAGTGCGCGAACTTCGGGGCCAGGACGCTGCCCGCGCCGAAGAAGAGGCCGCCCATGGCCCCGCCGATGGCCCCGGAGACGACGGCGGACACCGTGTTGTCGGTGCTCCACTCGGTGCGGTCGCCCTTGAGGAACTGGATGGTCTGGACGGCGACGTCGAGACCGACGTTCATGGCGACACCGGTCGCCACGGAGATGAGCAGCCGCCGCAGGATCATCTTCACCGCGACGCGCGCCGCGGTGACGGCGAGCGGGATCACCTCGGGCGCGAAGAAGGCCCACTGGGCGATCTGGGCGGCCAGCAGGATGAGCTGACCGAGGATCATGTACTTGGAGTACTCGACCTGGACAGCGGTGTGTCTGCCCAGCTTGCCCAGTTGGCCCGCGGACTCCGCCATCTCCGGCAGCGTGGACTCCAATTGGGTGACGAACCCGCGGAACTCGTCCGCGACCTGCCCGCCCACGCTCTCCAGGACGCCGTTGCCGGACGCGCCGATCTGCTCGCTGATCCCCTTGAGTTCCTGCGCGGCCTCGTTCCAGGCCTGGCCGAGGGCGTGCAGGTTGTCCTCGTTGCCCTTGGGCCACGCCTGGCCGACCGCCAGCCGGGCGACCCAGGCGAGCTCGGGGGGCATGTCGACGCTCATGTGCTGCCGTGTTCCTCTGTCGGGCCGTGCTCTAGCGGCGGGAGCGGTGCGGCGACACGTCGCTCACCGTGGCGGAGTCGGAGGGGGTGATGGCGCGCAGCGCCTCGACGTTCTGTTCCTCGGTCCGCTCGAAGCCCTTGGCCATGGTGCGGATGCCCTCGACCGTGCTGTCCAGGACGTCACCGACCCCGGTGATGCCGTGCCCGAGCTGCCGCTTGGGCTCGGCGTACTGCTCCAGGAACTGCCGGCCGCTCTCGTCGTCCCCCCAGCAGTCGCCCAGCGCCGAGAGCCGGCCGTCCAGCTTGGTCGCGATGGACCGGATCCGCCCGGCCAGCTCCTGCACCTGCGGGGCGGCCTGCTCCAGGCGCTCGGTGTCGACGGAGAACGTGCCGTCACTCATGGGTCTCCCCCTGGAAGCCGTGGTCGACGTAGTCGCGTACGGAGTCCGGCATCGCCGGGTCCTCGGGCAGCAGGGCACCGGGGTCGACCCGGCCCTGCAGCAGGTCGGCCACCGTCACCCCGGGGGGCAGCTCGCCGGCGAGCACTCCGGCGGCACCCTCCAGCGCCTCGGACCGCGCCTGCTGGAGCGTGGCGAGCAGCACGTCCGCGAGTTCCTTGGGGGCCATCCGGCGATAGGCGCCGGTGGGGAACTCGATGGCCGTGACCTCCCCCTGCGCGCCGACGGTCACCTTCACCGTCTGGCGCGGGGCGGTCGCGGTCGACGTCGTCGCGTTGATGCGGCGCCGGGTCTCGGCGGCCTCCTCGCGCTGCCGGCGGTACTGCTCCAGCAGGTCCTCGATCTGCTGGTCATACGGGCTGGGCACCTGAACTCCTCTTCCCAAGAACGGTGTTGACGGGCGACGATCCTCGGCGGGGCGGACTCAGTAGGTCGCGGCAGGGCCGCCGGGGACGGTGCCCCACGTGCTCTCGTCCTGGACCAGCAGGTCCGCGATGCCCCGGCCGGTCTCCTCGGTCTCCTCGCCGGCCTCGTCCCCGGTCTCCCCGTCGGGGACCTCCGGTTCGGGCCCTCCGTCTCCGCATCCCGACACTCCACGGACGGCGCTCACCACCGGCGACCCGGGGGCCTGCCGTTCCGGCTGCCAGGTGCTCAAGGGCTCGCTCGTCGCGCCCTGTTGCTCCTCCTCGCACTCCTCCCGCGTGGCTCCCGCCCCGGGAACCGCCCAGAGCAGCGGCACGAAGGCGCCCGCTCCCGCACCGGTCTCCCAGGCGGAGAAGTCCTCCTCGCCGTCGTCGGCCACCGGACGCGGGACGAGAGCGGTGCCGTCGTCGCCGGGCAGCGGCAGCCCGTCGGAGCCGACCGCCGCCCGGGTCGTGGCCGTCGCAGGTTCCGTGGCACCGGCCACCGGCGCGGCGGCCGGTCCGGCCGTCGCCGACTCTTCGGTGCGCCCTTCCACCTCGCCTTCCACCTCGCCTTCCACCTCGCCGTCCACCTCGCCGTCCACCTCGCCGGCCGCCCCGGCGGACGCCACGCCCTCCGCCGCGGCCGCGCGGGACCCCTCGGCGCGGACGGTGGCGCCGGGGGCGCCGAACCCGGGCAGGTACGGCACTCCGGGGAGGGTGGCCACCGCCGGGGCGACCTCGTCCGTACCGGCGTCCTCGCCGCCCTCCCAGGGCTCGGTGCTGTCGTCCAACAGCCCGGAGGCGTCCGTCCGTTCGCTCGCCGCGTCCCGGCCACCGCCGGTCGCGCCCATGCCTCCCGTGCCGGGCATGTAGGGCATGCCGCCCGCACCCAGGCCTTCGCCGCCCGCCGCGGCGCCCAGTTCCGAGCCGACGTCGTCGCCACCGGTCATCGCCTCGCCCTCCCAGGGCTCAGCGCTCGCGTCGAGCAGCCCGGAGGCGTCCGTCGGCTCCGAGGACAGACCGCCGCCGGAGCCCGTACCGCCCATGCCCGGCATGTAGGGCATCCCCGATGACGTCGCCAGCTGGGACGGCATGCCCGCCCCGGTGGCCGACCCGTCGGCGAGACCGCTGTCCAGGCCGCCGGTGAGCCCGTCCGAGAGACCGTCCGAGAGCCCCGTGTCGCCGAACGCCTCGGGGTCGGCCGTCGAGAGACCGTCGAGGGCTCCGGTGCCGGCGCCCGACCGGCCGGTGCCCAGTCCAGCCAGGCCGCCGAGACCGGGAAAGGAGAGCGGGTTGAGCGCGCTGTCGAGAGCCGAGGGGTCGAGACCGTCGAGGCCGAGGTCGTCGAGTCCGGTGCCACCCAGCCCCGTTCCGTCAAGACCGGTGCCGTCGAGACCGGTGCCGTCGAGTGCGGACGGGTCGCCGGGGAACCCCGCAAGGTCACCGGACGCGTCCAGACCGTCCGGTCCACCGATGCCCGCACCCGTGTCCAGCCCCTTGTCGAGACCGGTGTCGGGCAGGCCGGACAGGTCCGAGAGGCTGCCCGTGTCACCGATCCCGCCGTCGGGTCCGCCGAGGTCGGGCCCCGGGTCCGGGGGGCCGTCGCCGGTGCCGGGACCGTCGGGGCTGTTGCCCGGGGAAGTCACGGGGACGGGGTTGACGATGTTGTCCGTGGTGACCTGGTAGGTGTGCGCGAGGCTCTTGAGGACGCTGCGCATGTCCTCGTTCATCATCTGGACGAGCTCGGGCTTCTGGCTGATCGGGATCAGACCGTTGGACATCGGTGTGACGCCCATCGCGATGGCCTGGTCGGCGTACCAGGCGTCGATCTCGCCGAGCTTGCTCTGCGCGCTGCGGAGGGTGACCGCGTTGTTGGCCAGTTGGTGGGGGATCGAGTGGTCCCCCGTCGACCCCCCCGCCAGGACATCGGCGTTGGCCTTCACCTGGCGGGAGAAGTTGGTCATCATGTCGAGGAACGAGTCGGCTGCTGCCCCGTTCCACGGCCCGTTGTCGCCCGCGAGCGCCTTGGCCTGGTCGACCAGGCTCTTGGTGATGGCCTGCAGGGTCCGCTGTACGTGGAAGAAGGCGTTGGCGGCGTCCATGAGCGACTGGGGGTCGGCGACGGCGCGGGCGTGCGACGCGTTGGCGTCGTTCGAGACCCCGGCGGACATACCGGTGATCGCCGCCTTGATCTGCTTCCAGTCCCAGTTGTCGTAGTCGTTGATGCTGCCGTTGGACGAGCCGTCCGGGCTGCCGAAGATCGTGCCGTCGTCGCCCTGATGGAAGCCGCCGCTGTTGTAGTCCGCCACTCTCGCTCTCCTGTACGCACCTGTGCCGCGTCCGTCGCCACGCCTGGCCCCGCTCCTGCCTCGTCGCCGCCCCCCGCGCGGGTGGGCGGCCGACCGGCCGCGCCCGGCGCCCGGTGTCGGGGCTTGCGGGCCGTCGACCGCCGGGTACGGCTCAGGCGGGGGCCGGTGTGTTCGTCGTGGGGTTGCCGGTGCCGGTCATCCCGGTGCCGCCGTTCGAGGTCATCATCGTGTTGAAGTCGTTGGCGGTGTTGCCGAGCGCGTCCGCGAGGTCGGTGGCCGACATGGTGTTGGCCTCCTCCGTCGTCCCGTAGTCGTGGCTCAGCTGCTTCATCCCGTCGCGCAGATCCGTGAGACCCGTGACCAGGGCGGACAGGGCGTCGCCGTAGCTCTTCTTCAGACCCGCGTCGGCGTTGGGGCCGTTGACCTTCGTCCGCATCACGTTGGCGTGGTAGAAGGCGCCCGGGGCGATGGAGACGTCCGCGAGAGCGGTGGCGACGTCACGCACCGGCTGGATCAGCAGGCCGATGTTGGTGGCGAACAGGTCCATCGACGGGGTGCTGACCGAGGTCCCGTTCGAACCGTTGCCGCCCGGTACCGGCGGTGGCACGAACGGGTGCAGGTCGCTGAGGACGCCGGGAGTGTTCTGGACGCCCGTGCCGCCGTGGTAGTGGTGGTCGCCGGAGCCCTGCGTGGAACCGGTGTTGCCGTCGCCGTAGTCGTTGGGGTTGGTGTTCGGGTCGCTGTTGCCCCGATCGGCGCTCTCGTCCGTGATCGCCATGTCACTGGTCCCAGAGACTCACACCGTGCCGCTCACCCGCGTGGTAGGCCTCGTTGATGTGGCCGAGCGAGTTCGTGGCGTTCTGCGCCTGGGTGACCATGTCGGCGGCGGCCGTGTCCCACTTGAGCTTGACGACGTCGTACGTGCTGCGCGCGTCGCTGGTCCACTCGCTGAGGTGGATCTTCGTGCTGTCGTCCAGGTCGGTCAGCGTCTCCTGGATCTTCTTGCTGATCGCGGCCATCTCGCCGACGACGTACTCGATCTGGTTCATCTGGACTGTGTAGGTGGGCATCGTGAGGCTCCTCGGAGTGAACGGGGCTTCGGGGAAGGGGGTTGTCCGGCGGCAGTTGTCTAGAAGCCCGGCAGGGGCTGCGTCATGCTCTTGTGCAGGGTGCTCGCCGTGTCCGTGGTGGTCTGGTGCGTGGTGGTGTAACTGCCGGTGTTGGCCTGGAGCTTCTCCAGCATCAGACCGAGCTGGCTGCGCACCGTGGCGAAGTCCTGGAGCCAGGTGTCCATCGCGCCCTGGTAGGTGGTGGCCGCGTCACCGGTCCAGCTGGCCCGCAGGGCGTCGATCTGGCTCTGCATCTGCGTGTAGCTGCTGTTGGCCTCGTCCAGCGCGGCCTGGAAGCTGCCCTGGGCGGACGTCATGCCCGCGATGCTCACCGATGCTTCTGTGTTGCCGGCCATGGCCGTTCCTCTCGTCCGTGGGGTCCTCGGTCGTCACGATCGTCGCCGGGGCCCCTGGCGGTCGTTGACCGGATGCCGGGCACGCTGCCCGACCGACCGTCGATCTCTGCCCGTTCGTCCCGTCAGGGGGCCGCCGGCATCACCGCGGGCAGCGGGAGGTGTTCGGCGAGGTCGTCGAGGACCAGTTCGCGGGCGCGGGCGTGCTCGGCGAGACGGTCCGCCAGCCGGTGCGCGCCGTGGGCGCCGTGCGCCGGGTCCTGCCGGGACAGTGCCACCGCCACCTCCTCGCTCACCTCGAAGCCCAGCGCGGCCAGTCGTCGCGTGGTCAGTTCGGCGAGCCCGGCGCCGGTCCAGGACGGCAGCCGCAGGTACTCCGCGAACGACCCGGCCAGGTCGGTGCGGTCCCGGAGCAGATCCATCAGGTGCGGCGCGCTGCCGGACAGCACCAGGACGGCGCCGTGCGCGTCGCGGGACACGGCCTCCGCCGCCAACGCGTCGACGACGTCATCCCGTTCGACGGCCGGGCGGCGCTCGAAGGCGGCATCGGCCTCCGCCACCAGGATGCCGCCGGCCGCTTCCCGGAACACGTGGGCCAGGTAGGTGCGCGGCTGCCGCGGCCACCGGGCCGGGACGCCGGACAGCGTCACACGAGCGAACGCCCCGGACGCCACGACGCGGTGTTCGGCGAGCGTCCGCCCGTAGGCCGCCGCCACGGCACGGCGTCCGCTGCCCGGGGCCCCCTCCAGCACGACATCGGCCAGTCCGGCGGTGCCCTGCCCGAGTCCCACGAGGGTCTCGACACGGGCCGCCAGCGCCTCGGGCACGTGGCCGAAGCCGGTGAGCGCGGCCAGATGGCGGCCTGCCGACGCGGGGACGGATCCCGCGCCCGCCCCGGGTGCCGTCGGAGGAGCGGCAGAAGCGGCCGCCGTCACGGCGGGAGGGGCCGGGGGAGAAGCGGGCGGGAGAGTCGAGGCGGCCGGTGGTGCGGAGACGGCCGAGGGGGGTGGTGCCGTCAACTCCGTTGCGGGCAGGCGTGTTTGAGCGCGGACCGGCCTCTCCGTCCCCGCCGGGGGGGTGGGCGCCTGTGGCACCGGGGTGACGTCGGCGGCGGTCAGCCGGCTCAGGTCGCTGTCGTGCTCCGGAGACTGCGCGGCCAACCGGGAAGCCTGCGTACTGATCATCGATTCGAAGACCTGCCGGGCGACGCGGCCGTTGCCGAACGTCGGGCCCTTGGGGACGTCCTCGAAGTAGCGCGACAAGGCGTCCAGGGCGTCGTCGGCGAGTTCGTAGTAGTGCTTGGAGCACAACCCCCGGACGATGGTGACCAGTTCCTGCGGCGCGTAGTTCGGGAACTCGACCGTGCGGGCGAACCGTGAGGCCATGCCCGGGTTGGAAGCGAGGAAGCGGTCCATGTGCTCGGAGTAGCCCGCCGCGATCACCACGATCTCGTCGCGGTGGTCCTCCATCAGCTTCATCAGACACTCGACGGCCTCCTGGCCGAAGTCCGGACCCGTACCCCGCGACTGGTTGGTCAGCGTGTACGCCTCGTCGATGAACAGCACGCCGCCCAGCGCACGGTTGAAGACCTCGGTCGTCTTGATGGCGGTGCCGCCGATGATCTGGGCGACCAGGTCGGCGCGGGCCACCTCGACGATGTGGCCCTGGCTGAGGATGCCGAGTTCCGCGAGGACCGCCCCGTACAGCCGGGCCACGGTCGTCTTGCCCGTACCGGGCGGGCCCGCGAAGACCAGATGGCGGCTCATCGGCGGCATGGGCAGGCCCATCTCGGTCCGCCGCTTGGTCATCTTGTTGAGGTTGATCAGTCCGGTGACCTCGTGCTTCACACTCTCCAGGCCGACCAGCGCCTCCAGTTCGGCCAGCGGCCCGGTGCCGGAGCGGGGGGTCTCCGCGTCCTGAGGGAAGGCGGCGGGAGCGGGACGCGCCCCCGCGGGTTCCGCCGCGCGGTCCCGGGCGTTGTCCGAGACGGCGCAGTTGCTCAGGTCCGTCACGGCGTCGGCATGGGCGTTGACCCCGTGACCGCGCGCGCCGGTCATCCGGCAGCCGACGGCGGTGAGGGAGCCGCCGGCCAGCACCTGTACGGCGTCACCGGCGGACCCGGTGAACTCGCTGTCGTGCGCCGTCAGTTCGGAGCCCTCACCGACGACGGCGCCGCAGTCGCGCAGCGTGGATCCGGCCAGGTAGGCGGTCGACCTCCCGGCGAGCGCCAGCCCCTGACCGCCGCCGCTCAGCTCGATCGTGGTGTCCCGCAGGTTCAGCCGCGCACCGTCCTGGGCGCGCACGCCCGAGCCCGACGTGCCGGAGACGGTGAGCCGCTCCAGGTCGGCGGAGCCGGAGTCGGCGGCCTGCAGGGCGGCGGTCGCCGCGCCCCGGATCACAAGTCCGCTGCCGGTGACGGTGGTTGTCGCTCCCGTGACGTGCAGCCCCACCGGGCTGCCGGTGATCACGCAGTCCTCCAGGCGGGGCCGGGCGCCCCCCGTCGCCTGGAGACCGCTGCGCGTCGCGTCCGTCATCACGCAGCCGCGGAGGTGGGGCGCGGCCCCCTCGGCGATGTGCACGGACTGCCCGGCCGACCCCGAGAAGGCGCAGTCCGTGAGCGTGGTCTCGCCCCGGCTCGTGAGGTAGGCGTCCAGCCCGGCGCTGCCGGTGACGGTCACCCGGAGCAGGGCGGCCCGCGCCTCCTGTTCGACGGCCACCGCGGGCTTGCCGCTCCCGGTGATCCGGGTGGACTCGACGGTCGCGGACGCGCTGCCGTTGACACAGATCCCGTTGCCGCGCGCACGGTCGAGACGGCAGTCCCGTACGTCCAGACGGCCCTGTTCGGCGACCACGACGGCCGACGATCCGGCCTCGGTGATCTCCGTGGCCTCCAGTACGTTCCCGCCGCGCGAGGTGACGACGACGCCCGCGCCGTTCGGATTGGTGACCCGGCAGCCGCGCGCGGCCAGGACGCCCTCGTTCCACGCCAGCACCGCCGTCCAGGCGGCACCCTCGATCACGCAGTCGTCCAGCGCCGTCTGCCCGCGCCGCAGGTCGAGGACGGGTGCCTCCGGATCCGCGCCGGACAGGACGAGACCGGAGAGCTGGACCGCCTCCGCGTCCACGACGACGCTGCTCCCGGCCGCCGCGTGCACCCGGACGGACCCGGCGCCGCCCTCGGTGGACAGAGTCACCGCACGGGTGATGTCCAGGGACTCCTCGTACCGGCCGGGGGCCACGGTGACCAGCGCACCCTCCGCCGCCTCGGCCAGCGCGCCGGCGATCGTACGGTGGGCGCCCGGACGGTCCGGGGACACCAACAGGACTTGCCTGCTCACGGCTTGGCTCCTTCTGTACGACCTGTGTGTTCCGTGTCGGGGCTCAGGATCAGGCCGGGCGGGTCGGCGCTCTGCACGCCGGCGTCGGTGCCGGCCTTCTCCAGGGCGTCGAGGATGTTCCCCAGCCCCTTGAGGGCGATCTCGTCGAGCTTCACCCGCTGGAGGTCGACCCGGCCGTCATCGGCGATCTCCGACGGCGACACCTCCCGCATCAGCACGGCGTCGCCCACCGTGCGCAGCACCTTGAAGGACGTTCCCGGCAGGAACACCACGCGGTCCGGCACGGCCTGGTCCAGCGAGCCGGTCCTGCGGGCGGTCATCGACCAGATCAGCACGTCGGTGGCGCCGCCGCCCCGCGGGCCCGCGTGCAGCGACGTCCGGGCGTGACAGAACGCCCACTCGGTGACCAGCCTGTCGTCCCGGTACCAGGCGCGTTCGGCGTCCTGGAGGCGCGTACGCAGCAGGGCCGGTCCCCGGTAGGACGGCAGCCTGCGCAGTCCGGCCGTCACACAGCGGGCCAGCGGCACGTGCGGTCCCGCGGAGGCCGCGCGTACGGCGGCGTCGGCCACGCGACTGTCGCCCGACAAGTACAGCCGCACGGCGACGAGTTCGGTGAGCGCGTCCGCGGCCTCCGTCCTCGACCCGCCGCGCAGGCCCGGTGACTCGGACATCATCCGGGACACCGATCCGGCCGTCGCGTTGTACTGGTCGCTGAACGTCCGCCGCACCCAGTCCCGTTCCTGCGCGACGCCCCGTTCGGGCGGCAGCGCACAGGCGGCCGTCGTGGGCACGGGCTGCACGCGCACGCCGGTCGCCGCTCCGGCCGGGTTCGACCGCTGCGCGGGGACGGGCACCGGGGCGGAGGCCCCGGCGTCCGGCGCGGGCACCGCAAGCGGCTCCGGCTCCGGTGCGGGGGCGCCCGACTCCAGCCGGAATCGAGGGGCGGCGGGCCGGACGGGCCGCGGGGCGGACGCGGGCACCTCCTCCCGGGCCTCGGGGCGCCGACCGACGCCGTCCGCGCGGGCAGGTGTCCCGGCCGGGTCCACCTCGGGACTTCGCACCGGCCCGGGTGCGGTGCCGACGTCGGGGACCGGTTCCGCCGCCACCGGGAGATCCGGCGTGGACGTGGTGAGCCGCTCCGGATCGGGGCCTGCGGCGCTCGGGTGCGGTGGTCTGTGAACCGGTTCGGGTCCGGGACCGCCGGCGCCCGGGTCCCGCTCCGGAGCCGCGAGCCCCGACGTGGGTAGGGGCCCGACGGCGGGCGCCGGCTCGGGCTCTGCGGCGGTGTGCCCCGTCGAAGTGGCTTTCGGGGCCGGGGAGTCGGGCCACGACCTGGTGTCCGGGGCGCGATGGCCCGGGGCGCCGCCGGAGGGTGACGCCGAGCCCCCGGACTCCGTCCGGATGCGGGGCACGGCCTCCCGGGACGGCGTTCGTCCGGCCACGACCGGGGTGGTGTCGGCCTGCGGGTCCTCCGTCGTGCCGGACCCCGCACCGGCCCCGCCGCCCGGCACCGGTGCGGTGACCGAAGGGTCCGTACTCGCCCCGGCTCGACCGCCGTCCGACACGGTGACCGTGACGGCTGTGCCGTCCGCCGCTCGCTCTCCACGCGGCGGCGCCTCGTCAACAGCCGCCTGAGCGGCGGCAGTCGACGGTGTCTCCGCGCCGAACGTCGGGGCCACCCCGCCGGACGAGGTGGTCGCCACCGGCGTGCGCTCGCCGGGCCCCGGTGCCGTGACCGGCCGGCCCTCCGCCCCCGGCAGAGCGGTCGGACCCGACGTCGTCTCAGGACCGGGCTCCGTCCCCGGAGCGGCCCGCGGCACCTCACCGACGGAGGCCGTCACCTCGCCCGCCTGCCCGGCCGTCCCCGGGTGACCGGGCGCGGCGGCGTGCTCCGGCGTGTACGTGGTGTGGTCCGGCAGGTCCACGTTGCCGCCTCGGCCGGGCGCGCCCGAGGGCAGGTCCGCGTACAGGACGACCTCGTGGTCCAGGGCGTTCGCGAGACCCTGGCCGGGCGCCAGCGAGTCGGGGGTGCCGAGGCTGCCGTGGAGGACGAAACGCACCGCGGAGCGGGCGTTGGGCAGAACGGTGTCCCAGTAGCCGGCCACGTCGTCGACGGGCAGCGGCGCGCCGCCGGGGCTGCCGAGCACGACGAGGAGGTGCCGGGTGTCGGTCGGAACGGTCTCGACCGCGCGACGGTCCACCCCGGACAACGGCTCTCCGGCGGCCCTCAACCAGACGCCGGACGGGACCGGTTGGACGGTCGTGCGGTCGCCGGCCGGGCGCGGCCCGGCCGGTACGGAGAACTCCCAGATCGGCTTCGGGAACCGCTGCGAGTCGGGCTCGAAGGCGTGCCCGGGCCGGAACCGCAGCCAGGCGGCGCCCTCGTCGCCGGGCACGAACAGCCCGCCCGCGGTGGTCGGGACGAGGGGGCCGTCGGGGGCGAGGACCTCGCGGCCGAGCCGGTCGGCGATACGCCCGGCGGCCGTCCGGACGTCGTCGCCCCTGCCCCGTCCGAAGACCAGCCGCAGGCTGCCGTACCGGGAGGAGGACAGCACCTTGGCCACCGCCGCCCACTCGTCGGCGATGACCTGGGACGGCAGGTCCACGACGACGAGGGTGTGCCGCGGGTCGCGCGCGAGGCCGCCCGCGAAGCCGGCCGCCCGCTCGTCGAGCCGGTCCTTGGGATGGACGAGGAGCGCGTCACCGACCGGTGTCGCGCGCAGGCGGAGCTTGCCCATCCGGCTCATCCCCTTCCGGCGGCGGAGCGGCTGAGCACCGGGCCGTCGGGCAGGAGGGCGAGGACGCTCGCGGGCAGGGTGAGCCGGCGCTTGGTGTCGGCGAGTCCGAGAGCCCGCGCGGCCGCGGCGTCGGCGATCCGGTACTTCACGCCCTGCTCCGTGACGAGGTACTGGCCGCCGCCGTCGGCGGGGACGGCCAGCACACCGGCCCCGGCCGGCAGGGCGACCCGCCGCTCGGCCACCGCGGACACGGTCAACCGGACCTTCCCGTCGTGGAGTTGCTCCAGGCAGATCGTTCCGCCGGCCAGCGGGCGGACACCGACGACATCCGGGATCCGGTCCGTGGGGCCGCGGTCCGCCGAGACCCCGGCCACCGCGATGTCCGCCTGGGCGACCTGCCGGGGCTCGGGCGCGCCGGATCGGGCGGCGAGCAGGGCGTACGCGGTCGCGTTGACCGGGACGAGCCCGTCGGAGCGCAGCAGGTAGCGGTGTTCCGTCCCGCCCGAGCTGGTGCGGAAGAGCTGCCCGACCCGGGCGGCCTCCCCGGCGACCTTGCCGGCCGGCTTCCCGGTCCCCGGCGGCACGGGTGCGGCGAGGGCGGCGCCGGTGGGGACCGCGCCGAGCCAGTCGGCGCCGGCCGCGAGCGGCGTCTGGTCGTCCAGGCCGAGGGCGATGAGGGCGGAGTCGTCGGGGACGGGGTGCTTGACGCCGCGTACCAGCAGGTAGCGCGTGTCCTCGGGGCCCTTGAGCAGCACCTGCCGACCGGACGGCAAGGGGCGCATCGCGGCGGCCGACCGCCCGAAGGCGAGGGTCTGCCCGACGACGCCGGACCCGGCCCCCGGCAGGCAGCGCGCCCAGGGTCCGGCCGTCAGCGCGGACGCGTCCGGCACGGTGTCCGGGGCGCCGGGGATGCCGACCGGGCCGCCGTGCGGAACCCCGGCGAGGGAGGCGGCGGAGAGTGTCTCGGGCGCCGACCGCTTGCCCGCGATGAGCAGCGCGGAGGCGTAGTTGCGGGTCGGGCGCAGGACACCGCCCGCGTAGACGTAGCGGTTGCCGGTGTCCTCCTCCAGGACGAGGGCCCCGTCCTTGCGCCAGTCGTCCTTCGCGACGGGGGAGATCAGTCCGTACACGCCGAACCCGGCGCACAGCAGCACCACCAGGCCCACGCCGAACACGGAGCCGAGGGCCGACCGCCGGGTCGGGCTGTCGCCGCGGCCGGGGTCCCCGCTGACGAGGGCCGAGGCGAGCCGGCCCATGGCGAACTGGTACGCCTGTACGTGATCGCGTCGAGTCTGCACGTCCGCCCGCCCTAGCCCGCGAGCCCGCGGAAGTACGCGTACGCGTCGAGGACCTGGAGCAGCAGCGGCAGCAGGGCGATCGCCGTGACGATCTCCAGCAGGTCCCCGAGGTGGCCCCAGACGGGCAGTAGCCGGGCGCGCGGCAGCCGCCAGGCGCCGACCAGCAACAGGACGGCCGCGGCCAGCAGCACCACGAGGGCGACGACGCGTCCGGCCGGCCCGCTCGCGGCGGTGCGCACGACGAGGACGAGGGCCAGTCCGTACGCGCCCGCCAGGACGGCGGGTACGCGCTGGAGGGTGCCGTTCGTGCCGCGTGCGCGGAGCAGCACGGCGAGGCTCAGGGCGAGGGGAAGCAGCCAGCCGGTCCAGCCGTGTTCGGCGTCCGTCAGCAGCCAGAGGGCAACAGCCCAGACCAGCGCCGAGGCGACGGCGATCATGTCGAGGCAGGCGGTGGCGACGGAGACACGGAGCGCGACCCGCGCGTCCGGCTCCGGTTCGATGTCGAGCTGGAGCTCCCGCGCGTCGTGCGGGAGTTGGGGAACCCGCAGTCGGGCCGTGCGCAGCGCCAGCCGGGGCGCGAGATGGCCGAGCACGAACAGGGCCACGGCGACCACGGCGGCGGCCTGGTCGCCGCGCAGTCCGGCGCCCTCGGCCAGTCCCGCGCCGGCCGCCGCTGCGACGGCGGTCAGCAGGACGGTGCCGGGGACGACCAGCGGCAGTGCCCCGAGCGCGAACAGCGCGCCGGCCAGCGCGATCACACATCCGGCGCCGAGGAGCACGCCGGTCAGACCGGGTGTGTGGCCGGCCGAGTGGCTCACGCGCAGCACCGCGCCGGAGAGGCCGGCGAAACCGAAGGCGCCGAGTCCGGCGACCAGGACGCTGGTCCGGTCGGCGCCCATCCGGGCGGCGGTCGCGCAGGCGACGGCCAGCACCACGGCCACCGCCGCGGCGACGGCGGACGTACGGGGCCCGGTCCCGGCGCCGAGCAGCGCCGCGGCGAGCCCGACGAGGGCGAGGCAGGCCAGGCCGGCGGCGAGGCCCCGGGTGAGCTCGGGCCTCCACCTGCCAGGACCGTCGCCCACCGTGTGCGCGACCCCGTCGGCGACGTCGTCGAAGTGCAGCGCGGGCAACGAGGCGTCGGCCGGCCGCAGATGCAGGACGTCGCCCTGGCGCAGCCCGGCGCTCTCCGGGGTCGCCTCGGCGGCGAGCGGCTCCTCGCCGAGCCGTTGAAGCACCCACGGCGTGCCGTCCGCGGCGGCCCCGGTGGGCAACTGCCGGAGCAGGACCGGGAGAAGCGCGGACACCGGGGTGGTGACCGGGACGGACAGGTCGGTCCGGCCGTCCGGGGTCTCGACGGTGACGCGGCAGACCTCGGTGGCCCGTCCCGTCAGCGGTACGGCGGTGGTCATCATGCTCCTGTGGGGACGGGGGACGCCGACACCAGTCCGGTCTGGACCAGCTTGACGGTGCGGCGGGTGACGAGCTGGGCCCGGCCGGCGGGCAGGGTGCGGGGCTTGGCCTCGCCGATGAACTTGCCCTCCTCCTTGGGGTAGGAGAACAGCAGCGCCGGGTTGCCCAGCTCCCACATGCGGCGGATCAGCGGGTCCATGACGGAGCGCATCGCGCCCGAGGTGCTGCGGGCGACGACGAGATGCAGGCCTATGTGGGCGCCCTGCGCGAGCAGGGGCACCAAGGGGGCCATCGGGGACACCGACCCGGGTCCGCCGCCGAACAGGTCGTAGTCGTCGATGAGGACGAACAGCAGCGGTCCTGTCCACCAGTCCCGCTTCTCGAGCTGTTCTGGCGTGACGTCGGCGCCCGGCCGGCGTTTGGCCACGGACACGGCGGCACTCTCCGCGAGCTTGCCGAGCCCGTCGTTGTCGACGACGTAGCCGACGCGGTACTCCTCCGGGACGTCCTTGAGGAGTCCGCGCCCCGGGTCGGCCAGCAGGATGCGGGCCTCCTCCGGGCGGTAGCGGGCGGTGATGGCGCGGATCGCCAGCCGCAGGGCGTTGGTCTTGCCGGTCTCGCCGTCGCCGTACACCAGCAGGTGGGGTGTGGCGCCGAAGTCGTGCCAGACGGGGGCGAGCCGCTGCTCGTCCCAGCCGAGGCAGAACCTCAGGTCGCGGGCGTCCGCGGGTGCCGGCAGCCGTCGCGCGTCCAGGGTGGTCGGCAGCAGCCGGACGCCGGGGGCACTGCCACCGGTCCAGAACGTGTCGATCTCAGCGACCGCGGCCTTCGTGGCGGCCGTCAGGTCGTCGGTCCGCGAGGAACTGTCGAGCCGGGGCAGCGCGGAGAGGAAGTGGTGCCCCGACGCGGTCAGACCCCGCCCGGACCGGTGCGGCACCCCCGCCGCGGCCCGGGAGCCGACCTCGGACTCCATCGCGTCACCGAGGCGCAGTTCGAGTTTGGTGCCCAGCATGTCCCGCAGCCGGGGCCGTACTTCGGACCAGCGGACCGCCGAGACCACCACGTGCAGGCCGAACGACAGCCCCCGGGCGGCGAGTTCCATCACCCGCTGCTCCAGGTCCTCGTAGTCCTGGCGGAGCGTGGCCCAGCCGTCGACCAGCAGGAAGACATCGCCGTACGGATCGTCGACCGTGCCGTCGGCGCGCAGCGCCCGGAACGCGGCCATCGACTCCAGCCCCTTGGCGGCGAACAACTGCTCACGCCGTTCCAGGAGTTGAGAAAGCTCCTCGACGGTCCGCAGGACCCGGTCGCGCTCCAGCCGGGTCGCCACCGAGCCGACGTGCGGCAGCCCGGCGGTGGACACCAGACCGCCGCCTCCGAAGTCCAGGCAGTAGAACTGCACCTCGTCCGGCGTGTGGGTCAGCGCGAGCGACAGCATCAGGGTCCGCAGCAGTGTCGACTTGCCCGTCTGCGGCGCGCCCACCAGACCGAGGTGCCCGTCGGCTCCGGACAGGTCCGCGACCAGCAGCTCGCGCAGCTGCTCGAACGGCCGGTCCACCAGACCCAGCAGTACCCGCAGGGCACCCTGCGCGCGCGGGTCGGACGCGCCCATCCCGCGCACCGGGTCGGGCACGATGCCGGGCAGCAGCTCGTCCAGCGCGGGCGACTCGGACAACGGCGACAGCCACACCTGCCGTGCGGGCGGACCGTTGTCCTCCAGCCGTCCCACCAGGACGTCGAGGAGACTGTCCTCGGCGCTCTCGCCGCCGCTGTCGGTCCTGTCCGCCTCGCCGCCCTGGTCGCGCAGCGCCTCCTCGGCGAGCGACACGAGCGCCGCGGCCTCCTCCTCGGCACGGACCGACGCCAGGGCGCCGCGCGCCTCCAGGCCGAAGGCGGTCACCTCCAGCGCGGCCCCCTCGCGGCGGCCGGCCTCCTGCGGATCCGGCGCGGCGGGAACGGGCCCCGAGACGTAAGCGGCCTTGAACCGGACGAGGTTGGTGGTGTCCACCTTGAGATAGCCGTTGCCGGGGGCGGACGGCAGCTCGTACGCGCTCGAGGTGCCGATCACGCTGCGCGACTCCATCGAGGAGAAGGTGCGCAGCGCGAGCCGGTACGACAGGTGGCCCTCGACGCGATGGATCCGCGACTCGTCCAGACGCTGGGAGGCGAGCAGCAGGTGCACACCGAGACTGCGCCCGAGCCGGCCGATCGACACGAACAACTCGATGAACTCCGGCTTGTTCGCCAGCAGTTCCGAGAACTCGTCCACGATGATCAGCAGCGACGGCAGCGGGGCGAGGGTGCTCGCACCCGCGCCGCGCGCCTTCTCGTACTCGTACAGCGAGGCGAACCCAGCCTCACGCAACAGCTCCTGACGGCGGATCATCTCGCCGTTGATGGAGTCCCGCATGCGATCGACGAGGTGCAGCTCGTCGGCCAGGTTGGTGATGACGGCCGACGTGTGCGGCAGCCGGTCCATGTTGAGGAAGGTGGCGCCGCCCTTGAAGTCCACCAGGACCAGGTTGAGGATCTCCGAGGAGTGGGTGGCGGCCAGGCCCATCACCAGGGTGCGCAGCAGCTCGCTCTTGCCGGAGCCGGTCGCGCCGATCAGCAGACCGTGCGGGCCCATGCCGCCCTGCGCGGACTCCTTCAGGTCGAGTTCGACGATCTCGCCGTCCTCGGTGACACCGATCGGCACCTTGAGGCGGGCGTCCTGGGCCAGCCGCGGCCGCCACTTGGCCGGCACGTCGAAGCCGCGCACGTCGCGGATGCCGAGCATGGCCGTCAGGTCGAAGTCGGACTCCAGCGGCCGGTCCACCAGGTCGACGCCACCGCCGGTGCGCATCGGGGCCAGGACACGGGCGAGGGTCTCCGCCTGCACGGTGCCGAGCCGGTCGGCCCGGCCGGAGACCGTCTCCGTACCGCTCGGGAAGTCGACCCGCCCGTCGCGGACGGTGAGGCGCAGCACCTTGGGGCCGCCGGGCACCGCACCGGTCAGGTCGAGGAGCACCACCCCGCGCACCCCGGCGCCGAGCAGCCGCGAGGTCTCGGGGATCCGCACGCCCTGCGCGACGATCACCGTGAATGGCTCGGCCACGCTCGGGGCGGACGCCGGGTCGTGATCGGGCCGGTCGCGCAGTTCGGGACCGAGCAGGTCCAGCAGGGCGTCGTGGTCACCGGCGGCGAGCCGGACCGGACCGGCGGCGTCCTCCTCGAAGGGATGCGCGTTGTGCGGCAGCCATTTGAGCCAGTCCCAGGCGTCCAGCGCCTCGTCGTCCCCGAGCACCGCGACGCGCAGTTCGTCGGGGGAGTGGAGGACCATGAGCTGCCCGAGCATCGCGCGCGCCAGGGCGAGCGCGTCCCCGGTCGCGCCGGTGAACTCCACGCTGGTGAAGCGGCGCAGCGACACCGGTACGGGCAGCAGCGGAACGGTCTGGTGGGCCCGGGTGAACCGGCGCAGCGAGATCGCGCACAGCGGCTCCAGGTCCTCCACCGGCTTAGTCTGCGGCGGCAGGAACTCCAGTGCGGCCCGACGGGTGCCGAGCCCGATGCGTACCCGCGCGAAGTCCTCGTGGCCGGGCCTGCGTTCCCACAGGCGGGGGCCGCGGGCGAGGGCCCAGAGATCACCGGCGTCCGGGTTGTCCCAGAGCAGAGCCGCCCGCTGGGCATCGGCCGCCTGCCGGGCCTGGGTCCGCTTCTGGCCGAGATAGCGCAGGTAGTCGCGCCGTTCGGCCCGCATACGACGGCGGCGTTCCGCACCGGGGCGGCCGACCTGCATCAGCGTCATGCTGACCATGGCGACGCCCATCATCCCGGTCATCATGTACATCGACGTGCCGCCGCTGCCGACCGAGAACATCAGCACCATGGCACCGGCACCCAGGCCCATCGGCAGGTACATCATCACCGAGCCGAAGTCCGCGGTGGCGGGCTCCCCGAGGACGGGGGGCTCGGCGAGTTCGACCTGCCCCTCGGGCATCGGGGGCCCCTCGGCACGCGGCGAGCGCTTGGCGACCACGGTGCTCAACGTGCTTCCTGCTTTCCTGCGGTTTTTCCGTGGCTTTCGCGCCACTGAGTCTTCATTGCGAGCGTAGGCAGGGCGCCTCCCGGACCCCGCCGCACGGACCGATGTCTGTCCCGGCGGACAGCGAAGCGTGGCCGGACGGGCAAACCCGCCAAGTGCACGCCAAGTGATTGCCAAGGCCGTCCGGCGACGATGTCCGCGCGTCCGCCGCCACGGTCGCCCGACGCCGTGCCGGTACCCCGGCCCCATCTGGGCGACGGTCCGAACCAGGAAGGACATCAGTGACGTTGGGGATGATCTCGATCGCAGTCCTCGCCAGTGACCCCATCACGGGCGAGGGGGCCGCCTGGTCCCTGTGCAGGTACCCGGGACTGAAGGTGCTGCCCCAGGAGGAGCACCGGCAGGCG
The DNA here is from genome assembly GCF_040607345.1 of Streptomyces sp. NPDC005302. NCBI lineage: Bacteria > Bacillati > Actinomycetota > Actinomycetes > Kitasatosporales > Streptomycetaceae > Streptomyces > Streptomyces sp. NPDC005302. The sequence continues at coordinate 63,560 of NZ_JBEXGN010000008.1, forward strand.
GACGTGGTGCTCGTGCTGACGGCGGAGGTGACCGAGGAGACGATGGTGCTGATGGAGTCGGTCGCCGCCCGCGCGGCCAACCCGGCGATGGGCATGGTGCTGGTGACCGGACGCATCGGCGAGGCCCAGCTCATGCGCGCCGTCCAGTTCGGCCTGCGCGGGGTGATGTGGCGTCAGGACAGCACGTTCGACAACGTCGTCGAGGCCGTACGGACGGTAGCCGAGGGCGCCGCCCTGCTGCCGGCCCCGGTGCAGGGCCAACTCATCGACCACATCAGGCGGGTGCAACGCGATGTACTCGGACCGCTGGGGCTGACCACCTCCGGTCTGGAGGCCCGCGAGGTCGACGTCCTCCGCCTGCTGGCCGACGGTCTCGACACGACCGAGGTGGCACAGAAGCTCAACTACTCGGAGCGGACCATAAAGAACATCGTCAGCGTCATGATGAACCGTCTCGGACTGCGCAACCGCACCCACGCGGTCGCCTTCGCGCTGCGCTCCGGAACGCTGTAGATACGGGGCTTCTCCCGCCCCCTCCACCGGGCCGGACGGTCGCAGGGGAAGCATTTCCGGTCCTGGCGGGCAGAGTTCGCCCCCACGGCGACGCCACCGGTTCACGGACTCCTAGGTTCGAACTTCGGGAGACCACCAGACGCGGAGGCGGGCAGGCGCACATGGAACACAGGACCGGACCGGCGGAACCGACCGGGGAATCGGCCGGGGACTCCGGGGAATCGGCCGGGGACGCCGCTGTCTGGGAGCAACCGCTGCCCTGGCTGCGGGAGTCGGGGCCCGACACCGCGCCGGAGTCGACGGGTGAACCGGAGGCCGGGAACACCCCCGTTCCTGATGCGGAGGCTGCCAACTCCCGCATATCCGGGACAGCGGCCGCGAACACTCCGGTTCCTGACGCGGATTCCCTGGGCAGCGGCGACGGTGAACCCGAGTTCGCGCCGGCCTCCGCCCCCGCTTCCGAGTCCGAGCCCCAGTCCGAGCCCCAGTCCAACCCCGTGACAGCTCCGCCGACGGAGCCGTCGCCGGACCTCGACACCGCCGGCGATCCCGGCTCCGACATCGACCCCGGCTCCGAGTCCGCGGACGGCAACCTGCCGGCGCCCGGCACCGGTTCCGACGACGCGCCCGTACCCCGTTCGGCGTCGGAGCCCGCGCCCGAGCCTTCGCCCGAAGCAGGGGCCGCGTCCGGAACCGGCGCGCGCTCGTCCTCCGGAGACGGTGAACCCGGCCGTATGGCACGGCTGTTGGCGACCAGGACCCTCCACTCGGCCGTCGTCCCCGGCGGGGCGGGCGCGGACGAGGCCCAGCCGGAACGCAACGCGCGGCTGATCGGCGCGGTGGCCGCCGTCTCGGTACTGGTGGCACTGGGCCTCGGCACCGTCGCGGTCGTCGCCCTCCCCGGCGGGGGCGACTCGGAGCCGAGTGCGGCACAGGTCGAGGACGCCGCCGTTCCCACGGTCGGCCCGGACGGCTCGGTACTGCCGTCCCGGTCCGGGTCCCCGTCGCCCTCTGCGCGGGAGCACCGTACGGGCGACAAGCCGGGATCGAAGGCACACGTGGGCAAGGGCACGGGCAAGGACGGCGGTTCGCCGTCGGCCGACGAAGGACACGCCCCCGCACACGCGCCCGCCGCAGGCGACGGCCAGACGGTCGACACCGCGTCCACCCACAAGGCGAGCACCACATCCACGGGCACACACCGATCGGACTCCGAACCGGTGGCCGACACCGCGGCCGAGCCGACCGGCGACATGATCGTCGGCTACGCCTCCTCCCGGTGCGTGGGCGTCTCCGCGCACAAGGGGTCCGACGGTTCGCCGCTGACGCTCCAGGGCTGCGGCGGCGACGCGTGGCAGAAGTGGGTGTTCGCGTCGGACGGCAGCGTCCGCTCGATGGGACTGTGCATGGACATCGCCACCGCCTCCACCTCCGACGGCGCCGGTATCCAACTGGCGCGCTGCAACGGCGGTTGGGCACAGAAGTTCAACCTCAACAGCTCCCACGACCTGGTCAACACCCAGATCGGGAAGTGCGTCGACGCCAAGAACGCGGGCACGGCCGCGGGGACCCGTCTCCAACTGTGGGACTGCGAGGGCACGTCCAACCAGAAGTGGCACCTGGGCTGAGCCGTCCGAGCATGCGGACCGGTCCTTCAGGCACCCCTTCGACCGCCCTACCTGAGGCAGTGACGGCCCGCCCGCCCGGGGCTCCGGCCCGCCGGTTCGTCCCGTCCGGCCAGGGCCGTCCGGGCCGCCGCGGCCAGATGCGGGGAGCCCCACCGCAGGGCGATCTCCTCGGCGTGCGCGAACTGCCGCAGCGCTTCGGGCTCGTCGCCGAGCAACCGGTGGATCTCGCCCAAGGACTGGGCGAGAGGGCGGGTGACGAAGGAGATGCTGGCGGCGCCCGCGAGCTGGCTGCGGACCGGCAGCAGGAGGGGGATCAACTCCCGTGCGGCGCCGGGGTCTTCCAGCAGGCAGGCCAGCTCCGCCCGGAAGGACAGGGCGATGCTGTAGAGGTGGTCGGGCACGGGAGCGGAAGGGGAGAGGCCGAGCGCGTGGGCCTCGTCGATCCGGCCCTGGCGTGCGAGGACCACACCCAGGGCGAGCCAGGTGACGGGAGTGGCACGGTCGTGAACGGACCGCAGGAACGGCTCGGCGTCCTCGGGGCGTCCCTGGCTGAACCGCACGGTCGTCAGGCCGAGGGCGTGCACGACATCGCCGTGCGCCGACCGGTTGGCGCGCAGCCGGTCCCGTACGTCGGTGTAGCCGGCCTCGGCGTCGGCGAAGCGGCCTTCGACGTGCGCCAGCATGGCCTGGGTCGACAGATTGACGACCTCCGCCTCGACCAGCCGGTGCCTCCGGGCCACCGCCCGTCCCTCACGGGTGTGCCGGCGGACTCCGGCGACGTCGTTGAGGGCACCCGCGGCCATGCCGCTGATGTGTTCCCGTACCCAGGTGTTGGCGGGCAGGTCGTGGGCGTAGCCGAGCACCCGCAGCTCGGACGCCAGGAGTGTCCGGTGGTCGGGGAAGCCGTGCGGCGCGACGGCGGACGCGGCGGTCAGGGCGCAGGAGATCAGCAGCGGGTCGCCGACCGCACGCGCGACGGCCAGTCGATGGGCGGCCGTCCGCTCCCCGACGGGGTGGGACGCGACGGCACCGGTGCCGTCGCAGTGGCGCCGCCGGTCCTGACCGGCCTCCTCGGCGGGGGACGGCCGGGCCGCGAGGGCGAGGACGAGAGGGTCGGCGGCCGCGCGGGCCGCGAGCCGGTCGGCGAAGTGATCGAGCGCGGCCGGGGCGACGAGCCCCTGTGGCCCACTCAGGGCGAGGCCGGGGCCGATGGACGCACCGAGCGCCACCGAGACCAGGGCGTCGTGGCTGACGTCCGAGGCCGCCTCGATGGCCCGTTGCCGGGTGTTCCGCGCGGACACCACCGCTCCGGCGCGTATCTCCGCCCGCAGCAGCCGTCCGAGCAGCGCCACCAGCCGCGCCGCGCGTGTGTCGCCCGGGCTCTCGTCGTCGGCGGGTATCAGGGCGAACGACTCGATGGCCTGCTCGAGCAGTTCCGCCGCGGTGTCGTGGGCGTAGCGGCGCTCCGCGAGATCGGCCGCGCCCAGCGAGTACTCGACGGCCAGCGCCGCCGTCGCCGCCGTCGCCGACCGGGCGAAGTGGTGCGCCAGCGCGGCCAGATCGTCCGGACGGCGACGGCGCACCACGTCCGCGACCCGCGCGTGCAGGCGGGCGCGACGCACACCGACCAGGTCGGTGTACACGGTGTCGCGGACCAGGGCGTGCGCGAACCGGACCAGGCCGGGCGCCGGTTCGGTCAGCAGCCCCGCCAGCACGCACTCCTCCAGGCTGTCGAACACCTCGTGCTCCGGGTGCCGTACGGGGTCCGCGGCCTCGATGAGCACGCTCACCTCGGACTCGCGGCCGACCACCGAGGCGAGCTGCAGGACGCCGAGTGCCCCCGGCAGGAGCTGCCGCAGACGGCGGCGGAGCACGTCGCGCACGCCCTGGGGCACTTCGGAGATCGCCACCAGGGCGCCCTCGCTGGCGAGCAGCCGGGCGCTCTCGCGTACGTAGAAGGGGTTCCCGCCGGTCCGCTCGGCGAGCGCGGTCACGGTGGCCGCGTCGACCGGGGTTCCGCACACGGCCCGGACCACGGTGTCCACGTCGTGCGGCGGCAGTCCGCCGAGCGCCAGCCGGTGCGGTGACCGGTGGGCGAGTTCGGCGAGGGTCTTGGCCAGCCGGTCGCCCGCGTCGGCGGGGCGGTACGCGGCGATCACCAGCACCGGCACGCCGGTCAGCTCGGCGGTCCGCTCCAGCAGGGCCAGCGTCTCCCCGTCCGCCCGGTGCAGATCGTCGATGACGACGGCGAGCGGGGACTCCCCGGCGGCGGTGCGCAGCCACGCGCTGAACGCCCGGTGCATCCGGAACCGTCCCACCGCCCATCCGTCACCGGACCCCGGAGCCTGCTCCGGAAGGTGGCCGCTGGCGTGGCGGTACTGCTCCGCGTGCCCGCCGTACTCCCCGTCGTGGAGGAGGGCGCCGAGCGCGTCCGGGTCCGCCGGGGGTGTGCGCCGGGCGAGTTCGCCGAGCGCCTCCGTCCAGGCCCACGCGGGCGGGGCGCCGTCGAACTCGGGGCAGCGCCCGACCACCACGGTCCAGCCGTCGGCCCGCAATCGTTGCCGGAACCGTTTGAGCAGCGCGGACTTGCCCGCTCCGGGTTCCCCGGTGACCAGGACGACACCGCCGTGCCGCCGGGCGCCCGCGGCCGCGTCGTCCAGCGCCCGCAGCTCGGGATCCCGTCCCACGAACGGCTCGTGGGAGGTCCCCGGCGTCACGGTCGCCTCGACGGACGGGACACCGCCGGCCAACGGCGCGCGCGCCGGGCTCCGTTCCGCGGTGGGCGCGTGCGACGGAGCCCGGTTCGCCGCCGGCGGGTGGGGGACGGCGGACGTCATCGGCTGTTCGGAAGGCGCGACGGACACCGCCGGTTCGGACGGGCCCGCTCCCGGTACGGCCGCACGCAGCACGTCCGTCCGGCCCGTCAGCATCGCCGTCTCCAGCTCGATCAGCGCCTCGCCCGGGCCGAGGCCGAGTTCGTCGGCCAGCACGGCGGTCGCCCGGCGCAGTTCGGCCAGCGCGTCGGCCCGCCGACCGCTCGCCCACAGCGCGAGCGCGAGCAGCCGCCGGCCCTCCTCGCGCAACGGATGCTCCCGTACGAGCGCCTCCGCCGAGGGCACCGCCTCGGTGGCCGCCCCGGACCTCAGCGTCGCCTCGACGGCCAGTTCCCTTGCCACGGTGTGCAGTTCGCCCAGCCGGGCCGCCTCGGCCCCGGCCCACTCCTCGTCCGCCCACTCACCGTAGGCAGCCCCGCGCCACCAGCCGAGCGCCTCCTCCAGCAGCCCCCGCGCCTGCGCCGGAGGGACGGTGCGCGCACGCCGCACGGCCTCCTCGAAGCGCCAGGCGTCGACCGCGTCCTGCGGCAGCCGCAACGCGTAGCCGGGCGGCGCGCTGACCAGGACACCGGCCGGCGTCCGGGGGGCCCGGTTCGGTTCGAGGACCCGCCGCAGGTTCGACACGTAGGCGTGCAGCGAGGCCGCCGCCTTCTCCGGGGGACGGCCGCACCACAGGCGGTCGATGAGCCGGTCGACGGGTACCACGTTGCCGCGGTTCGCCATCAGGAGGGCGAGGACCGCGCGTTGCCGGGGGCTTCCCAGGTGTACCGGCGTTCCGCCGATGTCGGCACCGAGCGGCCCCAGGACCTGAACACAGAGCATGAGGCGCAAATCTACAGCGCTCCCGGCACGCCCATCCAAGGGCGGCGCGCGGTGGCGGGGCGCCTGCGTCAAGCCTTGACCGGAGCGCCCGGGGAGAGTGCGGGGGCCGTGCGGAGCGACCTCCACCCGGCACCCGAAACCCCCTACGGCCGGCTCTGGAGCCGGTCGGCGAACACCGAGGCCAGCTCGCGCCAGGCCGCGCGGGACAGGCCGGCGCGCCCCTCGCCCGCGGTCAGCACCTGGAAGGCGATGTGGTCGGCGCCGGCGTCGAAGTACTCCTGGGCGCGGGCCCGGACCCGCTCGGCGTCGCCCAGGGCGAACAGCGCGTCGAGGAGGCGTACGCTCCCACCGCCCTCGAAGTCGCCCTCCGTGAAGCCCAGACGCAGCAGATTGTTCGTGTAGTTGGGCAGTTGGAGGTACGTCGCCAGCATGTCCCGTGCGGTGGTGCGGGCCCGGTCGAGGTCGGCGTCGAGGACGACGGACAGCTCGGGAGCGAGCAGCGCGTCGGGGCCGAGCGCCTCGCGCGCCTCCGCCGTGTGTTCGGCGGTGACGAGATAGGGGTGGGCTCCCAGCGCCCGGTCGGCCGCGAGCCGCAGCATCTTCGGGCCGAGGGCCGCGAGAACCCGGTGTCCGCTGTCCACGGGCCGCGCCGCCCCGTCGAGGGCGTCGAGGTAGTCCACCATCGCGCTGTACGGCTTCGCGTACCGCGGTGCCAACGCGTCGTGGCTGACGCCCAGGCCGAGGACGAAACGCCCCCGCGCGCTCTCGTCGATCGCCGCGACCCGGGCCGCCACCTCCTCCGCTCCGTGTTCCCAGATGCTCAGGATGCCGGTGGCCACGGTGACCGTGCGGGTGGCGGCGACGAGCGCCGCCGCGTCCTCGGGGGAGGGGCTTCCTCCCATCCAGAGCGTGCCGTACCCCAGTTCTTCGAGCTCGGCGACGGCTTCGACGATCGCCGCCCTGCCCGCGTCGTCCACCCGCGACGCGTGCAGAGCGCCGCTCCAGATGCCGATCCGTCCGAATGCCTCGCGTGTCTCGGAAGTCATGCCGTGATCAACTGCGGCCCGGGGACTGTTTGTTCCCCCGCGGCCGGGGCCGCACCCGTTCGGCGGACCGGGTCCCAGCCACGAGATCGGGATACACGGACCGAGGGCGGAGGCAGGAGGGGCGATCCGGGTTCGTCGACGGAGCGCTGACCGCGGGACGACGGCCGGCCACGGTTATGCTGCGGGCCGTTGATCGCAAAGGAAGACATGTTCAAGCGAGTTGTGACGGCAGCGGTGGCGGCGGTTCTGATAGCCGGCCTCGGCGGGTGCGGCCGGGGAGACGACGTCCGCGACGAGGGCACGGGCCACTCGGCCGGCGTCGGCCACGGCAGCGGGACCGGTGGCCAGAAGTTCCGGCCGGCCCCGGCCACCACCAGGGACGCGAGTGTCTTCGGCCTCCGCGACGAGGTCCGCCACCTCGCCGCGAAGACCACCAGGGCCACGCGGCCGCACATGACCAGGAAGTGCACCACGGCCACGCGCCGGGTCAAGCACACGACACGTTCCGGTTCGGGCACCAAGCGGCGCACCCGCACCTGGTACTCCACCGAGTCGTCCAGGAGCTGCAAGCAGGTCCGCAGCGGCACCGAGACCTACACCCGCGTCGTCCGGCCCGAGCGGTGGTGCGTCAGCCTGGACGACCTCGGCGGCGACGCGCGACGGGACGACGTCTGGTACCAGGTCCGCAGGGCGACCTACGACGCGGCCGTCGGCACGGACAGGTCGGCCCGCATGAAGTTCACCCCGACGGGCAGCGGCTGCTGACCTGACCTGACCTGACCTGACCTGACCTGACATCGACACCGGCCGTGGCGCGGGTCGGGCTCCGGAGGCTGTCCGTCGGGCGGACGGGTTCAGGCGGGCGCGGGCGCCCGCAGGCCCTCGTCCACCAGGAGCCTGGCGGCGGTCGCCGCCAGGACCTCCCGAACGCTGACACCCGGAGCCGTCTCGACCAGTCGCAACCCCTCGGAGGTGACGTCGATGACGGCCAGGTCGGTGATGACCCGGTCCACCACACGACGCCCCGTCGCGGGCAGGCTCAACTCCTCGACCAGCTTCGGGCTGCCGTCCTTGGCGGTGTGCTCCATCACGACCAGCAGCCGGCGAGCCCCGTGGACGAGGTCCATCGCGCCGCCCATCCCCTTGACCATCCTCCCGGGGATCATCCAGTTGGCCAGGTCGCCGCAGGCCGACACCTGCATGGCTCCGAGCACGGACACGTCGATCCTGCCGGCCCGGATCATGCCGAAGGAGAGGGCCGAATCGAAGTAGGCGGTACCCGGGACGGTGGTCACCGTCTCCTTGCCGGCGTTGATCAGATCGGGGTGCTCGTCGCCGTCGTACGGATAGGGGCCCACGCCGAGAATGCCGTTCTCCGAGTGCAGCACCACGTGCACCCCGTCCGGCAGGTGACTGGGGATCAGGGTGGGCAGGCCGATGCCCAGGTTGACGTACTGGCCGTCGCGCAGTTCCCGGGCGGCGCGGGCGGCCAACTGGTCACGGTCGAGCGGCATGGTCACTTCTCCTCGGAGTCGGTGAGGGAGACGGCGGTTTCGGCGTGGGCGCGCGCAGGGCGCACCGTGCGGCGCTCGACGCGCTTGTCCAGCGAGGAGTCGACGGCGACCACCCGGTCCACGTACACGCCGGGCAGATGGACGGCGTCCGGCGGCAGTCCACCGGCCTCTACGACGCGTTCGGCCTCCACGACGGTGACCCGCCCCGCCATCGCGCACAGGGGGTTGAAGTTGCGCGCCGCCGCGTGGAAGACGCAGTTTCCGTGCCGGTCGGCGACCGCTGCCCGCACCAGGGCGAAGTCGGCGTCGATGGCCTCCTCCAGCAGATAGCGTTGGCCACCGAAGTCCCGGGTCTCCTTGGGCGGTGAGGCCAGCGCGACGCCGCCGTCAGGGGTGTAACGCCACGGCAGACCGCCCTCCTCGACCTGGGTGCCCACGCCGGCCGGGGTGTAGAACGCGGGGATGCCGGTGCCGCCGGCCCGCAGCCGTTCGGCGAGGGTGCCCTGCGGCGTCAGCTCCACCTCCAGTTCACCGGAGAGGTACTGACGGGCGAACTCCTTGTTCTCACCCACGTAGGAGGAGGTCATCCGGGCGATACGGCCGGCCCGTAGCAGCAGACCCAGTCCCCAGTCGTCCACACCGCAGTTGTTGGACACGATCCGCAGGCCGGACGCGCTCGTGTCGGACAGCGCGGCGATCAGCGTCGACGGGATGCCGCACAGGCCGAATCCGCCGACCGCGAGTGTCGCGCCGTCGGGGATGTCCGCCACTGCCCGCGCGGCCGCGGCCACCACTTTGTCCATGCCGATTCCTTCCCCACAGGGGTCCGTTGCGTTCGCCGGCCCGGTCTGCCCACGACAGCGCGGCCAGGACGGGGTGCTCCTCAGCTTTGCCCGCGGCGGCGGTCACCGGCCATGTGTGCCGGTGCCACGACGGGGCGGCAAAGTGCGGTGACGGACACCATGCCGCCCGTCGTGCGCCACTCCTAGGGTTCCGGCCATCACGCAGCGCGCCCGCCGTCGCGGACCGGTCTGCCGTCCTGGACGAGGGCGGCGGAACCCCGCGGAGGCGGCGACATCCCGTCAGGAGCCGATCGTCATGCGTTCCAGCCTCACGGACACCTTCAGCAGCAGATCCCTTCGCGCACTCGCTCTCCTCGCCGTCGGAGCCCTGGCCGCGGGGTGCTCCTCGGCCGGCACCGCCGGCACCGCGTCCGCCGGCTCCGGCGGCAAGGCCGCCGCCGTGAAGGTGGGCCTCGTCTACTCCCGCAGTGGACTCCTGGCCGCCTACGGCAAGCAGTACGAGGAGGGCTTCACAGCGGGACTCGCCTACGCCACGCACGGGACGAACAAGGCCGGCGGCCATCCCATCGAGGTCACCGAACAGGACGACGCGGGCGACCCGGCGAAGGCCGTCGCGGCGGCCAAGTCCCTGGTCGGCAAGGGGTACAAGGTCCTCGCCGGCACCACCGACTCGGGTGTCGCGCTGCAGATGGCGCCGCTGGCCGCACAGAACAAGGTGCTGTATCTCAGCGGTCCCGCCGCCACCGACGCGGTCACCGGCGTCAACGCCTACACCTTCCGTTCGGGCCGGCAGTCGTACCAGGACATCCTCACCGCCGGAACCCTGCTCGGCGACGCCAAGGGCAAGAAGGTCACCGTGCTCGCGCAGAACTCGGCGTTCGGGCAGGCCAACGTGGCCGCGGTGAAGGCGGTCCTCGGAGGGAAGGGCGCGCACGTCGGTTCCGTGCTGGCCCCGCCGAGCGCGACCGACCTGACACCGTTCGCCCGCCGGACCAGAGCCGGCAGGCCCGACCTGGTGTTCGTCGCCTGGGCGGGCTCCAACGCCCCCGCCCTGTGGACCGCGCTGAGCCAGCAGGGCGTGCTGGACGCGAGCAAGGTCGTCACCGGACTCGCGGGCACCGCCTCGTACCCGGTCTTCGGATCGGCCGGCTCCAAGGTCGCCTTCCTCGCGCACTACTTCCCGGGCGCCGGAGGCGGCAACCCGGTCGAGAAGGCCATGCTCGACGGCATCACGAAGGCGGGCGGCACCCCCGACCTGTTCAGCCCGGACGGCTTCACGGCCGCCCAGATGATCGTCCACGCGATCGAGTCCGGCAGCGCCACCGACACCACGGCCATGGCCAGGGCGCTGGAGGGCTGGAGCTTCGACGGGCCCAAGGGCAGGGAGCGGATCCGCGCCGAGGACCACGCCCTGCTGCAGCCGATGTTCACCGCCCGGCTCAAGGGCGGCGGCAGCGCCGCCCGGCCCGAACTGACCGACAGCATCCCGATGGCCGAGGTCGCACCCCCGGCCGCCGGCACGGCGGGCTGAGCGGATGTCCTCCTCGAACACGACCTCGGCGAGCGCGGCCGACGCACCGGGCGGCCGGGAGGCACCCGCCGCCGCGGCACCCGTGCTCCGGCTGCGCGACATCGGCTGGGCGGTCGGCGGCGCGACGATCGTCGACTCCGTCTCCCTCGCCGTCCGCCAGGGCGAGTTCCTCGCCTTCATCGGCCCCAACGGCGCGGGCAAGACCTCCTTGTTCAACCTGATCAGCGGGATCGTCCCGGTCTCCCGGGGCACGATCGAACTGGACGGCCGCGACGTGACCACGGACGCCGCCTACGCCCGGGCCCGGCGCGGTCTCGGGCGCACCTTCCAGACCTCCAGCCTGTGGCCGGGGATGACGGTCGCCGACCACGTGCGGCTCGCGGCCCAGGTCGCCGAAGGCGGCTCGTTCCGCGTCTGGCGCCGCGCCGGCGCCTACCCGGAACTGGTCGGCCGGGTGCTGGCCCGCACCCAGCTCGCCCACCGCGCCGACTCCTGCGCCGACGCCCTCTCGCACGGCGAGAAACGCAAGCTCGAACTCGCGGTGCTGCTCGTCGGCGAGCCCCGACTGATGCTGCTGGACGAGCCGATGGCGGGCGTGAGCGCGGAAGAGGTGCCCGCGCTGACCGAGCTCATCCGGTCGCTGCACAAGGAGGAGGGGCGCACCGTGCTCATGGTCGAGCACCACATGGACGTACTGCTGGAGCTGGCCGACCGGGTGGCCGTGATGCACCACGGCACGCTGCTGGCGCTGGACACCCCGCACACCGTGATGGCCGACCCCACGGTGCAGCAGGCCTACCTCGGGGAGGAGCTGTGACCCCGGCGCCCCTGCTGACCGTGCGGGGCCTGCGGGTCGTGATCGGGGGCGGGCACATCCTGCACGGCGTCGACCTGGAGGTCGCCGCCACGGGCACCACGGCCCTGCTGGGCCGCAACGGAGCAGGCAAGACGACCACGGTGCGCGGCATTCTCGGCCTGGTCCCGCGCACCGGAAGCGTGCTGCTGGCCGACGAGGAGACCGTGCGCCTGGCCACGCACGCCCTGGTGCGCCGGGGCATCGGATACGCGCCCGAGGACCGAGGCGTCTTCGCCGCCCTGAGCGTGGCCGAGAACCTGCGCCTCGCCGAGCGGCCCGGGGCCGGAGAACCGGCCTACGACCTGGTGCACGAACTGTTCCCGGAGCTGAGGCGCCGTGCCCGGCAGGCCGCCGGCACCCTGTCCGGCGGTCAGCAGCAGATGGTCGCCATCGCCCGGACCCTGCTCAACGGCAACCGGCTGATCATCGCCGACGAACCCACCAAGGGCCTGGCGCCCAAGGTGGTCACCGAGGTCGCCCAGGCGATCGAGCGCGCCGCCGAGGCGGTACCGGTGCTGCTCGTGGAACAGAACCTCGCCGTGGTGCGCCGCCTCGCCCGCACCTGCGTCGTCCTCGCCGACGGCCGCACCGCGCACCGGGGCTCCACCGACGACCTGCTCGCCGACGCCGAGGCGGCCCGTCGGCTGCTCGGCGTCGGCAGCGCCGGCCACGGGAGCCCCGACCAGGGGAGCGCCGGCCACGGGTGCCCCGGCCACGGGTGCCCCGGCCATGAGAGCCCCGGCCAGGGGAGCGCCGGCCACGAGAGCTCCGGCCGGTTCGGCACCGCGAAGGCGCCCGCCCGTCCGTCCGTTCACATCGCGGCGCGCCCCGCCGCCCGGCCCCCGGAGGCGGACGCCTGATGCCCACCGTCGTACTGCTCACCTTCACCGGCCTCGGCCTGGGCGCCCTGTACTTCCTGGTCGCCTCAGGACTGTCGCTGATCTTCGGGCTGATGGACGTCCTCAACTTCGCCCACGGCGCCCTGCTGTCCGTCGGTGCCTACGGCACCTGGTGGGCCGCGTCCGGTCACCTGCCCGGAGCCGGACCCGGAGGGGCGGGGTTCGCCTTCGCCGTCGCCTTCGGCACGGCGGTGGGCACCGTCGCCGCCGTGCTGCTCGAACTCGCCGTGATCCGCCCGCTGTACACGCGTCCGCGCGAACAGATCCTCGCGACGGTGGGCGTCGGTCTGGCCGTCCCGGCACTGCTGTCCGCGATCTGGGGATCGGACGCCCGGCCCTTCCCCGGGCCGAAGGCACTCTCCGGCACCTTCGGGCTGCTGGGCGCCGAAGTGCCACTCAACCGGCTGGTCCTGATCGTCGCCGCCCTGCTGGTGCTCGCCGCGCTGAGGCTGTTCCTCGGCCGCACCCGGCACGGACTGGTCGTCCGCGCGGGGGTGGAGGACCGGTCGATGGTCACCGCACTCGGCATCGACGTGCGGCGGGCCTTCTCGTTGGTCTTCGCCATCGGCGGTGGGGCGGCAGCCCTCGGGGGTGCCCTCGGCGGCCTCTACTTCGGCTCCGTGGACCCCGAACAGGGCACCTCCCTGCTGATCTTCGCCTTCGTGGTCGTCGTGACCGGCGGCATGGGCTCGCTCAGCGGCGCCGCACTGGCCTCGGTGGCCGTGGGCCTCGTCCAGCAGTTCGCCAACTACTACACCACCGCCGGACTCGGCGACCTCGCCGTCGTCGTCCTGCTCGCCGCCCTGCTGCTCGTCCGGCCGCGAGGGCTCACCAGGAGGCTCGCATGACCATCGTCACCCAGCCCCGCGGCCGGACCCGCGCGGGGGACCGGCCCGGCGCCACCCGCCTCGCGCGGCTACGGCGCGTCGTCCGCTGGTGGCCCGCCCTCCTGCTGGCGGTCCTCCTGACAGTGCCGTACAGCGCACTGCCCCTGCCCGTCCTGCTCGAAGGACCGATCGGCAGTCCCGGAAACCTTCAACTGCTCGCCCTGTGCCTGGTGTTCGGCGCCCTGGCCACCGGATACGACCTGCTGCTCGGCCGTACCGGACTGCTCTCCTTCGGGCACGCGCTCTACTTCGCCGCCGGCACGTACGTCACCGACATCGTGATGCTCGAAGCGGGCCTGCCGTTCGGCGTGTCCGCGCTGCTGGGACTCCTGGCGGGCACGGCTCTCTCCGTCGTGTTGGGCGCGGTCGGTCTCAGGGTCGGCGGCATCGCGTTCTCCATGGTGACCCTGGCCTTCGCGCAGGCCGCGTCGATTCTCGTGCAGCGCGACCCGGGCGGCGTCACCGGCGGGGAGGAGGGCAGGGCGGCTCCTGTCGGCGGGCTGCCCGACGCGCTGGTGGGCATCCAGCACACCGCCGGCCTGTACTGGATCGCCCTGGCCTACCTCGTCGTCGTGCTGGTCGTCGTGCGGTGGGCGGTCCGCTCGCCCCTGGGCAGGGTCTGGGAGGGCATCAAGGAGAACGAACGCCGGGTGGAAGTGCTGGGCCTGCGCCCGTACGGCTTCAAACTGGCCGCCTTCGTCCTGGCCGGCACCTTGGCCGCGCTCGGCGGCATCGTGTACCTGCTGCTCACCGGCGGCGCCACTCCGCAGACGACCACCTCCGACTTCACCCTGTCCCTGCTGGTGATGGTGGTGCTCGGCGGTTCGGGCACCCGATGGGGCCCCATGATCGGCGGCATCCTCTACACGTGGGCCGACCACCGGCTCGGCGACCTGGCCGGCTCGGACACGGTCACCTCTCTGCCCGCCGTGGTGCGGGCGCCCCTCTCGCAGCCGCTCTTCCTGCTCGGGGCACTGTTCGTCGCGGCGATCTATCTGCTGCCCGGCGGAGTGGTGCGGCTGCCGGCGCGGCTGCGTACGGCCCGTGCCGCCTCCGGCCAGCAGGAGGCGGTCACGGTATGAGCCACGCTCCGCCGAACGGCGCCCTCGCCCGAGAGGACGCAGACGTACCCGCGCGTGAGGAACTGCGGGTTCCGGTGCGCGGCGGGAGACTGGCCGTCTCGCGTTGGCCCGCCGACGATCCGGCCGCGCCGGTGGCACTCGCGCTGCACGGCATCACGGCCAACGGCCTGAGCTGGGCCCGGGTCGCTCACCACCTGGCCGGACGGATCACCCTGGTGGCACCGGACCTGCGGGGGCGGGGTCGCAGCGGGCGGTTGCCCGGCCCGTACGGCATCGCCGCCCACGTCGAGGACATGGCCGCCGTGGTGGACGAACTGGGCCTGGAACGCGTGGTGTTGACCGGCCACTCGATGGGAGCCTTCACCGCCGCTCTCACCGCCGTCAGTCACCCGCACCTGCTGAGGGCCCTGCTGCTGGTGGACGGCGGGGTGGGCTTCCCCGTCCCGGCCGGGCCGGACCCCGACGAGCTGCTCACCGCGGTGCTCGGCCCGGCCATGCGGCGGCTGTCGATGACGTTCCCGGACCGGGACGCCTACCGCGCCTTCTGGCAGCGGCATCCCGCCTTCGCCGACGGCTGGTCGCCCTGGGTGGACGCCTACATCCAGCGCGATCTCGTGGGGGAGGAGCCCGAACTGTGCTCCTCCTGCGACCGAGAAGCGGTCCGCGTCGACGGCATGGACCAATTCCGTGCGGAGGTCTCGGGCGCGGTGCACCGGCTGCCCGGGCCGGCGGTGCTGCTGTGGGCCGAGCGCGGACTGATGGACGAGCCGCAGGGTCTGTACGACGAGCGGCGGCTCGCCGCGGCGGGCCTCGACCCCGGACGGGTGCGCCCGCTGCGCGTCGCCGGTACCAACCACTACACGATCGTCATCGGCGACGAGGGCGCCCGGATCGTGGCCGAGCACCTGCTGGACGCGGCCACCGACCCGGGAACGGACGGCTGGGGCGACCTGCCGTCGAGGTGACCGCGCGACGTCCGTACGGCACGTTCACGGGGAGTGGTGCGGTCGTCCCGGGGTCGTTCCGGGGCGCGCCCGCTGTCGGGTGTCAGGCGCCCGACAGCAGGTGGAGGCGGAGGGCGAGCTGGAGTTCCAGTGCCTGCTCGGGGGAGTTCCAGTCGGGACCGAGGAGTGCCTGGACCCGGTCCAGACGCTGCACGACCGTGTTCACGTGCACGTGCAGTTCCTCCTTCGCCCGGGTCAGGCTTCCGCCGCAGTCGAAGTAGGCACGCAGCGTGCGCACCAGCTGGGTCCCGCGCTGGGTGTCGTAGTCCAGCAGCGGTCCGAGGGTCGCGGTGACGAACCCGTCGACATCGTGGTGGTCACCCAGCAGCACGCCGAGGAAGCCGAGTTCGGCGACGCTCGCTCCCTGCCCCGCACGGTCGAGCACGCGCAGGGCACGCAGACAGCGCACGCCTTCCGTGTGCGCGTCGGCGATCGCCCGTGGCCCGGCGGCCGGCCCGGCGCCGGCCACCGTGACCGGTGCGCCGATCAGCTGGCCGAGCTGCGCGGCGGCCAGGCGGGCCACCTCCCCCGGACCGGTGCCGTCGCTCGGGAGCAGCAGCACCACGGCGGCCTCGTGCTCCGCGCTGACGCCGCCGCCCCCGAACAGGTACTGCACGGCGGCGTCGGCGAGCCGGCCCCGGGCCTCGCCGCCGGTCCGGGCGACAAGCACGATGTGGGGCCGGTCGAGGTCGAAGCCGAGGCGGCGGCCGCGCGCGACCAGACCGGCCGGGTCACGGTCGGGCGCGGTGAGCAGATCGGTGATCAGGTCGCCGCGGACCCGGTTCTCGGTCTCCGCGACCGATCGCCGCAGCAGGAGCAGCAGGGAGGTCACGACGCTGCTCCGCTCGAACAGGCGCTGGTCGGGACCGTCGAGATCCGGGCGCCCGTACAGGACCAGACAGCCCAGCAGTTCCTGCCCCGCCAGCATCGCGCAGACCCATCGCCCGTCACGGAACACCGCGCGGGCGGCCTCGCGTGAGCTCTTCGCCGCCGCGACCAGCGCCGCCGCCTCCTCCGCGCCACCGCCGTCCTCCGCGCCCCTGGACGCGGCGCCGCCGTGCGCGCCGACCGCGGTGAGCGGCCACCCCGAGCCGTCGTGGACCGTGACGTCCCCCTTCAGCAGTCCGGCCACGTCGGCGGCCACGTCGGCCACGTCGCCGCCCCGCAGGACGAGATCGGTGAGCCGGTCATGTGACTCCTCGGCACGCTGGATGGCGGCGGAGTGCTCGCCGATCACGGCGTTGGCCTCGGCCAGTTCGGCCAGCGCGATCCGTGCGTCGGCCATGGCCTTGGCGGTGTCGATCGCGATGGCGGCGTGGTCGGCCAGCGAGCAGAGCAGGGCGACCTCGTCAGGGGCGAAGGTGCGGGGCGTGCGGTCGGCCGCGAAGAGCGCCCCGATGACCTGGCCGCCGCTTCCCGACCCCAGCAGCAGGGGCACGCCGAGGATCGCGACCAGGCCTTCGTCCAGGACTCCGGCGTCGATGCTGCCGGTGTGCAGGAACCGGTCGTCGGTGCGGTAGTCCGGGGTGGCGTAGGGGCGCGCGGTCTGCGCGACCAGGCCGCCGAGTCCCTCGCCCAGTTGCAGGCGAAGGTTCTGGAACAGTTCGGAGACGGAGCCGTCGGTGACCCGCATGTAGGTGTCTCCGGCCTCCTCGTCGGGCAGCGTGAGGTAGGCCGTGTCGGTGCCCAGCAGCATCCGGGCCCGCCGGACGATGGAGCGCAGCACCGCGTCGAGGTCGCGCAGGGCCGCCAGGTCGCCCGCGGTGTCGAAGAGCGCGGTCAACTCGGCTTCCCTGCGCCGGTGTTGTCTGAGCGTGCTGTGCACGCGCAGCGCCGCTTCGGTGGCCTGCTCCACCTCCGCGAGATCCTGGGCGGTGGCACCGTTGCGGCGCGCCTCGGCGGCGACGGCTCCGAGTTCCTCGGCGGGCGCGCCCGCGGCGAGGAGTTCGAGCAGCCGGCGCAGGTGACGGGCGACGGACTGGGGCGTGTGCGACATGGGCGGGCAACCGTTGCGGAGTCGGTGGACGGTGGAATCGGCGCACGGCCCGGAGAGGAACGGCCGCCGAGGGCCAGTGTCCCCCGACAGGGAGGACAACGACCCTCGGCCGATGAGAGGTGCCCGGCCGTCAGGCGGACGCGGCCGGCTGCTGTTCCGGTGCGGGCCGCGCCACGGAGGCGTCCGGCTCGATGGCCGCGAGGTCCCTGCCGCGGGTCTCACGGCCGGCGACGACGGCGATCACGGTGACCACCGCGGCGAGGCCGATGTACACCGAGATCGGCGTGGAGTTCCCGTAGGAACTCAGCAGCGCGGTCGCGATCAGCGGCGCCGGGGCACCGGCCGCCACGGAGGAGAGCTGGGCCCCGATCGAGGCGCCCGTGTAGCGCATCCGCGTCGCGAACAGCTCCGAGAAGAACGCCGCCTGAGGTGCGTACATGGCGCTGTGGAAGATCAGTCCGACGGTGACGGCCAGAACCAGCGCGGGGAAGGACTTGGTGTCCAGCAGGGCGAAGAAGGCCCACGACCACACACCCACGCCGACCGCGCCCACCAGATACACGGGCTTGCGGCCGACCCGGTCGGAGAGCGCGCCGAACAGCGGGATCAGACAGAACTGCACGGCCGAACCGATCAGCACGGCGTTGAGCGACGTCTGCTTGTCGATCTCCAGGTGGTTGACGCAGTAGGCGAGGACGAACGCCGTGATCACGTAGTACGAGATGTTCTCGGCCATCCGCGCGCCCATCGCGACCAGGATGTCCCGCCAGTGGTGACGCACGACCGCGACGAACGGCGGCTGCTCGGCCCGCTGCTCCGACTTGCGCCGCTCCGCCTTCGCCAGCGCTTCCTTGAACAGCGGCGACTCGTCGACGGACAGCCGGATCCACAGGCCGACCATGACCAGGACGGCTGACAGGAGGAAGGGCACCCGCCAGCCCCAGGAGTTGAACGCGTCGTCGCTGAGCACGGTGGTCATCAGGGAGAGCACTCCGACGGCGATCAGGTTGCCGGCCGGTGCGCCGGCCTGCGGCCACGAGGCCCAGAACCCGCGCCTCTTCGCGTCCCCGTGCTCGGAGACCAGCAGTACCGCGCCGCCCCACTCGCCGCCGAGGGCGAAGCCCTGGACCAGGCGCAGGGTGGTCAGCAGCAGGGGAGCCGCGACGCCGATGGTGTCGTAGCCGGGGACACAGCCGATCAGCGCGGTGGAGAGGCCCATCATGAGCAGGCTGATCACCAGGAGCTTCTTGCGTCCGAGGCGGTCGCCGAAGTGGCCGAAGACCACGGCGCCGATCGGGCGGGCGGCGAAGCCGATGGCGTAGGTGAGGAAGGACAGCAGGGTTCCGGTCAGCGGGTCCGATTCGGGGAAGAACACCCGGCCGAAGACCAGGGCGGCGGCCGAGCCGTACAGGAAGTAGTCGTACCACTCGATGGTGGTGCCGATCAGACTGGCCGCGACGATCTTGCGCAGGCCGCCTGGTGTCGCGGAGGTGCCTGGGCCGTTCACGGCGTTGTGAGCGCTGGGCATGGTTTCACCGTTTCGGATCGAGAGGGGAGCGGAACCGCCGGGGCCGGTCGACGCCGGGGACGAAGGCAAGGGGTCCGGGGAGTTTGTTCGGTGCGAGGCTGCAAGGCGGCGGTGCGGCGCGGGGCCGGGTGCCGTCCGGGCCGTCGGGGCGCGAACCGTCAGGGCCGTGGCCGGCCGAGGCGGTGCGCCGTCAGTGGGCCGTCCAGCCGCCGTCCAGAGGGATCGACGTGCCGGTGATGTAGCCGCTGCGTTCGGTGCACAGCCACAGGGCCGCCTCGGCGACCTCGGGCGGCTCGATGAGGCGCTTGATCGCGGTGCGGTCCAGGAAGACCTGGTCCACCACGTCCGCGGCCGGGATGCCGTGGGCGAGTGCCTGCTGGGCGATCTGTTCCTCGACCAGTGGCGTTCGGACATAGCCCGGGCTGATGCAGTTGCTGGTCACGCCGTGCCCGGCGCCCTCCAGGGCGACGACCTTGCTCAGGCCCTCCAGCGCGTGCTTCGCCGTGACGTACGCCGACTTGTAGGCGCTGGCCCGAAGGCCGTGCACGGACGAGATGTTGACGACCCTGCCCCACCCCCGGGCGTACATGTGGGGAAGGGTGCGGCGCAGGATGCGGAACGGCGCTTCCACCATGACCCGCTGGATCAGCGCGAAACGCTCAGGGGGGAACTCGTGCAGAGGGGCGACATGCTGCAGCCCCGCGTTGTTGACCACGATGTCGGCGTCGTCCGGCAACGCGTCCACGGCGTCGGCCTCGGAGAGGTCGGCCACGACAGCTGTGCCACCGATCGCCTCGGCCACCTCCTTGGCGGCCTCGCCCGCCCGGTCCACCACATAGACCTCGGCACCGGCCGCGGCGAAGCCGTCGGCACAGGCCCGGCCGATCCCGCTGGCGGCACCGGTGACCAGAACCTTGCGGCCGGTCAGGAATCCGGTCGATGCCAGACCGGGCGCGGCGGTGTCGCCGGACCCGGGGCGCTGAGGTGAGCCCTCGTCGGAGTTCTTCGTGCTGTCCATGGCCGAACACGGTAGGGAGGAACCATGCGATCAGACATGTGGGTCGCCGACATACTTCCGAGGCGGAAGATGGGTTCCGTCACCAGGGGGAGACGGGCGGCCGGTGCCCGGACGGCCCCCGCCCGCAGTAAACACCCGACAGACGCGGTCGCTCCGGGCCGATCGGGCCGCCGCATGTCACAGCGTCACCGCCGACACCATGGGTGGACGAGCCACGCCGGGCAGCACGGTCCTGGCTGCCCCTCACATGTCGCGGCGGGGGCCGCCGGTCGTACGGTCCGCTTCCAGTACGTCGGTACGACAGCGGGCCGGCCGCGGACACGTGCCGCGCAGTCCGGCCGAAAGGGCGGGCGCGGGGCGCGACCGGGCGGGGTGGGACCGCCGGGCGGCGCACCGTGCCCTCGCTCGCCAGACCCTCCCCACCACTCATCGGAGCCGCATCATGCTTCACTCCACCTGGCGTGGATTCCTCCGGCGCGGCGCGCTCGCCGCGGCACTCGGCGCCGTCGTCGCCGGCCTGGGCGTCGTCGGCCCCCTGGCGTCGAGCGCGGCGGCCGCGGGCACCCTCCAGCAGGTCACGGGCTTCGGCTCGAACCCCGGCAACCTGGCGATGTACGAGTACGCCCCGTCCAACCTGCCCGCCGACGCACCGCTGGTGGTCGCCCTGCACGGTTGCACCCAGTCGGCGAGCGACTATCACGCGCACTCCGGCTGGCAGAAGTTCGCCGACCTGTGGGGCTTCGCCGTGGTGTACCCGCAGACCAGCTCGGCCAACAACAGCCTGTCCTGCTTCAGTTGGTTCGACGCGGCCAAGGACACCCGGGCCAAGGGCGAGGCGGCCTCGGTCAAGCAGATGGTCGACAGCGCCGTGGCACAGTACGGATCGGACCGCGGCCGCGTCTACGTCACCGGGCTGTCCGCCGGCGGCGGGATGACCGCGGACCTCCTCGCCGACTACCCGGACGTGTTCGCCGGCGGGGCGGTCGACTCCGGTCTCCCCGCGCAGTGCGCCACCACGCAGGCCGCCGCCTCGGGCTGCCAGTACAGCAACCAGAACCTCACGCCGAAACAGTGGGGCGACAAGGTCCGGTCCTCCTACCCGGGGTACGCGGGTCCGTGGCCGCGGGTCGCCATCTGGCAGGGCTCCTCCGACACCACCGTGGCCCCCGTCAACGGCACCGAACTGCGCGACCAGTGGACCGACGTCTGGGGTGTCGGCCAGACGGCGTCCAGCACCCGGAACCTGACCGGCGGCACCACCGAGAGCGTCTACAACGACAGCACGGGCAAGCCGGCCGTCGCCCTGTTCTCCGTCTCCGGCATGGCGCACGGCCTCGCCGTGAACCCCGGTTCGGGAGCCGACCAGTGCGGCAGCACCGGGACCTACTACCTCAACTCCATCTGCTCCAGCTACCACACCGCGACGTTCTGGGGCCTCGACGGCAGCGGTGACCAGGGCGGAACCGGTTCCCTGCCCGCCCCGTCCGGCCTCATGGCGACCGGCACCACGGACACGGCCGCCTCGCTGTCGTGGAACTCCGTGAGCGGCGCCACCGCGTACAACGTCTACCGCGGCGGCACGAAGGTGGGCTCCACGACGGGCACCGCATACACCGACACCGGCCTGTCCGCCGGAGCCTCGTACGCCTACACCGTCGCCGCGGTCGATCCCTCCGGAGGCGTCGGCGCGACCTCCGCGCCGGTCACGGCGACGACGACAGGCTCCGCACCCAAGTGCTACAAGGACAACAACTACCAGCAGGTACAGGCCGGCCGCGCCCACCAGACCGGCGGCTACACCTACGCCAACGGATCCGCCCAGAACATGGGCCTGTACAACGTCGCCGTCACCCACACCCTGAAGGAGACCTCCCCGGGCTGGTTCGTCATCGCCGACTCGGGCTGCTGACGCGGCCTGGCCCAGCCCATCGCGCGGCAGGAGCGCCTGGCAGGCACACCACCTGGCCAGGCGCCCTCACCCGCTGCCTAGAAGAAGCCGAGCTTCTTCGGCGAGTAGCTCACGAGAAGGTTCTTCGTCTGCTGGTAGTGGTCCAGCATCATCTTGTGGTTCTCGCGGCCGATGCCGGACTGCTTGTAACCGCCGAAGGCCGCGTGCGCCGGGTAGGCGTGGTAGCAGTTCGTCCATACACGGCCGGCCTGGATCGAACGGCCCGCCCGGTAGGCGGTGTTGATGTCCCGGGTCCACACGCCGGCGCCGAGTCCGTACAGCGTGTCGTTAGCGAGCTTGATGGCGTCGTCGAAGTCGTCGAACGACGTCACCGCGACGACCGGACCGAAGATCTCCTCCTGGAAGATCCGCATGCGGTTGTCGCCCTCGAAGATCGTCGGCTGGACGTAGTAACCGCCCTTCAGCTCTCCGTCGTGCTCGATGCGCTCCCCGCCGGTGAGCACCTTGGCGCCTTCCTGACGGCCGATGTCCAGGTACGAGAGGATCTTCTCCAACTGGTCGTTGGACGCTTGGGCGCCGATCATCGTGTCCGTGTCGAGCGGGTTGCCCGGCTTGATGAGTTCGGTGCGGGCGACCGCCGCCTCCATGAACTCCCGGTAGTGGCCGCGCTGGACGAGCGCCCGCGAGGGACAGGTGCAGACCTCGCCCTGGTTGAGCGCGAACATGGTGAAGCCCTCGAGGGCCTTGTCGCGGAAGTCGTCGTTCTGCGCCCAGACGTCGTCGAAGAAGATGTTCGGGGACTTGCCGCCGAGCTCCAGCGTGACCGGCTTGATGTTCTCCGAGGCGTACTGCATGATCAGCCGCCCCGTCGTGGTCTCGCCCGTGAACGCGACCTTCGCCACGCGAGGGCTGGACGCGAGCGGCTTGCCGGCCTCCACGCCGAAGCCGTTCACGATGTTCACGACACCCGGCGGGATGAGATCCGAGATGAGACTCATCCAGTAGTGGATGGACGCCGGCGTCTGCTCGGCCGGCTTGATGACGACCGCGTTGCCCGCCGCCAGCGCCGGCGCGAGCTTCCACACCGCCATCAGGATGGGGAAGTTCCACGGGATGATCTGCGCCACCACGCCGAGCGGCTCGTGGAAGTGGTACGCGACGGTGTCGTCGTCGACCTCGCCGATCGATCCCTCCTGAGCCCGGGCCGCCCCCGCGAAGTAGCGGAAGTGGTCGATCGCGAGCGGGATGTCGGCCGCCAGGGTCTCGCGGACAGGCTTGCCGTTCTCCCAGCTCTCGGCGACGGCCAGCTTCTCCAGGTTCGCCTCCATCCGGTCGGCGATCTTGAGCAGGATGTCGGAGCGTGCCTGGACGGACGTGCGGCCCCAGGCAGGGGCGGCCGCGTGCGCCGCGTCCAGCGCGCGTTCCACGTCCTCCGCCGTTCCTCGCGCGACCTCGGTGAACGGCTGCCCGTTCAGCGGACTCGGGTTCTCGAAGTACTGCCCGCGAGCCGGCGGAACGTACTCCCCGCCGATGAAGTGGTCATACCGCGCCTCGTAGGAGACGATCGCGCCTTCGCTGCCGGGCGCCGCGTAACGGGTCATGCTGGTCTGCCTCCCGGAGAAGCGCCGCCCGCCGTTGGGCAGCTCTCGCCGCGAGGCTAGGAAGCCCGACGTTGCAACGACGTTGCGCGTCCCCGAACGCCGTCACCGCCCCGCAGGTGGGGAGGTGGTCGGCCCGTCAGCGCGGCTCCGGTCGCATACGGCCGCTCCGCTGTCCCCAGCCCAGGGGCAGGGCCTGCTCCGACTCCAGCTCCTCCAGCCGCGACCGCACGGCCGGCGCCGGCCGCACCGACGACAGCGCCCGCCAGACGTCGAGGTCGTCCTCGCCCCACGGAGCGCGGGCCCAGTCGGCCAGCAGATCCGGGTCCCGCCGGGCGATGAGCGCCGTCCGCAGCCCGTCGGCCAGTCTGCGCCGCAGCCGCACGACCGCCGGTGCGGTGGACCCCGGCAACAGCGGACCGGCGTACGCCGCGACAGCTGCCGTGACCGCCCCCGTCCCGAGTCGCCGCTCCACCACCGTCACGTCGGACTCGACAGGGCGGGTCAGCCGGTAGGGCCGTGAACCGAGCAGACCCGGACCGAGGAGGCGGCGCAGCCGCGCCAGTTCCGCGCGCAGCGTCACCGGTGTCACCGACTCGTCCTCGTACAGGGCACACAGCAACTCGTCGCCCGTGAGGCCCTCCGGATGCCGGGCCAGCAGCACCAGGATCTCGCTGTGTCTGCGGCTGAGCCTGGTCTTGCGCCCGTCCACGACGAGTTGGGCCTCGTCGCGTCCCAGCGCGGTCAGTTCGAGCGGGCCGTCCGTCATGGCCCGCGGCGGCGACAGGAGGGCCAGGTGGGACTCGGCGGCGCGCGCCACCGCCTGGACGAACGCGAGGCTGTGCGGATGCGCCAGCCCGTCCCCGCCGGTGATGTCGACCGCGCCGATCACCCGGCCGGTCCGCGGATCGTGCACCGGGGCCGCCGCGCACGTCCATGGCTGCACCCGCCTGATGAAGTGCTCCGCCGCGAACACCTGCACCGGGTGGTCGACGGCGACCGCCGTGCCCGGCGCGTTCGTCCCCACCGCAGCCTCCGACCAACGGGCGCCCGGCACGAAGTTCATCCGGCCGGCCTGCCGTCGCGTCCCCGGATGGCCCTCGACCCACAGGAGCCGGCCCTGCGCGTCGCACACCGCGAGCAGATGCTCCCCGTCCGACGCGAACGTGCCCATCAGCTCACGGAACAGCGGCATCACCCGGGCCAGCGGGTGTTCGGCGCGGTAGGAGCCGAGATCCCCGTCCATCAGCTCGACGTTCGCCGTGCCGTCCGGGACGACGCCGGCCCGCGCCGACCGACGCCACGAGTCCGCGACAACCGACCGCACGGGACGGGGCACCGTACCCGCCTCGGTGAAGGACTCGTAAGCGCGTCGCAGCGACCGAACCCGCTCGACGGGGTCGGCTCCGGGTTCCAGGGCCACCCAAGGATCGATCAACTCGGCCTCCCGGAAGGCGATGCGGCTGGGTCCATCGTCACTCCCCGTGCGGGCGTCGACAACCCGTGTGACGTTCCGCTTCCACCCGCGGACGCCCGGAGCTCCCGCGGAGGGCCGCCGCGGGGCTCCGCTCAGGCGAAGTTGACGAGCCTGATGTAGCGCGTCCAGTCCCAGTTGGGCCCCGGATCGGTGTGGTCGGTGCCGGGCACCTGGTAATGGCCGAGGATGTGGGCGCGGTCCTTGGGGATGCCGTACTGGTCGCAGATCGCGGCGGTCAGCTTGGCCGACTCCTCGTAGAGCGCGTCGGTGAAGTACGCGGGCTTGTCCACCCAGCCCTCGTGCTCGATGCCGATGCTTCTGGTGTTGTAGTCCCAGTTCCCCGCGTGCCAGGCGACGTTGCGTTCCCGTACGCACTGGGCGACATGGCCGTCGGCGGAGCGCACGACGTAGTGCGCGGACACCTTCTTCGCGGGGTTCCGGAAGATGGACAAGGTGTCGGCGTACGTCGCCTGCGTGACATGGATGATCACGTAGTCGAGGTCGTAGCTCTGCGGGCGGTCGGACGCCGTGTAGTTGGAGGAGGTCGCCGGAGTCCACTCCGCGCCCGGATAGTCGACGGCCGCGACCTGGGCCGTCGCCCTGGCTTCGGGGAGTAACGCGTAAGGCAGCGCGGCGAGGGCTGCGCCCTTCAGGAGCCGCCGCCGGCTCGGGAACGACCGTGCTCTCTCCATGGAGTACTGGCCTTTCGTCGGTGGGAGGTCCGGGGTGCCGGTGGTCCGAAGCCGCTGCCGGGGCCGTCCGGTCGAGGTGGACGCGGGCAGCCTCGGCCGTTCGCCTGGCGTGACGGCGCGGCAGGAAGATCAGTATCACGACACGTACGGCCCGCCGGGCATGCGCGACACAGCGGGACCAGGCACGCCGCCTCTGTGCCGCAGAAGGTGGTCCGAACGGACCGATCGCCTCGCTCCGCTGCCCTGCGTTCGTCGCCCGCGTCATGTGAATCCCCCGATTCGCTCCGGACCCGAGACCACGGCCGGACGGCCGTGCCTCGCATGAATCACCGTACGACGCTTGCCGGTTGGGCAGGAGGATCGAGGAGCGACTCGGTGGACAACCCGGGAACTGTGGATACGACGATCACCCGCAAGAGGGAACGGAGCCCGGGCGGTGGTCCGCCGCACGGCGGATGGAGATCGGGGTTCGCTGCGGCGGTCCGCGTCGAGATGGGCGGGGACCGGGGTTCGCCGCAGCGGTCCGCGTCGAGAACGACGGGGACCGGGGTTTGCCGCGGCGTTCCGCGTCGAGACGGTCGAGGCAGACGGGGAAAGGGATCCGTGCGGTGGCCCCGGCACGGCCGACGAGGTCACGGGCCGTGCAGTAGTCCGCCGTGAACGTACGGGCACTCTCCCTCGACCGCCACGACCTGTGGTCGCCGCGCGGAGTGGGTCTCGGCGAAGGCGAACTCACGATGATCCGCGCGGCGGATCCCGTGCCGGAGCGGGCCCGCTACGACCGCCCGGCCACCCCAGCCGGGTCGTCGAGCACGCCCCGCACCACCGAATGCGCGGCACCCAGCAGGGGCCCGTCGGATCCCAGCCGGGAGACGGACACGGGGCAGGCGGGACCCGCGGTGCGCCCGGCCAACTCGCTCTCCAGCGAGGGAAGCAGCCAGGGGGCGAGGCCGGCGAGCGCGCCGCCCAGCACGACCGTCTCCGGGTCCAGCAGGTTCACCGCCCCGGTCAGCGCGATCCCGAGAGCGGTCCCGGCGTCGCTCAGAGCGCGTCGTACGTCCGGATCGCCCCCGGCGGCACGCTCGGACAGCAGCCCGACCTGGTCCTCGCCCGGTTCCAGACCGGCGGCCCGCAGGACGGCCTCCTCGCCCGCGTACTGTTCGAGGCATCCGCGACCACCGCACGGACACCGGGGACCCTCCGGGCGCACCGGCACATGCCCCAGCTCGCCCGCGAACCCACGGGTACCGCGCAGCAGTCTCCCGTCCACGAGCACCGCCGCACCGATGCCGATCTCCGCCGACACGTGCAGGAAGTCGCGCGGTGTCGCGTCACCGAGCCAGAGTTCCGCGAGACCGCCGAAGTTCGCCTCGTTGTCCACGGACAGGGGCAGTTCGGACGGGAGCAGAGCGCCGAGGTCGGTGTCGTGCCAGTCCAGGTTGGGGGCGCGGACCACGGTCCTGCCGTCCCGGGCCACGAGCCCGGGCACGGCGACGGCGAGGCCCGCCGCCCACAACCCCTCCCGTTCGGCCTCGGCGACGACCTGGCGGACCAGCTTCGTCAGCTCCCGGGTCACCTGCTCGGCGCCCCTGCCGCGGTTCGTTCCGTGGCGCACCGCACGCGCACGCACATCGCCGCGCAGGTCGACCGCGCACACGGCGAGATGATCGACCCCCACCTCGGCCCCGATGCCGGCAGGGCCGTGCCCGCTGACGGCGAGCGCGGATCCTGGCCGCCCCACCCTGCCGGGCCGCTCGGGGCCCAGTTCCTCGAGGAGCCCCGCCCGGATCAGTTCGTCGACCAGAGTCGACACGGCCGCCCGGGTCAGGCCGATGTGCGACGCGACAGCGGCGCGCGACAGCGGCCCCTCTGCGCTGACGGTGTACATGACCCGGGAGAGGTTGCGGCGGCGCATGCCCTGCTGGGTGTCGGGCAGCCGCCGGCCGGAACCGTTCGGATGGGCCTCGTGCAGCGGTGCGGTCATGCCTCCGTCAATCCTCGTCCGGCCGGTCCCGTCGGCCTCTCTCGGTGTCCGCCCCTCGGGAGGCGGCCTCTCGGCGTACCGGCCTCCGGGGCGCCGCAGCGGCCCCTGGCGTTACTCACCGGAGGCCGACTGCTCGCGCTCTCCGGCATGCGCACCCGAGAGCGGGATTCTCGCTGGGCCTGCCCGCGTCGGTTCCGGTCAGTTCCCGTTTCCGTTCGGCCCCCGTTCGAGCAGCGGGGCCGCGTCGGAGAGTACCCCGGTGATCCTCGCGAGTGTCTCCTCGTCCCGCTCCATGGCGTCGAGGACGGGGCCACGGTCGGTGCCCCAGCGCCGAGCGACAGCCGCCGGGTCCTCGCCCGTCAGCAGACCGGCCGCCTGAGCGGCGGCGCCGAGCGCGACCAGCTCCCTCGCCTCGGGGACCTGCACAGGCCGCCCGGACAGCCGTCGCACGGTCCGCTGCCAGGCCGTCCCCCGTGCGCCGCCGCCGATCAGAAGCAAGGGTGCCGAGCGGTCGGCGTCTGCGTCCAGGACCAGGTCGAGGGCGTCCAGCAGGGAGTGCACGGCTCCGTCGTAGGCGGCCTGGAGCAGCTGGCCGCCCGTCGTGTCGTGCCGGAGGCCGTGCAGCAGACCCGAAGCGTTCGGCAGGTTGGGCGTGCGCTCGCCGTCCAGATAGGGCAGCAGCGTGACCGCGCCGCCCGGCTCGACGGCCTCGCGGTCCAGGCCGAGCAGCGCGGCGACCCGGTCGACGGCCAGGGTGCAGTTGAGCGTGCAGGCCAGCGGGAGCCAGTCTCCGCGGGCGTCCGCGAACCCCGCCACCGTGCCCGTCGGATCGGCGGGACGGCGTGTCGAGACGGCGTACACCGTGCCGGAGGTGCCGAGGCTCACCACCGGTGTCCCGGGCCGCAGGCCCAGGCCGAGCGCGGCGGCCGCGTTGTCGCCCGTTCCGGCGGCCACGAGGGTCCCCTTGGAGAAGGGGAGATCTCCGCCGGCGTGCACCGTTCCGGCGACCTCGCCGGGCCGGACGACGCGGGGGAGCAGAGCGGGGTCGAGGCCGATGTGGGCGAGGACCTCCTCGTCGTACGCCTCGGCCGCCGAAGACCACCAGCCCGTGCCCGAGGCGTCGCCGCGATCGGTGGTGCCCTCACCCGTGAGGCGCCCGGTGAGGTAGTCGTGCGGCAGGCGGACCGCCCTCGTCGCCCGGACGGCCTCCGGCTCGTGCTCGGCGAGCCACGCCCACTTGGTGGCCGTGAACGACGCGGCGGGCACACTGCCCGTGCGCTCGGCCCAGGACTTCGGGCCGCCGAGTTCCTCGACGAGCCGACGCGCCTGCGGCGCCGAGCGGACGTCGTTCCACAGAAGTGCGGGGCGTACGGGTTCGCCCTGGGCGTCGAGGGTCACGAGGCCGTGCTGCTGGCCACCGATCGACACCGCGGCGGCCTCGTGGGCCGCGGTACCGCACTGGTGCAGTGCCGCACGCAGGGCGTCCCACCACTGACGGGGGTCGCTCTCGCGCCCCGCCCCGGTGGAGACGGTGTGCGGCGCCTGCCCGCTCGCCACCACCTGTCCGGTCGACGCGTCGACGACCAGGGCCTTGGTGGACTGGGTGGACGTGTCCACCCCGACGACGAGCGGACCCTCGGCTGCTGACATCGGGCTCTCCCTCTTCCGCTGCTCTGCGGGATCTGTCCTGGTTACGGGGCTGTCCGGACCTGCACGGCCCGGTTTCGCACGGCTTCCCGGCCCGCCACGACCAGGGTTTCGTACCTCGTCTCTTCCCAGAGATGCGTTCGCATACTAATTTGTAAACTGCCATGACGAAATAGTCGGAGCTAGCAAGGAGCCGCGACATGAACTACCAGCCCACCCCCGAGGACAGGTTCACCTTCGGCCTGTGGACCGTCGGCTGGCAGGGAAGGGACCCGTTCGGCGACGCCACCCGGCGCGCCCTCGACCCGGTCGAGTCGGTGCAGCGCCTCGCCGAGCTCGGTGCCTACGGAGTGACCTTCCACGACGACGACCTGATCCCCTTCGGGTCCTCGGACAGTGAGCGCGAGTCGCACATCAAGCGGTTCAGGCAGACCCTGGACGCCACCGGCCTCAAGGTCCCGATGGCCACGACCAACCTGTTCACGCACCCCGTCTTCAAGGACGGCGCGTTCACCGCGAACGACCGTGACGTGCGCCGCTACGCCCTGCGCAAGACCATCCGCAACGTCGACCTCGCGGTCGAACTCGGCGCCGAGACCTACGTCGCCTGGGGCGGCCGGGAGGGTGCCGAGTCCGGAGCCGCCAAGGATGTACGCGTGGCGCTCGACCGCATGAAGGAGGCCTTCGACCTCCTCGGGGAGTACGTGATCTCCCAGGGCTACGACCTGAAGTTCGCGATCGAGCCCAAGCCGAACGAGCCGCGTGGCGACATCCTGCTGCCCACCGTCGGACACGCCCTGGCGTTCATCGAGCGACTGGAGCGCCCGGAGCTGTACGGCGTCAACCCGGAGGTCGGGCACGAGCAGATGGCCGGCCTGAACTTCCCGCACGGCATCGCGCAGGCCCTGTGGGCGGGCAAGCTCTTCCACATCGACCTGAACGGTCAGACCGGCATCAAGTACGACCAGGACCTGCGGTTCGGAGCGGGTGACCTGCGGTCCGCGTTCTGGCTGGTCGACCTTCTGGAGAACGCCGGCTACGCCGGTCCGAAGCACTTCGACTTCAAGCCCCCGCGGACCGAGGACCTCGACGGGGTGTGGGCGTCGGCGACCGGCTGCATGCGCAACTACCTGATCCTGCGGGAGCGTTCGGCGGCATTCCGTGCCGACCCCGAGGTCCAGGAGGCGCTGCGTGCCTCGCGCCTGGACGAGCTGGCGCAGCCCACCGCGGCGGACGGCCTGCAGGGGCTGCTCGCCGACAGCGGGGCCTTCGAGGACTTCGACGTCGAAGCGGCGGCCCAGCGCGGCATGGCCTTCGAGCAGCTGGACCAGCTCGCGATGGACCATCTCCTCGGTGCGCGGGCCTGATCGGTGTTCCACAGGGCACGGGTCCACGTCCGGTGGACCCGTGCCGGGACGTCGTGGGCGATCCGGCTGTGGCCTTCGAATGCGCCGGAATGATGCGGTCCATGGCATGAGTCCGTATCAACTTCCGCGCAGGGGTCGCGCGATGACCGGTTCGCGGCGACTCTTGGCGGTATGGCCATGCCGCCCTTACCCCCTCAGCCCCCAAGGTCGCCGGGAGACTCACCTCATGGAGGTGACGTCCCGGGCCCGCCGTCCGGGGGCTACGGGCCCCCGACCTCCGGAGGTTACGGGCCGCCGTCCTCGGGCGGGTACGGAGCGCCTCCCGGCGGCCACGGCTCTCCCCCCGGCAGTGGCGGATCTCCTCCGGGAGGCTTCGGACCACCGTCCCAGGGGAACTGGCCGCCCGGGCAAGGAGGCGGGGGATGGCCCCCACCACCTCCCGGGCCACCCGGTCCCGGAGGACATCGGGGAGGGCGGCGGCGCAACACGGTGCTCATCGTCATCGCGGTGATCGTCGTCGTCGGGGTCGTGGTCGCCGTCGCGGTGGCCGCCACCGGCGGGGGCGGGGACGACAAGAAGGCGCCCACCGAGACCACGGCGAGTTCCCCGAGTTCCCCGAGTTCCCCGAGTCCCTCCCTGAGCCTTCCGTCCGAGCTGCCTTCGCTGCCCACCGAGCTGCCCAGTGCCGTGCCGTCGCTTCCCACCGAGCTGCCCACGGGCCTAGTTCCCAGTGGCCTGGAGTCACTCGTCCCGACGCTCGCCGCCGACGAAGTGCCGTACTACATGCTGCGGAAGGGTGACTGTTTCGACACGGACGCCGCCCTTCCCGGCCAGGCGGCCAAACGCTCGTGCACCGAGCCGCACGACGCCGAGGTGGTGAAGATCGCCGAACTCAACGGTACCTACACGACCGACGCCACCCTCAAGAAGGCCGCGTCGGCTCTCTGCAAGGCGCCTCTGGAGCGCAAGGCGGCGGATCAGGCAGCGGGCACGGTGCGCAACACCTTGGTGCAGTATCCCGACACCGGCAGCTACAGGATCGGTATCGACAACGTCGCCTGCAGCCTGGCCGCGAACGTCGGCAAGGGGGCCGGCAGACTCAGCAAGCCTCTCAAGTGATGCGCCGCGTCGAGCCCTTCAGGCGAACGGTACGCGCGTGTGGTCGCTGTCCATCGTCCACACGCGCGTACCGCGATCGGGTGCGCCGGTGTCAGATACGACGGGGCAGCCGCACGTAGGTGACCGTCGTCTCGATACCGCTGTCCACGAGCCGGCCCTGCGCGTCGAAGGCGCCCGAGCCGTCCGTCATGCCGAAGTCGTTGTCGTTGATGAGGGCGAGCGTGTCGCAGTCCACGCGCGCGACGCCCTCGATCTTGCCGGGTACCCCCGCGACCGTGCCCAGATCGACGACCAGACGCTTGCCCAGCACCGGAACACCGGCCGCCGCGGGATCGTCGAGCTGCTCCAGGGACGGCGACGTGGTGTCACGGTCGTACTTGCCGTCCAGGATGTCCGCACGACGCGTGAGCCGCACCTCCTGCAGGCGAGCGGCCTTGTCGGTGCGCTCCTCGACGAGCAGCCGGTCGGGGCCGACCGCCACCACGGACGAGATCTTCAACTCGGACGGGTCGTCCTCGCTCGGGTCGACCACGTTCACCGGGTCGAAGCGGTACGCGTACTCGGCCGTCACGGCACGCTTCCCGGTCGAGAAACGCAGCAGGCGGGTCGTGCGGGACGCGTCGCCCGCGTCGCCGTCCGGCAGGGAGAGCGGGCTCTGCAGCGCCATCACCAGATCGCCGCCGGGCAGTCGGGTGAGCCCTTCGAGACCGCGGTTGATCTTCCGGTGCAGCAGGATCGCCGGCAGCGCCTCCACCACGGGGTAGTCCGTGCCCGTCAAGTGCAGCCCCTTGGGGACGTAGCGCGTGAGCACCTTCCCGCGCGCGGAGACATGGAGGAGGGACGGACCGTACTCGTCGACGAGCCAGAACGACCCGTCCGCCGCCCGCACGATGCCCTCGGTGTCCACGCCGTTCGGGTTGTACGGCAGCGGAGTCCCGGCGTCGAAGGAGTACGGCGCCTCGTCGCGTCCCGCCTGGTTGGAGAGCCCGGTGACGGGCTTGCCCGACGACGTGGTGACCGGGATCGCGTCGATCACCTTCACCGCGCCGCCGCTCACCCGGATCTTCACGATCGCCGGGTCGAAGCCCGGTACCGGGAACGTCCGGCGCTTGGCGCCGTCCACCTTGATCTGGCCGTTCGGCCCGCGGTCGGTCACCGTCCAGAACTCGCCCTCGCGGCCGGCAGGGTAGATGTCACTGCCGATGCCGCCGAGGTCGACTCCCCTGTCGTTGTCCACCGTCCCGGGCAGCAACGCGTTGCTGAACGCCCCCAGCGGGAGGCTGCCGAGAGTCGCGGTGTGCGTCACCCTCGGCTGCGCGTGCCCGGCCGTCGCGTTCGCCGTGCCGGCCACCGCAAAGGTGGCCAGCAGGGCGAGCGGCACGCCGACGGCGACGGACCGGTGGATGGGGCGCCTGCCGACTGCGTGCGGGGACATCGAGCCTCCTGGGGGCCAAGTTCGGTGACAGCGGCCAGAGTTGGCCCTGGCGTGTAACGAAGGCCGACAGCGAGGTGAACGGCGGCCGTCAACCAGTCATCGGGTCTTCCCCGGCGGTCGCGAGCGCGGTGGCCGGGTCCGCCGTGGCCGGCCCCGCCGGGGCCCAACGCCCCTCCTCCTTGCGATAGGGCCACCATCCGCCGTCCCGGCCGAGGCGGAGTTGCGTGCCGGTGTCGCCGGCCGTCCAGCGATTGAGGTCCGCGCGCAGCCGTGGCCTCTCGTCCTCCTCCCAGGCGGCGTGCAGGGCCGCACGCGCGCGTGTCAGCGATTCCGTCCCGACGGCCCACTCGTCCTCCAGGACCGAGAGCGCGGAGACACCGCCGTACCGCCAGGCCCGAACCGCGAGCCTCAGTTCCTCGCGTTCGCGCCCCGAACCGGCCGCCAGTCGCTCGGCGACCCTCTCCGGGGGATCGCACGCGGCCAGCCGAACAGCGTCCTGGGCGAGGGAGAGCGCCGCCGTCTCCGCGGCGCTCCCTCCGGGTGCGCGGCCGAGTGCCTCGGCGAGTATCAGGTGCGCCTCCTGAGCAGCCGCGTGAGCGATGAACTCCAGGGCGCCGGGGTCGACTCCGGGAGCCGGTGCGCCCTCGGTCTCCAGGGACGGTGGAGTCCCGGGCCGTTCGGGCAGCGCCGGGTCCGTCGGGAGCGGCGGAAGGATGTCACCCGTCGCGTAGGCCTCCACGGCGTCCATTCCCTCCCCGGTCTCGCCCGGCTGCTCCGCGGACCGTTCACCGCGTCCTTGGAGGGCTTCCAGGAGCGCGCGCTCACCCCGACCCCGCATCAGAAGCAGCACGAACGGGTCCTGGTCGAGCAGCAGCGCCACCTGGTAGCAGAGCGCGGCGGTGTGACCGCAGTGGTCCCATGCGCCGCACTCGCACTCCGCGTCCAGATCGCCGAGCCCCGGCAGGAGTTCGACGCCCGCGGCCGCCGCGTCCTCGACGAGGTGCGGTGGCATGTCGCGGTCGAGCAGTGCGGCGACGTGCCCGGACCGCTCGGCGGCCATGTCCAGGAAGCGGTCCCACTGCTCCTCCGACAGTTCGTGCAGCAGGACGTCCGCCCTGTGGGCGGTTCCGTCGTGGTCCTCGACGACGGCCGTGACGCGTCCGGGGCGCACGGACACCGCGCCCACCGCTCCCGCACGCGCCAGCCTGCGGCCGGTCCTCACCTGTTCCGAGTCCAACGCAGCGTCCTCCAGGGCCCGCAGCCAGGCCCGGCCCCACCACGTCCGCGCGAAGGCCTGCCCGCGCGCGGGCGGCAGTGCTCCGAACGTGCGCTCCTCGTCCCGATCCGTCATCGTGCGCCCCCTCGCAACTCCACCAGGTCTGCCAGTTCCGCGTCGGTCAGTTCGGTCAGGGCCCCCTCACCCGCGCTCAGGACCGCGTCGGCCAACCGCTGCTTGCGGCGCAGCATGTCGGCGATGCGGTCCTCGATGGTCCCCTCGGCGATGATGCGGTGCACCTGCACCGGCCGGTTCTGCCCGATGCGGTACGCGCGGTCCGTGGCCTGCGCCTCGACGGCAGGGTTCCACCAGCGGTCGTAGTGCACGACGTGCTCCGCGCGGGTCAGGTTGAGGCCGGTGCCGGCCGCCTTCAACGACAGGAGGAAGACCGGGATCCCGCCTTCCTGGAAGCGCTCCACCATCGCCTCGCGTTCGGGGACGGGTGTTCCGCCGTGGAGGAACTGCGTCGTCACCCCGCGCGCCGCCAGATGGCGCTCGATGAGGCGTGCCATCCGCACGTACTGGGTGAAGACCAGCACGCTCGCCCCCTCGGAGAGGATGGTGTCGAGGAGTTCGTCCAGCAGCTCCAACTTGCCCGAACGGCCCGGAATCCTGGGCTGTTCCTCCTTGAGGAACTGGGCGGGGTGATTGCAGATCTGCTTGAGCCCGGTGAGCAGCTTCACGATCAGACCGCGCCGGGCCATGCTGTCCGCGCCGGCGATCTCGGCGAGGGTCTCGCGGACCACGGCTTCGTACAGTCCGGCCTGTTCCTGGGTGAGCGTCACGGCGCGGTCGGTCTCGGTCTTCGGCGGCAGCTCGGGTGCGATGCCCGGGTCCGACTTGCGGCGGCGCAGCAGGAACGGCCGGACCAGCCGGGCGAGTCGGTCGGCCGCCGCGGGGTCCTGGCCGCCCTCGACAGCCTGCGCGTAACGGGTGCGGAAGGTACCGAGCCGGCCGAGCAGACCCGGTGTCGTCCAGTCCAGGATCGCCCACAGTTCCGAGAGGTTGTTCTCCACGGGAGTGCCGGTGAGCGCCACGCGTGCCCGCGCGCCGATGGTGCGCAGCGCCCGCGCGGTCGCCGAGTAGGGGTTCTTGACGTGCTGGGCCTCGTCCGCCACCACCAGACCCCAGGGGGTCTCGCCGAGTCGTGGCGCGTCGAGCCGCATCGTGCCGTAGGTCGTCAGGACGAACTCGCCGTCGGACAGGCCTTCCAGGCTCCGCCGGGCACCGTGGAAGCGGCGTACCGGGGTGCCGGGGGCGAACCGTTCGATCTCGCGCTGCCAGTTGCCCAGCAGGGAGGCCGGACAGACGACCAGGGTGGGGCCCGCGGCCGACGTGTCCGTCTGCCGGTGGAGGTGCAGGGCGATCAAGGTGATCGTCTTGCCGAGCCCCATGTCGTCGGCCAGGCAGCCGCCCAGGCCCAGAGAGGTCATCCGGGCCAGCCAGTTGAGGCCGCGCGACTGGTAGTCGCGCAGTGTGGCACGCAGCTCCGCGGGTTGCCCGACCGGCTGTTGCCCCTCGGGGTCCGTCAGCCGCTCCCGCAGGGTCGCCAGCCAGCCCGTGGCCTCCACGTCGACCCGGTGGCCGTCCACCTCGGCGGAGCCCGTCAGGGCGGCGCTCAGCGCCTCGACGGGCGTGACCTTGCGGTCCCGGTGGGCCCGCGCCCGCCGGACCGCCTCGGGGTCGACGAGGACCCACTGGTCACGCAGGCGCACCATGGGCCGATTCGCCTCGGCCAGCCGGTCCAGCTCCTCCCGTGTGAGCTGCTGGTCGCCCAGCGCGAACCGCCAGTCGAACGCGAGCAGCGCGTCCGCCGACAGGAAGGACGGCACGTCCGAGACCAGTCTGTCGCCGGATCCGCCCTCGGCGCCGGCCTGACCCTCGCCCCGGTCGTCCGCGGTGGCGTGAGGACCGACGACGGCGCGAGCCGTCAACTTCCGGGCCAGTTCCTTGGGCCAGTGCACGTCGACACCGGCGAGCGCCAGCAGCCGGCCGCCCTCTCCGAGGAGCTCGCCGACCTCTTCGTCGGCGAGTTCGACCGCGTCGGGAACGGCGGCCGAGAGCAGCGGCGCCAGGGGTGGCCAGCTCCTTGTTGCACGGCGGAGAGCGAGCAGGGCGGCCATTCGCGCGCGTGGGCCGAACGGCGAGGAGCCCGCCCACACGGTTCCGGCGTCCGCGACAAGAGCGGGGTCGTGCGCGCTGTGCAGCTGAACCACCGCTCGGAACGGCAGTGACGGGACCTCAGGCCCGGCCGACGCAGGGGTCGGCACCTCGACGCGCAGCGAGATGCGCACGTCGGCCTCGTGGGTCTCGGCGACCTCGGCGGTCCAGGCGCGATGCTGCGGCACCGGCTGGGGCTCCGGCGCCGCGAACGCCCGGCCACCCGCCGCGAGGGCCGCCGCCGGGGAGCGCGGCAGGGCGTCGGCGACCGCGTCCAGGAACGCCCTCACGAGCCGTTCGGGATCGGGCAGCCGCACGGGCGCGGCGTCGCCGTCCACCAGTTCTCCGGGCGTGTCCGCCGTCCCAGAGCGCTCGTCCACCACCCCGGCAAGGTTCTGGAGCGGCACGGCGTGTGCCTCCGGAGGCATCGCGGCGGCCAGTGCGCGGACGCGCTCCAGGTCCCGTGCGCTCAGCGGGCCGGCGCGCCAGGTGTCGTGGTCCTCGGCCGTCACTCCCGGCAGCAGCAGCCCTCGGGCGGCGAACTGGAGCGCGAGCACACCGGCAGCACCCCAGAAGGAGGTCGCCCGGTGCGCCTGCGCCCCCGCCCGCGCGCGCGTGAGGACCGGAAGTGCGGCCCGCACCGGCAGCAGCACCGCGGGCACCGAGACGGTCTCGACGCCGCCCGCCACGGGCAGCGCCACCGTCAGGTCCTCGGCCGAGCCGGAGGTCACCGCCGGCGGTGCGTCGCCGTCCGGGTGCCAGAACGCGACGCTGCCCGAACGCGGCGGATCGGCGGGCACGAACACGGCGCAGCAGCGGGCCAATTCGGAGATGTCGGCGGCGTCGACCGCGGGAATCCTCTGCACAGCGATGACGCATCCCTCGGATTCATCAAATTTGACTACTGGGTCGAGTCGCCGAGGGTACAGCACGGCGGGGGCGGACGGGCGCGGGCCGGCGATTGCGGCCACGGCCCAGCGAAGATCGGTGCCTCCTGCGCCCCCGGAGGGGTGCCACCCCCCTGAGCGGCCGGGGGAAACCCCCGCACGGAACGGGGTGGTGACGCCATGGCCCAGGGAGGCCGCTGATTCGTACGTTTCATCAGGTCAGCCCACTTCCTGAGAGATCAGGTCGGCCCGCTCCCCGAGAGACCCGGAGACCCGTCATGGCCCAGAGCGCCACCGTCCTCGCAGGACCCGCCCCGAGGGAGGGCTCGAGGGCGGCCCCGGGCAGCGATTTCGCACCCCTGCTGCGCAGGGTCAAGGAGCGGGGACTCCTGGGCCGACGCCATGGCTGGTACGCCCGCGAGATCGCCGTGAACCTGCTGGGCCTGGCCGGTGTGCTCACCGGTGTCGTCCTCATCGGCGACTCCTGGTGGACCCTGCTCCTCGCGCCGGTGCTCGCCGCGCTGGGCGCCCGGACGGCGTTCATCGGTCACGACGCGGGCCACTCCCAGATCACCGGCAACAAGACGGTCGGCCGCGTCATCGGTCTGGTCCACGGCAACCTGCTCCTCGGCATGAGCTACGCCTGGTGGAACGACAAACACAACCGGCACCACGCCAACCCCAACCACATCGACAAGGACCCCGACGTCCTCGCCGACGTCCTGGTCTTCACGAGCGGCCAGGCCGGCGAGCGGACCGGATTCCGGCGCTGGCTCACCCGCAACCAGGCCTGGCTGTTCTTCCCGCTGACCCTCCTCGAAGGCATCGCCCTGAAGATCCACGGGTTCCGGGACCTTCGCCGCCAGCCGCCACGTGAGCGGGCCGTGGAGGCGCTTCTGCTGGTCACCCATGTCGTCGCCTACGCGGCTCTGCTGCTCACCGTCCTGTCTCCGGGCAGGGCGCTGGCCTTCGCGGTCCTTCACCAGGCGCTGTTCGGCCTGCATCTCGGGATGTCCTTCGCGCCCAACCACAAGGGCATGGAAATGCCCGACCCGGACGGCGAGCGCTGGGGACACCTGCGCCGGCAGGTCCTCACCTCGCGCAACGTCCGGGGCGGCGTTCTCACCGACTGGTTCCTCGGCGGTCTCAACTACCAGATCGAGCACCACCTGTTTCCCAGCATGCCGCGCCCGCATCTGCGTCGAGTCCAGCCTCTGGTGCGCGCCCACTGCCGCGAATTGGGTATTCCCTACGCTGAGACCGGGCTCGTCGACTCCTACCGACAGGCCCTGCGCCACATGT
The DNA here is from genome assembly GCF_040607345.1 of Streptomyces sp. NPDC005302. Lineage (NCBI taxonomy): Bacteria > Bacillati > Actinomycetota > Actinomycetes > Kitasatosporales > Streptomycetaceae > Streptomyces > Streptomyces sp. NPDC005302. Next base: position 102,374 of record NZ_JBEXGN010000008.1, read on the forward strand.
ACGAGGTCGGGGAACCTCTCAGGGTCGAGTAAGGGGCGCACCTCAGGGACGTATCAGGGTCGCGGTCCGGAACCGTGGGACGCAGGGACCCGTTCTCAGGACAGAGAGCGGCAGCAGCCGCGGAGGAGGCGACACACAATGTCGAAGAACGCGAAGATCGCCGCAGGGGGTGTGGCGGTCGGCCTGATCCTGTTGATCTGGCTGCCCTGGTGGGCCGCCTTCCTGATCGTGCTGGGCGTTCCGGCGGCCGCGTACCTGGCCCTGGACCCCTCGCAGCGGCGCAGGCTGCGCCGCGTCACCCGCAAGGAGATCGGCCGCTGAGGGCCGCCCGACCGCAGGCCGCCGATACCGGCGAGGGCCGGCGGGTCGGGGCGGCGGAGGACTGACGAGGTCGGCGTCACCGGGTCTCTCGGTGGCGCCGTCGCTCAGCTCGGGCGGACGGCCATCTTGTCGAGAGCCTCAAGGAGGCCGGGCAGCTCCGGTCCGCGTCCGACAGGCAGGACCTCGCCGGGCTCGTCGTCGAGGAGGACGAACGCGATGTCGTCGGTCCGGGCGACGAGGGACCAACCCGGACCGTCGGCGCGCAGGGTGCGGGCGTCTCCCGTGGCGAACGACGAGCGCACGCGGCCCAGCGGGGGAGGGGTGTCCACGTACGAGCGCGCCTCGGCCAATACGCGGCGGACCCCCGTGCGTTCCGCACCGTCGCCGGGCTTCTCCTGCTCGGCCTGGGCGTCTACGGCGTCCTCGGTGGCCCCGGCCTCGACGTCGTCGTCCCCGTGCTGCTCCGCGCCGTTCGTGGGCGCGAATTCGCTGTCGTCTATCTGGTCCCGCCACGTCGCCCACTGGAGGGCGATCTCGTCGGCACCCAGACGCCGCTGGGCGGGCCCCCAGGTTGTGGTGTCCGGCGGAGTCAGCGGAGCGCGTTCCGTGGGCTCGGTCGACGGATCGTGCGGGGCCGGGACCCCGGGTGCCGCGACAGCAACCTCAAGGGGCCAGCCGGGCAGCGCGGCGACAACCGTCCGCTCGTCCGGCGACAGTTCGTGCTCCATCCCGCAGTCCCAGGAGGCGATGGCCACGGCGACCAGGGACACGTCGTCGATGACGACGGTCCAGCGCGCGCCATCCCCGTCCTGGCCGAGCACCAGTCCGTACCCGTCGGCGAGCGGCGCCAGGCCGAGCGCCGCACAGGCCTCGGGGTAGTCGTCCCCGAGCACGCTGGGGAACTTCGCCGGTGTCAGCAGCACCGCCGTCAGCACGTACAGCGCGTCGTCGTCCACGGTGACGGCTTCCTCGCCCACGGTGGTGACGGCTTCTTCGTCCGTCCCGGCCATCCCAGCCTCCCGATCGGTCCATCTGTCGGCGCACCCTAATGCGATCGGAAGGCCCTTGTCACGGGCCAGAAACACATGCGGAGCTGCAGTTATCCGGCTGGACAGGGGCGAAACGCCCCCCACGGCCGGCCGAGTCAGGCGGCGGGGAGTCCGAGCAGTGAGCGCGTGACCGTCCCGGGCGACTCGTCGCGTTCCCGGGCGAGGGCGATGACCGCCCGGCAGGCCAGTTCGGTCACCCCGAACGAGAGCGCCTCGGGCGATACCCAGGAGGCCGCCTCGTCGATCCGCTCCTGATCGTCCTCGGCACAGGCGGAGACGTACGCCGAGGCCGCCTCGAAGAGGTTGTGGCCGCGCCTCCCACCCTCGCGGGCAGCCCCGGGACCGACCTCTCCGGGTTGTTCCGCCGTCTTCCTGCCTGCCATCGTGCGGAGCCTGTCGAACATGCCGGACATCGGGCCACCTTCCCCCTGCTCGATCGCCGTCGCCAAACGTTCATCTGCTGCTACTCAACGTAGAGTTGGAGGCGCGGCGGCAGAAGAGGGCGACCCGGGGCGCACCTCCTGCGGACCGCCACGCGCGCGCCGGTCCGCAGGGCCCTACGCGTGCGTGACCGACTGGTCCGCCTGGTGACACGGCGTCGCGCCCCGTACTTCGCCCGGCAGAACCGGGAGGCCAAGGGTTACCTGGACGGCTACCGCGTCGGTGGGCCGGGGATCTGCTCGGTTCCGGGTGTGGGTGGCGGCCCGGTCTCAACCGCCCGCGGCGTCGAGCGAGTCGAGAGTGGCCCGCAGCCACGCCAGTTCGGCCTCGCTCGTGGCCCGGGCGATCGTGAGGATGCCTCGCCGGAAAGGGTCGTCCAGTTCTTCGGCCCGCACCGGCCGGTCACCGTCGTAGAAGAAGCTCGCCGGCTCCTCCAGGAAGGCGAGCCTGCGACGCAGCACCGCCGCCTGTGCCGCCGGGTCGGCCAGATGACTCAGGAAGGCGAGCACCGCGAACCACCTGTTCTCGTCGCTGATGTCCCGCCCGGCCGGTTCCGCGAGCCTGCGCCGCAGTTCGCGTCTGCCCTCCTCGGTGAGTGTCAGCACGTGACGAGGGGCGGCCACGGAACCGGGCTGCGTGGCGCGTTCCAGCAGACCCGCGTTCTCCAGTCGTCTGATGGCGGGGTACAGCGTGCTCTCCGCCACCGGCTTCACGTGGCCCGTCAGGGCGGTGATGCGCTTGCGCAGCTCATAGCCGTGCAGCGGGGCGTCGCAGAGGAATCCGAGGATGGCCAGCTCCAGCATGACCCCATCCTCCCGCACGCACGGTGTACATCGGTTCATGAATACATCCGAACCGATGTATGCTCCGAGCGGAAGCGTGGGACGCCGTGACGGGGAGGGCCTGATGAGGCAAGCCGAGTTCGACAGCAGGGGAAGCCTGGTCCGATGGACCGAGGCGCCGGGAACCGGGCCCGCGCGCGTGTACGTGCACGGCCTCGGGGCGGCCTCGACGGTCTACAGCGCCCACATCGCCGCCCGGCCCGAACTGGCGGGCCGCAGGACCCTGTTCGTCGACCTGCCGGGACACGGCATCAGCGACAGGCCGGCGGACTTCGGCTACACGCTGGAGGATCACGCGCGGGCTCTCGCCGCCGTCCTGGACGACGCCGGTGTCACCGGAGCGGAACTCGTCGCGCACAGCATGGGAGGCGCCGTCGCCGTGGTGCTCGCCCACCGGCGGCCCGGCCTCGTCTCACGTCTCGTCCTCATCGAGGCCAACCTCGACCCGTATCCGCCGGGCACGACGGGCGACAGCGGTATCGCCTCGTACGAGGAGGACGACTTCGTGGAGAACGGCGGTCACGCGCGCGTGCTCGATAGGGTCGGGGCGTCCTGAGCCGCGACCATGCGCCTCGCCGACCCGCGTGCCCTGCACCGCACCGCGCTGGCGCTCCGGCACGGCACCGTCCCGACGATGCGTCAGATGCTCACCGGACTGACTGTCGACCGCGTCTACCTTCAGGGCGACCTCAGTGGCGAACTCTCCGGCGCCCAGGGCCTGGAGGCGGCTGGAGTACGGGTCGTGACCGTGCCGGGCGCTGGCCACAACATCATGTTCGACAACCCTGACGCCCTGGTCGCGGTTCTCGCCGGTACGCACTGACCGTCGGCGCGGATCCGGGGCGCCGCTCTCATCCCCTGCGCACGGCGAGCGCGAGGAAGCGGGCGTCCTCGTCCGCGTACGAGGTCATGTCCCAGCCCGAACCGGCGAGCAGGGGGCGCAGGTTGGGCTCGGCGCGCAGGTCCTCCGGGGTGAGCCGCCGGCCCTGGCGCGCCGCGAGGGCGGCCCGGCCGATCGGATGGAACAGCGCCAGCGTGCCTCCGGGGCGCACCACGCGCGCCAACTCCCGCAGATTCTCAGCGGGGTTCGGCAGGTGGGCGACGAGTCCGGCCGCGAACACCGCGTCCAGTGACTCCGAGCGCAGGGGCAGTGCGGCGACGTCGGCCAGCAGGAGGCGTCCGTCGCGGTCGCGTCCGGCCCGCACGGCGGCCTCCAGCATGGCGGCGGTCAGATCGGCCCCGACGACCACCCCGACGCCGCCCACGGCAGCCCTCAGCGCCGGCAGGGCGCGTCCGGTTCCGCAGCCCGCGTCGAGCACCCGGTCTCCCGGAAGCAGCCCCATGTCCGCCACCGCGGCCTCGTAAGCGGGGCCGTCGTCGGGGAACCGGTTGTCCCAGTCGGCCGCGCGCGCGGCGAAGAAGTCCTGGACGTGTGTGTGGTCGTCGCTCATGTGCCGCATGATCTCTCACCGACACGAAGGATGACGCGGTGCACACGTTCGAACCCGATGCGATCGCCGAGGTGTACGCCTTCGTCATATTGCAACAGCTTTCGAAATGCGCCCCCTTCGCACCACTCCGCGCCTACTAGCGTCCCTGGGCCATGGGACACCTGGACCACGCCGCCTTCGGCTGGCTGACCCCCGTGCTGTCGTACGTGATGGCCTCCATCGGCGCCGCCCTCGGCCTGCGCTGCGCGGTCCGCGCTCTCGGATCCACCGGCTCGTCGCGCCGCAACTGGCTCTTGGCCGCGGCCTCCGCGATCGGCACCGGCATCTGGACGATGCACTTCGTGGCGATGCTGGGCTTCGGCGTCACCGGCACGGAGATCCGCTACAACGTGCCGCTGACCGTCCTGAGCCTGCTCGTCGCCATGGCGTTCGTGGGCGTCGGACTCTTCGCCGTCGGATACGGACGCGACCGGCACCGCGCGTTCGTCATCGGCGGGCTCACCACCGGACTCGGCGTCGCGAGCATGCACTACCTCGGCATGGCGGCCCTGCGCTTGCACGGCCAAGTGCACTACGACCCCGCACTCGTCGGACTGTCCGTCCTCCTGGCGGTGTTGGCCGCGACCGCCGCCCTGTGGGCGGCGCTCTCGATCAGGTCACCCGCCGCGGTCACCGCCGCCTCCCTCGTCATGGGCGGCGCGGTGAGCAGCATGCACTACACCGGAATGATGGCGGTGAGCGTGCGCGTCAGCCCCTCCGCAAGCGCCCTGTCCGGCGCCACGGCGATGCAGTTCATCTTCCCTCTGGCCGTCGGCCTCGGGTCCTACCTCTTCCTGACCGCGGCATTCGTCGCACTCTCTCCGATGTCCCAAGGCCGAGAGGTGTCCGCGTCGGCCCGGCGGCCGGTCGAGACCATCGCCCGCTAGCGGCAGGCCTGGCAGCATCCGGCCGCGAAGGGCCGCCCCGAACTCTCCGATCGAGGAGGCCATGCGTACACCCCGCAGAACCACCACAGCCGGCGCCCAGCCGCCACCCCGGGCCCGGGGCCGCCGTGCTCACGCGGGCCCGCCGGCTGACGAGCGCCCCGAGTTCGAGGGGTCGGCCACCGAGGCAGTGACACAGACCCGCCCGGCCGCCGAGGGATGGCACCTCCGGCCCCGCACCGTCCGCGCCAAGGTCGTCAGCCTGCTGATGGTGCCGGTCGTCTCACTGCTCGCACTGTGGGCGTTCGCCACCGTGAGCACCGCCCAGGACGTCGCACGCCTGCGACAACTGCAACGCGTCGACGCCACCGTCCGGGCACCTGTCGACGCCGCGGTCGCCGCGCTCCAGGCGGAACGTGCGGCCGCCGTCAGCTACGCGACCGATCCCGCCAGGCCACAGTCGAGCGGGTTCAGGAACCTTGCCCGGCAGACCGACCGTGCCGTCGCGAAGCTCCGCCTCGGCGACAACCACACCGTCGCCGACGGAGCCGACCTCCCCGCGGGAGCCGCGGAACGGCTCGACGACTTCGTCACCGACGCGGGGAGTCTGAGGTCGCTCCGCGCGTCCGTACTGGACCGGCGCACCGGCTGGGACGAGGCATACGGCCGTTACACGAAGGCCATCGCGACGGCCCTCGGTGTCGACGGCGCGCTCTCCGGTGTCCACGACGCGGCAATGAGCTCCGACGCGCGCGTGCTGCTCGAATTCTCCCGGGCCGGGGAAGCCCTCGCCCAGGAGGACGCCGTCCTCGGCGGTGCCCGGCGCGCCGGAAGCCTCGACGGCGAGCGGCTCCGCCTGTTCACTGGCGCGGTCGACACCCGCCGCGCACTGACCGATGCCGCCATGGTGGACCTGCGAGGACCCGAACGCGCGGCCTGGAAGGACCTGGCTCAGGGAACCGCCTACCTGGATGTGGGCACCGTCGAGGACAGGGTGCTGGCCGCCCGTCCGGGCGCCAAGGCCGTCGAGGCCGCGCCGGAATCGGCCTGGGACATCGCTCACGCGCGGGTGCAGGACGGTATGCGGTCGATCGTGACGGAAGCAGCCGTGACGGACGGGGCGGACCCGTTCGGGCGCGCGCTGTTCACGCCCGCAGGCGCAGCGGTCCTCTTCGGGCTCGCCGCGGGCATCGCTTCCTTGATCATCTCCGTGCGCATCGGCCGCGACCTCGTCGTCGAACTGGTCAGCCTGCGCGACAGCGCCCTGGACATCGCCCGCAGGAAACTCCCCGAGGCCATGCGCCGACTACGGGCGGGCGAAGCGGTCGACGTTCGTGCCGAAGCGCCTCTCGGAAGGCCCTCGGACGACGAGACGGGCCAGGTCGCCGAAGCACTCAACACCGTGCATCGAGCCGCTCTGCGCGCCGCCGTCGAACGCGCGGAGCTGGCCGGCGGGATCTCCGGAGTCTTCGTCAACCTCGCCCGGCGCAGCCAGGTGCTCGTACACCGCCAGCTGAACCTCCTGGACGCCATGGAGCGCAGGTCGGACGACCCCGACGAGCTGAGCGACCTCTTCCGCCTCGACCACCTCACCACCAGGATGAGACGTCACGCGGAGAGCCTGATCATCCTCTCCGGGGCCGCCCCCGGCCGCGCCTGGCGGATGCCCGTCTCGCTGACCGACGTCGTCCGGGCGGCGGTCTCCGAAGTCGAGGACTACGCGCGAGTGGAGGTGCGCCAGCTCCCCGACGCGGCGGTGATCGGCACCGCGGTCGCCGACCTCACCCACCTCCTCGCTGAGGTCGTCGAGAACGCCGCCCAGTTCTCGCCGCCCCACACCCGTGTCCGGATCACCGGCGAACCCGTGGGCAACGGCTACGTGATCGAGGTCGAGGACCGGGGGCTCGGCATGGGCAAGGAGACCCTGGCCCAGGCCAACCACCGCATCGAGCAGTCCGAGGCACTCGACCTGTTCGACAGCGACCGGCTCGGCCTCTTCGTGGTCAGCAGACTCTCGGCCCGGCACGACATCAAGGTCCAACTGCGGACCTCGCCCTACGGAGGCACCACCGCGGTGGTCCTGCTGCCCACCGCTCTCCTGGACGGCGGTCCGAGGGAACGTCCCACCGCACAGGCCGAGACCGACAGGCCGGTGGAGCGGGAGTACGCGCGCGTGGCGTCCGCCCCGGAGCAGGACGCCGTCCGAGCGGCCGCCGAACGACCCGCACTGGTGCCCCCGGTAGCGGCCGCCGGCGAAGGCCCGGTGAACGGCGCTCGGGAGACCCCTCCGCCCCGGGTCGCGACACTCAGGCTGCACCGCTCGGTCGACGACACCGAGACCTCCGAGGAACTCCCACGACGTGTACGCCAGGCGCATCTGGCACCCCAACTGCGCGGACAGCGCGCCGCGGAGCCGACGGAGACACCGCCGTCCGCGACGGACGACGAACGCACACCCGAACGCGTACGCGCGCGGATGACCGCCTACCGGGACGGCTGGGTACGCGGCGGCGGCAGGTCACCCGGCGACCCCGCGACCCCCGACGTCGAAGCGGGCGGCGACAGCAGCGAAGGAGACACCGCATGATCCAGGATTCGAGCACGAGATCCGCCCAGCCGTCCGGTGAACTCGACTGGCTGCTGGACGACATGGTGCTGCGCGTGGCCGACGTGCGACACGCCGTGGTGCTGTCGAACGACGGCCTGGCGGTGGGCGCGTCCACGGGTCTGCGGCGCGAGGACGCCGAACATCTCGCCGCCGTCGCGTCCGGATTCCACAGCCTGGCCAAAGGGGCCGGACGCCACTTCGGCGTCGGCGGGGTACGCCAGACGATGGTGGAGATGGACGAGGGCTTCCTCTTCGTGGCCGCGGCAGGGGACGGGTCGTGCCTCGCCGTCCTGACCGCGGTCACCGCGGACATCGGCCTCGTGGCGTACGAGATGGCACTCCTGGTCAAACGGGTCGGCGAGCATCTCCATACGCCGCCGCGCGCCGCCGCACAGCCGCCCGTCGCGGGCTGACCGAGGACGGCCGACGCAGATGACCGAGGACACGCCGGGCGTTCCGCCGCAGCCCGGGAGCCAGTGGTACGACCAGGAGGCCGGGCCTCTCGTCCGTCCCTACGCCATGACGGGCGGCCGCACCCAGTCGGGCCCCACCGGGGTGCACTTCGACCTGATCGCTCTGGTCTCGCTCGACGAGGGCGCCCCCGGCGTCGACGACGACACGTCGCTGGGACCGGAACACCGGACCCTGATCGAACTGTGCCGTACCGAAACCCAGTCCGTCGCCGAACTGGCCGCCGACGCCGATCTGCCCCTGGGCGTGGTCAGAGTGCTCCTGGGAGACCTGCTGGAACGCAGCTGCGTCACGGTCAGCCGCCCCGTACCGCCCGCACACCTGCCCGACGAGCGCATCCTCCGCGAGGTGATCGAGGGACTGAGGGCGCTCTAGATGACCCAGATGTACCGACGTCGACGGTGGTCGGCACTCCCGAGAGAAGTGATCGATGGTCTCCGAGAACTCCGACGCCTCGGGTGGCGACACGTCCGCCCTGGCGTTGAAGATACTGGTCGCCGGCGGATTCGGCGTGGGAAAGACCACCCTGGTGGGCGCGGTCAGCGAGATCCGGCCGCTGCGCACCGAGGAACTGCTGAGCGAGGCCGGTCAGTCGGTGGACGACACCGGCGGAGTGGACCAGAAGGTCACCACGACCGTGGCCATGGACTTCGGACGCATCACCATCAGGTCGGGTCTGTCGCTCTACCTGTTCGGAACACCGGGCCAGGACCGCTTCTGGTTCCTGTGGGACGAGCTGTCGACGGGCGCCCTCGGCGCCGTCGTCCTCGCGGACACCCGACGGCTGGAGGACTGCTTCCCGGCGGTGGACTACTTCGAGCACCGGCACATCCCGTTCGTGGTGGCCGTCAACTGCTTCGCCGACGCCCGCGCGTACGGTGCTCAGGACGTGTCCCGCGCCCTCGACCTCGACCGGGGTACTCCGGTCGTGCTCTGCGACGCCCGTGATCGCGACTCCGGCAAGGAGGTGCTGATCCGGCTCGTCGAGTACGCCGGGCGGGTCCACACCGCCCGGCTCCTCGACTCCGTCGGCTGAGGCCGGCTGGGCTGTCGGCCGCTCGTGACCTGTCAGTCGGCCACAGCGGCGAAGGCGAGGACCTTGTCGATCCGCAGGCGGACGAGCAGTTCACCAGGTACGCCGTTGCGCCTGCCGAACTCCTCGGCGCGGTCCTCGCCCATGTAACGGCCGCCGATGCGGGCGGCCCAGTGCCGCAGTTCGTCGACATCCTCCGACAACACCGCCGTGCCCTCCAGCACCACGAACGCGAAGGGCGGCCGGTCGTCGTCCACGCACAGGGCGACCCGGCCGTCCCGAACCAGGTTCCTCCCCTTCACGCTGTCCTTCGCCGTGTTGAACACCAGGTCGTCACCGTCCAGCACGAACCAGATCGGTGCCACGTGCGGACTGCCGTCGGCCCGGACGGTGGACAGCTTTCCCGTGCGGGTTCCCTGCGAGACGAACGCTCGCCACTGCTCGTCGGTCATCTTCTCTGCCATGCCGTCCATCCTCCTTGCCCGGAGGGCGGCTGTGGGGAAGGCTTGCTGGGCGAATCCTCCGGTCGGGGGGAAACGACACACGGGGAGACCGGATCATGGCACAGAACACGGGACTTGGCTGGCTGCTGGACGACCTCACCCAGCGCGTCGAGCACGTCCGGCACGCCCTCGTGCTCTCGAACGACGGGCTGGTGACCGGCGCGAGCACGGGGCTGCGCCGCGAGGACGCCGAACACCTGGCCGCCGTCTCGTCCGGACTGCACAGCCTGGCCAAGGGCTCCGGACGCCACTTCGGTGCCGGACAAGTGCGGCAGACGATGGTCGAGTTCGACGACGCCGTGCTCTTCGTCACCGCGGCCGGCGCGGGCAGTTGCCTGTGCGTCCTCAGCGGCGCGGAGGCGGACATCGGCCAGGTCGGGTACGAGATGACGTTGCTGGTGAACCGGGTCGGCGAGCACCTCGCCGTGGATGCGCGACTGCCGGGAGGCCGGCCCGCAACAGACCTCTGACCTGCTGGTACGTCGCCGCGATCAGAGTTTTCCACAGGCTCGTCGCGATGTCCGTCGAGCCGGATACGGTTTTTCCGAAGCGAGCGCACACGGCGCGAGCATCCGACTCCACGGGGGAGAACCGTCATGACCGGCAGCAGCACCATCACACAGTCCGGCACCACCTCGCTCACCCGCGCCGCACGAGAACTGGAGCTCAGGCGCGGAGAGTTCGACCTGGCCGTGCACCTCGGTTGCGTGCGCACCGTCCCCGACGAGGGAGGTGGTGGACGCCGCGTCGCTCGCGCCGAGATCGACCGGCTGCGTTCCGAGGCAGGCTTCCCCGAGACGCTGCACGAGCGGGTGAAGGCGGTCGGCACCACAGAGGGTGCCGCGCTGATGGGCATGACGACCACCCGATTTACGCGCCTGGCTCGTCTTGGCCTCGTGGTCCCCGTGAAGTTCTATGTGAACCGTTACAGGGCCATTGTCTGGCTGTATCTCGCCGAGGAACTGAGGCAGTTCGCCGCGGACGAGAAGCACGCGCCCCTGATGAAGGGCCGGACGCCCGAAGGCCTCCGCGGCCAGCTCGAGGAAGGCGTCGACCTCCGGCCCCGCAACTGGCGCGGACGGCACCTCGGCTTCCAGCTCCGGCAGTCCGAGGATCCCTGGGCTCGCGCCGCCGTCGTGGCGTCGCTGCTCGACCCCGTTCAGGTCGCCGAGATCGTGAGGGACCCCGACGAGCGCGCCTACCTCAACCGTCTCCGGCCCGCCCGGGTCTCGGGCGCGACTCCGGACTCGCCCTCGACGCTGATCGCCGAGCGCATCATGACGGCGGCCGATCCCGACGAGATCGGCTGGCTCCGGGCAGACCTGCTCCAGACCCTGGCCGAAGCGCGGGAGGACCGGCCCGTTCCCCGACCCACGCCGCCTTCCGCCCGGTCGATGCCGGCCGCACCCCAAGACAGGCCACCGGCACCGGCCCGCACGAACGACATCATCGGCGCGCCGGACACCGCCCGCGCTCGGCGGCTCCTCGGGTTCCTGCGCCGCAGGAACGCGGACGCGGGCCTGTCTACAGCGCCCTGAACAGGCCTTCCTGCACGACCGAGACGAGCAGCTGCCCCTCCCGGTCGTAGATGCGGCCCCGGGCCAGCCCACGGCCGCCCGTCGCGATGGGGGACTCCTGGTCGTAGAGGAACCACTCGTCCGCACGGAACGGCCGGTGGAACCACATGGCGTGATCCAGCGACGCCATGTCGAAGCCGCGCGGACCCCACAGCGGTTCCACCGGGATCCGGACGGCGTCCAGGAGGGTCATGTCGCTCGCGTAGGTGAGGGCACAGGTGTGCACGAGCGGGTCGTCGCCCAGCGGTCCGACGGCTCGCATCCACACCGCGCTGCGCGGCTCGGCGTCCTTCGTCTCCTCGGGCGTCCAGCGCAGCCGGTCCACGTAGCGGATGTCGAACGGCTGACGCCGCGCCATGCGCTCCAACGCTTCGGGCAGAGCGCCCAGATGCTCCTTGATCTCCTGCGACACCGTCGGCAGGGACTCCGGGTCCGGCACCTCACGGGCCGGCGGCAGCTGGTGCTCGAAGCTCCCATCCTCAGGCTTGTGAAAGGAGGCGGTGAGATTGAAGATCGTGCGGCCCTGCTGCACCGCGGTGACCCGGCGCGTGGTGAACGACCGCCCGTCCCGCACCCGTTCGACCTGGTACACGATCGGTACCCCCGGCCGGCCGGGGCGCAGGAAGTACGCGTGCAGCGAGTGCACCGGCCGGTCGCCCTCGGTCGTGCGGCCGGCGGCCACCAGCGCCTGGCCCGCCACCTGCCCGCCGAAGACCCGCTGGAGGGACTCCTGCGGACTGCGGCCCCGGAAGATGTTCACCTCGATCTGCTCCAGGTCGAGCAGGTCGACGAGTCTCTCGGCAGGATTCGTCATCGGTGGTTCTCTCCCGTGCTCACAGCTGGCCGACGTCGGTGACCTTGACGATGGCACGGCCCTCCGCGTCGGAGGCCACCAGGTCGACCTCCGCGCTGATGCCCCAGTCGTGATCACCGTTCGGGTCGGCGAAGGTCTGCCGGACACGCCACAGACCGTTCTGCGGCTCCTCGACGATCGACAGCAGCTTCGGGCCACGAGCGTCGGGACCCGTGCCGAGGTCCTCGTACTCGTCCCAGTACTTGTCCATCGCGTCGCCCCACGCGTCGGCGTCCCAGCCGGCGTCGGCGTCCAGCTCGCCGAGTTCGTTGACGTGGTCGAGAGCCGCGAGCTCGACCCTGCGGAACATCGCGTTGCGGACGAGGACGCGGAAGGCGCGCGCGTTCGCCGTGACCGGCTTGACCTGGTCCGCCTTCTCCTGGGCCTCCTCCGCCGTCATCACCTCGGGGTTGGCGAGCTGCTCCCACTCGTCGAGGAGGCTGGAGTCGACCTGGCGCACCATCTCGCCCAGCCAGGCGATCAGGTCCTCCAGGTCCTCGGACTTCAGGTCGTCCGGGACCGTGTGCTCGAGCGCCTTGTAAGCACTCGCCAGGTAGCGCAGCACGATGCCCTCGGTGCGCGCGAGTTCGTAGAAGGACACGAACTCCGTGAAGGTCATGGCCCGTTCGTACATGTCGCGGATGATGGACTTCGGCGACAGCGGATGGTCACCGACCCACGGGTGGCTCTTGCGGTACACGTTGTACGCGTGGAAGAGCAGTTCCTCCATGGGCTTGGGGTACGACACGTCCTGGAGCCGCTCCATGCGCTCCTCGTACTCCACACCGTCGGCCTTCATCGCGGCCACGGCCTCGCCCCGGGCCTTGTTCTGCTGCGCCGCGAGGATCTGCCGCGGATCGTCCAGGGTGGATTCCACGACCGACACCATGTCGAGAGCGTAGGAGGGCGACTCGGGGTCCAGCAGGTCGAACGCGGCGAGCGCGAACGTCGACAGGGGCTGGTTGAGCGCGAAGTCCTGCTGGAGATCGACGGTGAGCCGCACGATGCGGCCGGTCGGGTCGGGCTCGTCGAGCTTCTCGACGATGCCGCCGTCGAGGAGCGAGCGGTAGATCGCGATCGCCCGGCGAATGTGCCGCAGCTGCTGCTTGCGCGGCTCGTGGTTGTCCTCCAGGAGGTGACGCATGGCCTCGAAGGCGTTGCCGGGCCGGGCGATCACCGACAGCAGCATCGTGTGCGTGACGCGGAAGCGCGAGGTCAGCGGTTCCGGATCGGAGCCGATGAGCTTCTCGAAGGTGCTGTCCGTCCAGCCGACGAAGCCCTCCGGAGCCTTCTTGCGCACCACCTTGCGGCGCTTCTTCGGATCGTCGCCCGCCTTCGCGAGCGACTTCTCGTTCTCGATGACGTGCTCCGGCGCCTGCGCGACGACGAAGCCGGCCGTGTCGAAGCCCGCCCGGCCGGCACGTCCGGCGATCTGGTGGAACTCGCGGGCCCGCAGCGTGCGCACCCGGGTGCCGTCGTACTTGGTCAGCGCGGTGAACAGCACCGTGCGGATCGGGACGTTGACGCCTACGCCGAGGGTGTCCGTGCCACAGATGACCTTCAGGAGGCCGGCCTGGGCCAGCTTCTCCACGAGTCGCCGGTACTTGGGCAGCATGCCGGCGTGGTGCACACCGATGCCGTGCCGCACGTAGCGGGAGAGGTTCTGGCCGAACTTGGTGGTGAAGCGGAAGTTGCCGATCAGCGCGGCGATCTGGTCCTTCTCCTCGCGCGTGCACATGTTGATGCTCATCAGCGCCTGCGCCCGCTCCACGGCCTGCGCCTGCGTGAAGTGCACGATGTAGACAGGGGCCTGCTTCGTGGCGAGGAGGTCGGTGAGGGTCTCCGTCAGCGGAGTGAGCACGTACTCGTAGGAGAGCGGGACCGGCCGGATCGCGGAGCGGACCACGGAGGTGGGACGCCCGGTGCGGCGCGTGAGGTCCTTCTCGAACATCGAGACGTCACCGAGCGTCGCCGACATGAGGATGAACTGCGCCTGGGGGAGTTCCAGGATCGGGATCTGCCACGCCCAGCCGCGGTCGCCCTCGGCGTAGAAATGGAACTCGTCCATGACGACCTGGCCCACGTCGGCCTGCTTGCCGTCCCGCAGTGCGATCGACGCGAGCACCTCGGCCGTGCAGCAGATGACCGGGGCGTCGGCGTTCACGGACGCGTCACCGGTGAGCATGCCGACGTTCTCGGTGCCGAAGATCTTGCACAGCTCGAAGAACTTCTCCGAGACCAGCGCCTTGATCGGCGCCGTGTAGAACGTGACCTCGTCCCGGGCGAGCGCGGCGAAGTGCGCACCCGCGGCGATCATGCTCTTGCCCGAGCCGGTGGGCGTGGAGACGATCACGTTCGCCCCCGAGACCACCTCGATCAGCGCCTCCTCCTGATGGGGGTAGAGCGTGAGACCGCGTTCCCCGGCCCACGACTCGAAGGCTTCGTAAAGGGCGTCGGGGTCTGCGGTCTGCGGCAGCTGATCGATGAGGGTCACGCCCCCATCTTGCCTGTCGACGCACGCTATGGGGGAATCGGATGCCGGTCCGATGATCACGAACGCTACGCTGTGTCGCCGACGACGCGTCAGCGCGCACGGGCAACTGAGCAGCGGCACAAGAGGAATGGGGCGGGGAACGGCCATGATGGGACCAGCACACTCACTGTCGGGAGCCGCGGCCTGGCTCGGCGTCGGAGCGGCCGCCGCCGCGGCCGGCCACACGATGCCCTGGCCGGTCCTCCTGGTCGGCGCGCTGATCTGCGCGGGTGCCGCGCTCGCCCCGGACCTCGACCACAAGGCGGCTACCATCTCGCGTGCCTTCGGACCCGTGTCGCGGGGTCTGTGCGAGATCGTCGACAAGTTGTCCTACGCCGTCTACAAGGGGACCAGGAAGCAGGGCGACCCCCGGCGCTCCGGTGGGCACCGCACGCTGACGCACACCTGGCTGTGGGCGGTGCTCATAGGCGCGGGCGCCTCCGTGCTGGCGATCACCGGCGGCCGCTGGGCGGTCCTCGCCCTCCTCTTCGTGCACATGGTGCTCGCCATCGAGGGCCTGCTCTGGAGGGCCGCTCGCGGGTCCAGCAGCGACGTGCTGGTCTGGCTCCTCGCCGCGACGAGCGCGTGGATCCTCGCCGGGATTCTGGACGAGCCGGGCAACGGCGCACACTGGCTGTTCACCTCGCCCGGCCAGGGGTACCTGTGGCTCGGCCTGCCGATCGTCCTCGGCGCGCTGGTGCACGACATCGGGGACGCGCTGACGGTGTCCGGCTGCCCGGTCCTGTGGCCCATCCCGATCGGCCGCAAGCGCTGGTACCCGATGGGGCCGCCCAAGGTGATGCGGTTCCGCGCCGGCAGCTGGGTCGAGCTCAAGGTGCTGATGCCCGCCTTCATGCTGCTGGGCGGCGTGGGGTGCGCGGCCGCGATGAACTTCATCTGAGCCGGACTCCCTCAGGCGGCCGGCGCGGCACGGGCGGCTCAGGCGCCGCCGGCTCCTTCGGATCCCTGACCGCCGCCTCCGTACCGACGCTCGAACTGGGCGACGCGGCCCTCGGAGTCCACGGTGCGGGCCTTGCCCGTGTAGAACGGGTGGCTCTCCGAGGAGATCTCCACGTCGACGACCGGGTAGGTCTCCCCGTCGTCCCACTCGATGGTGCGCTCGCTCGTGGCGGTGGAGCGGGTGAGGAAGGCGTAGCCGGCGCTGCGGTCGCGGAAGACCACCGCGTGGTAGTCGGGCTGCTTGTCCTGCTGCATGGATGCTCCTTCGGGGGAGTGACCTGGGCCGGGCGCCGGTCAGCCGGACACGGAGTCCTCGTCGACGATGTGCATGGCGGCCTCCTCGGCCGAGGCCGCGGCGCCGTCGATGCCGATGTCCGTCGCGATGAGCCCGCTCTCCCCATCCTCGTGCGCCCCCTCGTCGGGTGCCACCAGACGGCCGGAGCGACGGTCGCCCACCTCGTCGTCCAGCGGCTCGCCGTCGGTGCCCTCGCAGTCGCCGATGCCGTCACCGTCGGAGGCGGCGACATCGGGCAGTTCCTCCGCGAGGCGCTCGTCCAGGGTCTCGCCCGCGACGGCCTCCGACGCGGTGACACCTTGGTGCTCAACCGCCCAGGGCCGCTCAGGCGGGGACCAACCGCGGTCCAGGGGGTCGTCGACGCCGTCGGTGATGAGGGTGTCCTCCGCGTCGAGCAGCCCCGCGTCGTCCTGTACCTCGGATCCGTCGGGCTGGTAGACGTTGTCTCCCCAACCGTCGGCGCTGTCCACGAGTACCTCCAGGGGGTGCGGACGGGACCGGCTCCGCCGAAAACGACGACGGGCGCGCGGGCCACGGGACACCGCTGTCGCCCCACGCGAACCGGGTGGTTCCCGGGGGTCCCCCGAGCGGGTGTCCACATCCAGCCTTCCACCCCCCTTCGGCACCGCGCAACGCCACAGGGGCGGACCAGCGCCGCCGCACGGGCCGCCGAGCGGGTCTGGCCCACGTCGGAAGGGTGCCTCGAAGGCAGGTGGGGTCCCGCTCCCGTCGAGAAACGGAACGCCACCCGCACGGGCGGCCGGCGCCGGAAAGGTCGCTCCTCGCGGGGCCGCCCGGGCGGCCCCGACCGTTCCTCTCCGTGCGCTTCACGGATGTGGCCGACCCACACCCGTGCGGCACGCCCCTCCAGGCATCGGCCTGCCGGGGGCGGGGCGCCCGACGGCACCCCGGGGCAGTTCACCACCGGTTCCTGGGGACCGCCCGCCTCGGGCCGGTCCGGCCCCGGCTCACCCGTGCCAGGATCGCCAGAGGGCCGCGTAGGCGCCGTCCGCCGCGACCAGCTGGTCGTGGCTGCCCAGCTCGCTGATCCGGCCGTTCTCGACGACGGCGATGACATCGGCGTCATGGGCCGTGTGGAGCCGGTGGGCGATCGCGATGACGGTGCGCCCGTCCAGGACCCGGGCCAGCGAGCGTTCCAGATGGCGCGCCGCACGGGGGTCCAGCAGCGAGGTCGCCTCGTCCAGGACCAGCGTGTGCGGGTCCGCGAGGACCAGCCGGGCGAGAGCGATCTGCTGGGCCTGCGCGGGCGTGAGCGCGAACCCGCCCGACCCCACCTCGGTGTCCAGACCGTCGTCCAGTGCCCGGGCCCACCCGTCGGCGTCCACCGCGCCGAGGGCAGCCCACAACCGGGCGTCGACGGCTGCGGGAGCGTCCGCGGGTGTCCCCTCGGCCGGGCGGTGCCGGGAGCGGGGGACGGCGAGCAGCAGGTTGTCGCGCAGGGAGCCCACGAAGACGTGGTGTTCCTGGTTGACGAGGGCCACGTGCGAGCGGACCTCCTCGGCGGGCATCCGGGACAGTTCGGCTCCGCCGAGGGTGATCCGCCCGTCCCGGGGCGCGTAGATCCCGGCGAGGAGCCGGCCGAGCGTGGACTTGCCGGCGCCGGACGGGCCGACGAGCGCGACCCGGGTCCCGGGCGGGACCGCCAGCGTGACGTCACGGAGCACATCCACGCCGGCGCGGTAGCCGAAGTGGACTCCGTCCGCGTGGACGTCACGTCCGTCGGGTGCCACGGCGGGATCGCCCGCGGCGGGCTCGATGTCCCGGACTCCGACGAGACGGGCCAGGGAGACCTGGGCGACCTGAAGCTCGTCGTACCACCGCAGGATCAGGCCCACCGGGTCGACGAGCATCTGCGCGATGAGCGCGCCCGTCGTCAGCTGGCCCACCCCGATCCAGCCCTGGAGCGCGAAGACCCCACCGACCATCAGAACCGAGCAGAGCACCGTCACATGGGTGATGTTGACGACCGGGAAGAGCACGGACCGCAGCCAGAGCGTGTACCGCTCCCACGCCGTCCACTCCTTGACGCGGCGGTCCGACAGGTCGATGCGGCGCCTGCCCAGCCGGTGCGCCTCGACGGTGCGTCCGGCGTCGACGGTCTCCGCGAGGACGGCGGCGACGGCCGCGTAGCCGGCGGCCTCCGACCGGTAGGCGGCCGGTGCCCGCTTGAAGTACCAGCGGCAGCCCACGACCAGCAGCGGGACGGCGATCAGGACCGCGGGCGCGAGCGCCGGTGCCGTGACGGTGAGTCCGGCGAGCAGCAGTGCCGCCCACACCACACCGATGGCCAGCTGCGGCACGGCCTCGCGCATGGCGTTGGCGAGCCGGTCGATGTCGGTGGTGATGCGGGACAGCAGGTCTCCCGTCCCGGCGCGTTCCAGTACGCCGGGCGGCAGTCCGACCGACCGTACGAGGAAGTCCTCGCGCAGGTCGGCCAGCATCCGCTCGCCCAGCATGGCGCCCCGCAGCCGAACCTGCCGTACGAACACGGCCTGGACGAGGAGCGCGGCGACGAACAGGGCGGCGGTGCGCTCCAGATGGAGGTCGCGGGTGTGGTCCGTGACCCGTTCGACGACCGCGCCCAGCAGATAGGGCCCGGCCATCGAGGCCACCACGGCCACGGTGTTGACGCCGACCAGCAGGAGGAAGGCCGTGCGGTGACGCCGGAACAGTTCGGTCACGTAGGCGCGTACGGTCGCGGGCTTGCCGACGGGCAGGGTGGTCGCCGTCGTCGGAGCGGCCGGGTCGTACGCCGGGGGCGCCACGCCGATCATGCGGTCTCCTCGATCTCTTCCAGTACGCCGCTCAGGACGGCTTCGTCGTCGGGGGTCACATCGCCCAGAGAGGCCCGGGCAGCGGCCTCGCCGGCGGCCTCCTCTTCGGTCTCCCGGGTCACCACGGCCCGGTACAGCGGCTCGTCGCGCACCAGTTCACGGTGCGCCCCCACTGCGGCGACCCGCCCCTCGTGGACGAGGACCACCCGGTCCGCGTGGTCGAGGAGCAGCGGCGAGGAGGTGAACACGACGGTCGTCCGCCCGGCCCGCAGGGACCGCAGCCCCTCGGCGATCCGGGCCTCGGTGTGCGAGTCGACCGCGGACGTCGGCTCGTCGAGGACGAGCACCTCCGGGTCGGTGATCAGCGACCGGGCCAGCGCGAGTCGTTGGCGCTGGCCGCCCGAGAGGGACCGTCCGCGTTCGGTGATGCGGGTGTCCATCGGGTCCTCGACGTCGAGCGAGCCCTGGGTGAGGGCGTCCAGCACGTCACCGCACTGCGCGGCCTCCAGCGCCGAAGCGGCGCTGACGAGTCCCGACGCGGGCACGTCGAGCAGCTCGCGCAGGGAGCCGGACAGCAGCACCGGGTCCTTGTCCTGGACGAGGACGGCGGTGCGCGCGGAGTCCAGGGGCAGTTCGTCCAGCGGCACGTTCCCGAGGAGCACCGAGCCGCTGGACGCGACACCCTCGACGCTCACCTCTGCGGTCCGTTCGGACGGGTGGCCGCCGAGCCGCTCGGCGAGCAGACCCGCCGCGTCCGGGTCGCCGCACACCACGGCGGTCAGCCGGCCGGCCGGAGCGAGCAGTCCGGTCCCCGGGTCGAACAGGTCTCCGGACGGCGCCTGCGCCGCGCGTGAACCGTCACTGTCCATGGCGCGGTCCAGAGCCAGCACCCGGGCGGCGCGCTTGGCGGACGGGCGGGAGAACGACCAGGCCATCGCGATCTCCTCGAAGTGCCGCAGAGGATAGGTGAGCAGCATCACGGCGCTGTACACGGTGACGAGTTCGCCGACGTCGATCCGGCCGTCGCGGGCCAGCAGCACGCCGCGCCAGACGACGGCGATCATCAGCAGACCCGGCAGGAGCACCTGGATCGCGGCGATCAGGGACCACATGCGGGCGCTGCGCACGGCGGCGTGCCGGACCTCCTGGGAGGCGCTGCGGTAGCGGTCGAGGAAGAGTTCCTCGCCGCCGATGCCGCGCAGGACCCGCAGACCCGCGACGGTGTCGGAGGCCAGCTCGGTGGCGCGGCCCGCCTTCTCCCGCTGGACGTCGGCCCGTCCGGTGGCGCGGGGCAGCAGGGGCAGCACGGCGAGGGCGAGGACCGGCACGCCCACGGCGACGATGACGCCGAGCGCCGGCTGGTAGAGGACCAGCCCGACGCAGACCAGCACCACTGTCAGGGCCGCCGCCGTGAACCGGGACACCGCCTCGACGAACCAGCCGATCTTCTCGACGTCGCCGGTCGAGACCGCGACGACCTCGCCCGCCGCGACGCGCCGTGTCAACGCGGAGCCCAGCAGGGCGGTCCGGCGGGCCAACAGCTGCTGGACGCGGGCGGCCGCGGTGATCCAGTTGGTGACCGCGGTGCGGTGCAGCATGGTCTCGCCGAGGGCGATGCAGGCGCCGCACAGCGCCATGAGCCCGCCGGTCAGGGCGAGCCGGGTGCCGGAGCGGTCGATGACGGCCTGGACGGCCATACCGACACAGAACGGCAGAGCCGAGACGGCCACGAAGTGCAGCAGACCCCACGCCAGCGCCTTGAACTGTCCGCCCAGCTGATTCCGGCCGAGCCACCACAGGAATCGGGGACCCGAGCGGGCGTCCGGCACACCCGGGTCGGGATAGGGAAGGTCTTGAATCTGCATGACGTCCCAGTGGCTCGTGTCAGGTGAGGAGGCGAAGCCGCCGATCTCCGGCAACCGGCCGGTCGCGGAGACCGGCAACAAACCGTGAAAGGTTCGCGTCGTAACGTGGTGGGGCGCAAACGATTTTCCGGCCGGGAGCATGGATCCGGCCTGATCGGCCGCGACTGGCCGGGGAGCGGGAGAGGACGATTCGTCAGCGACGTGGTGCGAGGATGGACGGCATGCGAATGAACGGTGCGATGCGTACGGGGCTCGCCGCGGTGACCTGCGGGACCCTGGCCGTCGGTCTCGCGGCCTGTGGCGGCTCGGCGGACGGCGGGGCGAAGGACGTGAAGGGAAACGCGGGATCGGCCGGGCAGGCGGCCCGCACCAGCGCCCCTCCGGCGGACCCGACCCGCATCCCCGACGTGGGTGACCGGCTCCAGAAGAAGATCCCGTCCGACTCCCGTCAGGTTCTGGCCGTCTACGGCGAGGGCAAGGACTCGGCGACCTCCACCGCTGTGCTGTACACGAAGTCCGGCAAGAACTGGAAGAAGACCATCAGTTGGGCCGCGCACAACGGGAAGAAGGGCTGGACGACCGACCACCACGAGGACGACAAGCGCAGTCCGGTGGGCGTGTACACGCTCAGCGACGCGGGCGGTGTGCTCGACGACCCGGGCGCCCGGCTGCCGTACACGCAGTCGGAGGACTTCCAGGCGCCGCACTACTGGGCGAAGTCGCACTGGCACGACTTCGACTACGTCATCGCCATCGACTACAACCGTCTCAAGGGCAATCCGCCGGACGACGGCACCCGCCCGTGGGGTGACGAGAAGGGCGGCGGCATCTGGCTGCACCTGGACCACGGCAGCGGCACGTCGGCCTGTGTGAGCCTGCCCAAGTCCGGTATGGAGTACCTGCTGCGCACGCTCGACCCCGACCAGCACCCGGTCGTGGTGATGGGCGACAAGGCGGACCTCAAGGCGTAGCCGCGCCGGATCTCACGGCGTGGCCGCCGCGCCGCCTTCGTGCGCTGCGGGACCACGGGTCGCGCGCTCCAGCTCCAGCAGTGCGGAGTAGTAGCCGCGGCCCGTCGTGTGGTCCATCCCCACCTCGCACATGCGGTTCGCCGACTCGGTGAGTTCCCGGTGGAGCATGCCGCGTCGCCCGCGAAGGCGCAGCACCCGGCGTCGTCGGGAACCACCACCTCCTCCGCGCACGCCTCGGCCACGTGCGCAGGTGCGCATCGTCGCCCAAGTGGCGCATGGAGCAGGTCGGATGGAGCACCGCGGAGCCGACGGTGCGGTGCACGGTGAGGTGGGGGAGCGGTTCCTCGGCCGCCCACACCAGCGAGTCGACCACCGACAGCCCGGCGTGCAACTCCCGGTTGTCGGGGGTCAGATACGGCACGACCTCGCGCGCGATGCCGAGGGTGCGGGACGAGGCGTCGATGACGAGCGGCAGCCGGCCGCCCGCGGTCCAGCCCCAGGCCGCCTCGACGATCCGGTTGGCCATGACGGCGTTGCCCGCGTCGTACCCCTTTGAGTGCCAGATCGTCGCAGCACGTGCCCAGCACGTCGTCCGGGATCCATACCGGCCGGCCCGCGCGTTCGCCGAGGTCGGCGCTCCCGCCGGACCGCTCCCGCCGGACCGTCCGGGCGGGCACGCTCCAGCCGGGACGTCCCGGCGTCGGCACCCGCGCCGGGCCGCTGTGGCGACGGCCTCGGGCGCCGAGCGGCGTCAGCAGGGGTGCTCGGCCCTCGGCACTCCGTCCACCAGGGTGTCCAGCAGGCCGCCGAGCACCTCACGCTGCTCGTCCGTCAGGGGAGCCAGGATCTCCTCCGCGGCGCCGCGGCGCGCGGCGCGCAGCTCCCGCAGCGCGGAGCGGCCCTCGTCGGTGACCTCGATCCGGATCACGCGCCGGTTGGTGGGATCCGGGACCCGCCGCACCTTTCCGCCGGCCTCCAGACCGTCGACCAGGGTGGTCACGGCCCGCGGCACCACTTCGAGGCGCTCGGCGAGATCGGTCATCCGGGGCGGCGAACTGTAGTGCGCGAGGGTGCGCAGCAGACGCGACTGGGCCGGTGTGATGCCCAGCTCGCGCTCCTCCAGATGGCGCTTCTGGATGCGGTGCACGCGGCGCGTGAGGCGCAGCAACTGCTCGGCGAGCAGGCCGTCGGCATCTGGGGTGGTCATGCGGGAACAATATCAGGATGCGGTTCATTGTGAGTATAGGTAACAATGAGCTAGGCTCCGGCAGTCGTCGGATCCTCACGGGGTGGCCGTGGTCCACGCGTACCGCGCAGGCCCGCACTCCCGTGCTTCCTGTATCCCCGTTTCCCTAGGAGTCCATTGCCTCCCGAACGCATCACGTGGAGCCCGTCACCTGCCGACAAGGAACAGCCCCGGCAGGTGCGCCGCATCCTGAGCCTCTTCCGCCCCTACCGGGGCCGCCTCGCGATCGTCGGCCTGCTGGTCGGCGCCGCTTCCCTGGTGTCCGTCGCCACCCCCTTCCTGCTCAAGGCGATCCTCGACACCGCCATCCCCCAGGGCCGCACGGGCCTGCTGAGCCTGCTCGCGCTCGGCATGATCCTCAGCGCCGTCCTCAGTGGCGTCTTCGGCGTCCTGCAGACCCTCATCTCCACGACCGTCGGCCAGCGCGTCATGCACGACCTGCGCACCGCCGTCTACGGCCGGCTCCAGCGCATGTCGCTGGCCTTCTTCACCAGGACGCGCACGGGCGAGGTCCAGTCCCGCATCGCCAACGACATCGGCGGCATGCAGGCCACCGTCACCTCCACCGCGACCTCCCTGGTCTCGAACCTCACCAGCGTGATCGCCACCATCGTCGCCATGATCGCCCTGGACTGGCGCCTGACCGTCGTCTCGCTGCTCCTGCTCCCGGTGTTCGTCTGGATCAGCCGCCGCGTCGGCAACGAACGCAAGCGGATCACCACCCAGCGGCAGAAGCAGATGGCGGCGATGGCCGCCACCGTCACCGAGTCGCTCTCCGTCAGCGGCATCCTCCTCGGCCGCACCATGGGCCGGTCGGACTCGCTGACCAAGTCCTTCGCCGACGAGTCCGAGGGTCTGGTCGACCTCGAGGTGCGGTCGAACATGGCAGGACGCTGGCGCATGTCCGTCATCGGCATCGTCATGGCCGCCATGCCCGCGTTCATCTACTGGACCGCGGGCGTCGCCCTCCAGCTCGGAGGGCCGACGATCTCGATCGGCACCCTCGTCGCCTTCGTCTCGCTCCAGCAGGGCCTGTTCCGGCCGACGGTCAGCCTGCTGTCCACCGGGGTGCAGATCCAGACCTCGCTGGCGCTCTTCCAGCGCATCTTCGAGTACCTCGACCTGCCCATCGACATCACGGAGCCCGAGCGCCCGGTCCACCTCGACCAGGTCAAGGGGGAGATCCGCTTCGAGGACGTCGAGTTCCGCTACGACGACAAGGGTGCCCCGATCCTCGACGCGATCGACGTCACCGTCCCGGCCGGCGGCAGCCTCGCCGTCGTCGGACCGACCGGCTCCGGCAAGTCCACGCTCAGCTATCTGGTGCCGCGGCTGTACGACGTCACCGGCGGCCGCGTGACGCTGGACGGGGTGGACGTGCGCGACCTCGACTTCGACACCCTGGCCCGCGCGGTCGGCGTCGTCTCGCAGGAGACCTACCTCTTCCACGCCTCGGTCGCGGAGAACCTGCGGTTCGCCAAGCCCGACGCCACCGAGGAGGAACTGCACACGGCGGCGCGAGCGGCCCAGATCCACGACCACATCGCCGCTCTGCCCGAGGGGTACGACACGGTCGTCGGCGAGCGCGGCCACCGCTTCTCCGGCGGCGAGAAGCAGCGCCTCGCCATCGCCCGCACCATCCTGCGCGACCCGCCCGTGCTCGTTCTCGACGAGGCGACCAGCGCGCTGGACACCCGTACGGAGCACGCCGTGCAGGAGGCCATCGACGCCCTGTCGGCCAACCGCACCACGATCACGATCGCCCACCGGCTGTCCACGATCCGCGGCGCCGACCAGATCGTCGTCCTCGACGCCGGCCGCGCGGTCGAGCGCGGAACGCACGAGGAACTCCTGGATCAGGGCGGCCGCTACGCCGCCCTCGTGCACCGGGACGCCCAACTGGAGCCGACAAGATGACGATATGCCGGGTTTGTGGTCATTAGCGGGTTAACGTGCCCGCTATGCAGATGAACACTCCGCCACGGAGCACGATTCGACTGACGCGTCGGGGCCGGGTCGCCCTCATCGCGACCGGAGCCGTCGTGGCGGCCACCGCCGTGGCGGTGCCGCTGCTCAGCATGGGAACCGACCAGGACGAGTCCCCGAAGGCACTCGTCATCCCGGAGGGCTGGCGCTCCGGCCAGGTCTACTCGGCCGTCGACAAGGCTCTGCGGATGCCCGCGGGCACCACCAAGAAGTCCCTCGCCAAGGCGAACCTGAAGCTTCCCAACGACGCCGAGGGCAACCCCGAGGGCTATCTCTTCCCGGCGACGTATCCGCTCGGCAAGAAGTCGACCCCCGAGTCGCTGCTCACCTTCATGGTCGACACCGCGAACAAGAAGTTCAACGGCGCGCCGGTCGCCGCGGGCGCCCAGCGCAACGCGATGAACGTCTACCAGGCCGTCACCATCGCGAGCATCGTCCAGTCCGAGGCGGCGACCACCGCGGACATGGGCAAGGTGGCCCGGGTCATCTTCAACCGGCTGGAGCGCGGCATGCCGCTGCAGATGGACTCCACCATCAACTACGCGCTGAACCGCTCCACCCTGAACACCACGCAGAACGACACCCGGATCAACAGCCCCTACAACTCCTACCAGCGCATGGGACTGCCGCCCACGCCGATCGCCAACCCCGGCGAGGAGGCGATGCGCGTCGCGATCAACCCGCCCGCGGGTGACTGGCTGTACTTCGTCACCGTCAAGCCGGGCGACACGCGCTTCGCGGCCAGCTACGAGGAGCACCAGCGCAACGTGGCCGAGTTCAACCGGAACCAGAGCCGCAAGAGCGCCTCTCCCGCCGTCTCCTCCACCGCTTCGCCCACCGTCTCCTCCGCTTCGCCCAGCCACTGAGCCACGCGCCGGGCGGAGGGAGCCCGCGTGCCGGACCACGTCCACGTCACGTGGCCGGTGCACGGACCGGTGCGCGGGACGTCACACGGTGGCCGGCGAGCTCGCCAGCAGCCTCCTGATGTCCCGCACCGCGGCACGGCCGGCCCGGTTGGCTCCGACGGTGCTCGCGGACGGCCCGTAGCCGACCAGATGGACGCGCGGATCGGCGGCCACCCGTGTCCCGTCGACGCGGATCCCGCCGCCCGGCTCCCGCAGGCGCAGCGGTGCCAGATGGTCGATGGCGGCGCGGAATCCGGTCGCCCAGAGGATCACGTCGGCGTCCACCCGCCCTCCGTCCGCCCACTCCACCCCGTCCGGGGTGATCCGGTCGAACATCGGACGCCGGTCCAGCACCCCGTCGGCCAGACCCTGCCGGATCGCGTCGTTCAGCGGCAGCCCGGTCACGGAGACCACGCTGCGGGGCGGAAGTCCCTGGCGCACGCGTTCGTCCACCAGCGCGACAGCGGCCCGCCCGAACTCCTCGGTGAAGGGCCCCTCCCGGAAGACCGGAGGGCGCCGGGTCACCCACGTGGTCGCGGCGGCGAAGGCCGCGATCTCCATCAGGTGCTGGGTGCCCGAGGCGCCGCCGCCCACGACGACCACGCGCTGCCCGGCGAACTCCTCCGGGCCCGGGTACTGCGCCGTGTGCAACTGCCGTCCGCGGAAGGTCTCCTGGCCCGGGTAGCGCGGCCAGAACGGCCGGTCCCAGGTGCCCGTCGCGTTGATCAGCGCCCGTGCGGACCACTCCCCGTCGTCCGTCTCCACGAGCAGCCGGCCGTCGGACCCCTCCCGGACCGCCGTGACCTTCACGGGCCGTCGCACCCGCAGGTCGAAGGCGTGCTCGTAGGCGTCGAAGTACTCCCCGACGACCTCGGAGGAGGGGCGGCCCGGGTCGGCGTCCGTCAGCTCCATGCCGGGCAGCTCGTGCATCCCGTGCACCTTGCCGAACGTCAGCGTCGGCCACCGGAACTGCCAGGCGCCACCCGGCCGCGGCGCGTGGTCGAGGACGACGAAGTCCCGCCCGGGCTGGAAACCGGCACGCCGCAGGTGGTAGGCGCTGGACAGACCCGCCTGGCCCGCGCCGACCACGACCACATCGACCTCACGCGCGCGTACCCCTGTGTCGTTCACGCTTCTACCAACCGGGCCGGGCTCCGGGATCTTCCCGCAGGGCGACACCGTGTGATCCACCCGACGGAACCCACGGTCAGCGGCCTCGGGCCGGGGGCGCACCCGCCGCTCGACCGGCGTGATCGGTCGAGGGTGCCGCCGTGTCGCCGGTGCGGGAGTGCCGGTCGACAAGGTCGACAAGGGTCACACCGTTCCCGCCCGCCGGCAGGAATCAGTGCGGGTGAACGGAGAGATCAGGACTCCTTGAACACGCGGGGAGCGGTGGTCGACGCCGGCAGGTCACCGTTGAACCGGGGATCCACGAAGCCACTGAAGTCGACCTTGCCCGGCAGCAGTTTCAGGCCGGTGAAGGTGTCGGCGATCGCCTGCTCGGAGGCGATGAGCGGCTTGTCGACCGCGACAGCGATCCGGCTCGCGTTGGTCCGCTTCACCGACGCCAGCGCCACCTCGTAGGGCAGACCGGTGTCCTTCGCCCACACCTTCGCCCAGGCCTTCGGGTGCTCGTAGACCCAGTCCTGGGCGCGCCGCAGCCGCTCCAGATAATCCTTCAACGCCGCGGTCTTCTTCCTGTCGCGCAGCGCGCCGGGCGCCGCCACCTGGAAGCTGAGCCCGTTGACGACCCCCTCGCCGTCGGCCAGGATCCGCCCCTGCTTCGCCTGCAGCACCTGCGAGGTGTACGGGTCCCACACCGCCCACGCGTCGACCTTGCCACTGGTGAACGCGGCCAGCGCGTCGGCGGGCTGCAGGTACTTCACCTCGACGTCGGCCGGCGTGAGGCCTGCCTCCTTCAGCGAGGCGATCAACTGGTAGTGCGCGGACGAACCCTGCGCCACGGCAATGGACTTACCCTTCAGCTCCGCGGGCTTCCGCAGCGTCGAGTTCTTCGGTACGAGGATGGCCTCGCCCTGGGAGTTGCCGTGCCAGGCGGCCACCACCGAGATCTTCGAGTGCGCCCCGGCGGCGAAGACGGGCGGCGTGTTGCCGACGCCGCCGATGTCGACGGCCTTGGCGTTGACGGCCTCCAGGAGCGGTGGGCCGGAGGTGAACGTCGACCATTTGATCGTGTAGTCGAGGTCCTTCAGCTCTCCGGCGGCCCGCAGCACCGCCTCGGAACCACCCTTCTGGTCACCGACGTCGAGCGTGAGGGACCCCTTGCCGTCGGTGCCGGAACCGGTGCCGGTCCCGACAGCCGAGTGCCCGCCGCAGGCGGCGAGCAGCAGGGTGAGGGGCAGGATCAGGGCGGCGGGGACGGGATGTCGTCGCATGGGGTTCCGTTCGTGGGGGTGAACTGGATTTCTGGACAGGGGAGTTCAGGCCGCTTCGGCGGCGGTGTCGACGCCGAGCCGTTCCAGCAGGCCGGCGCGGAGCGCGGCGAACCGGGGGTCGGTGATGTCGCGGGGGTGTTCCAGGCCGACATGGGTCTCGTGGGCGATGACACCGTCGTCCATCACCAGGACACGGTCGGCCAGCAGCACGGCCTCCTCGACGTCATGGGTCACCAACAGGACCGCACAGCCGCGGCGTTGCCACAGCTCCCCGACGAGCCGCTGTGCCGTGATCCGGGTCAGTGCGTCGAGCGCGCCGAACGGCTCGTCGAGCAGCAGCAGATCGGGCTCGCGGACCAGAGCCCTGGCCAGCGACGCGCGCTGCGCCTCACCGCCGGACAGGGTCTTGGGCCAGGCGTCCGAGCGATGGGTGAGGCCGACCTCGGTCAGGGCCCGCTCGGCGACGGTTCGGTCGGGCCTGCCCGGCAGCCCGAGCAGCACGTTGCGCCACACCTTCTTCCAGGGCATGAGCCGGGGTGACTGGAAGGCGACCGCCCTGCGGCGCGGGACCAGGACGGTGCCCTCGATGTCGCGGTCGAGCCCGGCCAGGATCCGCAGCAGCGTCGACTTGCCGCAGCCGCTGCGCCCGAGGAGGGCCACGAACTCGCCCCGCCCGACGTCGAGTCGGAGACCGTCGATGACGGCCCGGCCGTCGAAGGAGCGGGTGAGGCCCTCGACCCGTACCGCCGGGGTCGCTTCGGGGCTCACCGGCCCGTGAACGTCGGTCGCCATTGCAGCAACAGCCTTTCGAGGGTGCGGACGACGAAGTCGGCGAGCAGGCCGAGGAAGGCGTAGACGATCAGGCAGACCACGATCACGTCGGTGCGCAGGAAGTCGCGCGCCTGGACCATCAGGAAGCCGATGCCGGCGTCCGCGTTGATCTGCTCGGCGAAGACGAGCGCGAGCCAGGCGATGCCGAGGGAGTAGCGCAGTCCCGTCATCGCGCCGGGCAGCGCGCCCGGCAGGATCACATGCCGCACGAGCCCCCAACGGGACAGGCCGAGGGACTCGCCCGCCTCGATGAGCTGGGAGTCGACGCCGCGGATGCCGGCGTAGACGTTCAGGTACAGCGGGAACGACACCCCGAGGGTGATGATCGCGATCTTCGGGGTCTCGCCGATGCCGAACCAGATGATGAACAGCGGGATGAGGCCGACGAAGGGCACCGTCCGCAGCATCTGGACGGAGGCGTCCACCAGGTCCTCGCCGATCCTGAACAGCCCCGACACCAGGGCGAGTCCGGTGCCTATGAGAGTGCCGAGGACAAGGCCCACGGCGACGCGTTGCAGGGACACTCCCATCGCCCCGGGCAGCGAACCGTCCGTGACCAGGTCCCGGCCGACCCGGGCGATGGTCCCCGGAGACGCGAGGACGTCGGGCGTCAACACCCCTGTGCTGCTGAGGAGTTGCCACAGCGCGAGCAACAGCAGGGGTCCTGAGGTGCGGCGTACCCAGCGCGGAACGCGTGTGCGGCGGGTGGAGGCGGGGACGATGGGTTCGAGTTCGGCCGCGAGGGACGCGTGGTCGGGCGCGGTCGGGGCCTGATCCGGGAGGCCGCCCTTGGGTAGGGGCGACAGGTCCGGCCCGGACGGGCCGGGCGGGGCGTGACTGATGCTCATGAGGGCTCCACTGGAGGAGGGGAGCGTCCGCAAGGGGGTACGCCGGAACCCCGACACGTCGACGGCTCGGCGTGCGGACACGGGAGAGCGGGACGCGCGGGTGGGGCGGGGCGCGAGAGCGCGGAGGTGCGGGAGGGGAAGGTCGTCAGCAGCCGCGGCGACACGCGGCGGAGGCCACCCGCAGCAGGTCGATGTGACCGCGCGTGGTGAGCAGGGCTGAACGCAACATGCGGCAGAAAGTAGTCAGCTCGTCCGTGTCCGGTCAACGGTGTCTCGCGGAATGGACCCCGCGCAGCACTGGCTCGGGCGGTCGGCCGCGTGCGGAACCCGCCGTATGGGAGAGGATGGGGCCATGTCCGATGCCTTCACCACGCACGTCCTGAACGTGTCCTCCGGATCGTCGGAGACGGTCGTCGACCTGACCCGTGACTGCGAGGCCTTCCTCCGGGAGGTCGCGGCGGGCCGCGACGGTCTCCTGAACATCTTCGTGCCCCACGCCACCGCCGGGATCGCCATCATCGAGACCGGCGCGGGCAGTGACGACGACCTTCTCGCTGCCCTGCACGCCCTGCTCCCCGCCGACGACCGCTGGCAGCACCGCCACGGCAGTCCGGGCCACGGCCGCGACCACGTCCTCCCGGCGATCGTCCCGCCGCACGCCACCCTGCCGGTGGTGGACGGGAGTCTGGAGCTGGGGACGTGGCAGTCGGTGTGTCTCGTCGACACGAACAAGGACAACCCGAACCGTCAGGTCCGGTTGAGTTTCCTCGGCTGAGACGACCCGCGCCGTCCTTCACCGGAACGCGCGGAACCGGCGGGTCCCAGAGGGCCGCCGGCTCCGACACGCCGTGTCGCGGGGGTATGTGACGCCGCGTCACGTCTGTTCAGCTCGTCGTGCGGTGGGCGCGCTCCGTCGTCCAGTAGAGGAGCGCGAGCAGGGGAAGTGCCGCCCCCAGAAGCGTCAGGGCCGTCCAGCCGCCGGCGTGGTAGACCACCGAGCCGAGCTGCGAACCGAGCGCGCCGCCGACGAAGAACGTGGCGATGAAGGCGCTGTTGAGGCGGGCTCGCGCGTCCGCGTCGAGCTGGTAGACGGTGTGCTGGCCCAGGATCAGCGTGGTCTGCACGGCCATGTCGATCAGGATCGCCGCCACGGCGATCAGGACGACGCTGTCGCCGCCGAAGCCCGCGACCGCGAAGGCCAGCGCGGCGGCCACGAACGCCGCGCCCGTCATCGGACGGACCAGCCCCCGGTCGGCCCACCGGCCCGCGAAGGGAGCCACGGCCGCGCCCGCCGCACCGACCAGCGCGAACACCCCCACGCCGACGGGGGAGTAGTGGAAGCGGGGACCGGTCAGCACGAAGGAGACCGTCGTCCAGAAGGCGCTGAAGGCTCCGAACATCGCCGCCTGGTAGAGCCCCCGGCGCAGCAACACCGGGTGGGTGCGCACCAGGCGGAGTGTGGAGCGCAGAACGTGGTGGTAGGGGATCGTCGTGGTGGGGGCGTGCTCGGGCAGGGCGACCCGCAGTGCCACGGCCAGCAGGGCCATCAGGACGGCGGAGCCGAGGAAGACGACCCGCCAGCCGGCCACGTCCGAGACGAGGCTGCTCAGGGTGCGGGAGAGCAGGATGCCGGTGAGCAGACCGCTCATCACCCGGCCGACGACGCGTCCGCGGGCGTGGTCGGGGGCGAGGCTCGCGGCGAAGGGCACCAGGATCTGGGCGACGACCGAGGTGGCCCCGCTGACCAGCGAGGCGATCAGCAGCATGGGGAAGCTGGTCGCGAGGCCCGCCGCCACCAGCGCCAGCGTGGTGACCGTGAGCAGAGCGGTGATCAGGTTCCGCTTCTCCAGCCGGTCGCCGAGCGGGACCAGGAAGAGCATGCCGAGGACGTAGCCGACCTGTGTGAGCGTGATCAGCGCTCCCGCCGTCGAGGTGCCGATGTGGAAGACACCGCTCAGCGAGGAGAGCAGGGGCTGGGCGTAGTAGAGGTTGGCGACCGTCATGCCGGAGGCGACGGCCAGCAGCGCGACCAGCCAGCCGGGCACACCGGAGGCGGCCTGCGCCGTTCCGGAACGGCTGGTGGTCCGGACGTCGGACGATGCGGACATGTGCACCTTCTCGAAAGGTCGGCCGGGGAAGCCGGCTCGGGTGGGAACGCTGTGCGGTGACGGCATCCCCTTCGAAGCCGTCACAGGGCACAAGCGCCCGACCGCCCCTCGATCTTCCTCACCGGATGCGATGGTTCGGGATGTCTGTCATCTCGATCGGAGATGAGCGGAGACGGGTGGGACGAGCACGGTCAGGGTGCGGGGCGCACCGGATGCCGGCTCAGGACGGAGACCCGGTTGAAGGCGTTGATGGTGATCGCGACCCAGATCACCGCGGAGATCTCGTCGTCGGACAGGACGCGTCGCGCCGCGGCGTAGGCGGTGTCCTGCGCGGCGCCCTTCGCGGGCTCGGTCGTCGCCTCGGCCAGGGCGAGCGCCGCACGTTCCCGTTCCGTGAAGAGCTCGGTGTCGCGCCACGCGGCCAGGACGCCGAGCCGCCGGGTCGTGTCGCCGGCCCGCAGCGCCGCCCGGGTGTGCACGTCCAGGCAGAAGGCGCAGCCGTTGATCTGGGACACCCGGAGGTTGACGAGTTCCACCAGCATCCGGTCCAGGCCCGCTTCGGCGGCGACGGCCCGGACGGCCTCGGAGGTCTCGACCAGCGCGTGATAGGCCTTCGGGCTCTGCTTGTCGACGAAGACCCGCCGGTCCGTCGCTTCGGTTGCCGTGTCGCTCACCCTCGACTCCTTCGTGGACCGTGCCGGCCCCGCTGGGCTCCACCGGCACGTTGGCGATCATTGTCCTACGATCGCCGTACGACGTTCCGGCGGCCCCTGACGACCCTGCCGCGACCGGACCGGGGGACGACACGCTCGCGTTGCCGGTGACGGCGTCGGACCGCGCGGCGAACCGTGGCCGGAGCCGGTGATCAGCAGCTCATTCCCGTCAACGTATCGGAGCGCGCGGCTACTTCGCCGGGATCTTCTGCTCGAACCAGACGACCTTGCCGCTGCTCAGCCGCGTCGCACCCCACCGCAGGGCGAGCTGGTCGACCAGGAACAGACCGCGGCCGCACTCGTCGCCCGGCGCCGCCTCCCGCATCCGGGGCACCAGTGGCGAGTCGTCGGTCACCTCGCAGCGCAGCACCTCGGTGCGCAGCAGCCGCAGGGAGATCGGCCGCGATGCGAAGCGCACGGCGTTCGTCACGACCTCGCTGACCATCAGTTCCGTCGGGTCCAGCAGGGCGTCCAGACCCCAGCGGCGCAGGGCCCTGCGGATCAGCCGGCGCGCCTGCCCCGCCGTCATCGGGTGGGGGGCCAGGTACCAGTACGCGACGCTGTCCGGCGGAAAGCCCTCGAACCGGGCGGCGAGCAGGGCGATGTCGTCGTCCCGGGTGCCCGGCCCGAGCGTGCCGAGGACGTGGTCGCACAGTGTCTCCAGCGAGGCGGGCCCCGCGGCGGTGGTCTGGAGGCGGAGCCGCAGTTCCTCCACGCCGCTCCCCACATCGGTGGTGCGCGACTCGACGAGGCCGTCCGTGTACAGCACCAGGGTCGCCCCGGTGGGCGCGGACATCTCCACCGACTCGAAGGACACACCGCCGACGCCGATGGGAGCGCCGGGCGGGACGTCGAGCACTTCGGCACGGCCGTCCTCGTGCAGCAGCACGGCGGGTGGATGACCGGCGTTCGCCATCAGCAGGCGGTGCGATATCGGGTCGTAGATGGCGTAGAGGCACGTCGCCATGTGGTCGCTGCCGAGGCGCTGGGCCTGCTCGTCGAGATGGTGCAGCACCTCGTGGGGCGGCAGGTCGAGGCCGGCGAGGGTCTGCACGATGGTGCGGAGCTGGCCCATGATCGCGGCGGACGTCATGGAGTGCCCCATGACGTCGCCGACGACGAGCGCTACCCGGTTGCCGGGCAGCGGGATCGCGTCGTACCAGTCGCCGCCGACCTGGGCGGTCTTCGAGGCGGGCAGATAGCGGCTGGCCAGCCGTACGCCGGTGGGTTCGGGCAGCGACGACGGGAGCATGGTGTGCTGCAGCGTGTCCGCCACGGCGGCCTCGTGGCCGTACATGACCGCCTTCTGCACCCCGAGCGCGGTGTGGGTGGCGAGCTGCGAGGCGACGAGCAGGTCGTCCCCGGTGAACGCCGGGCGGTCCCCGCACCGGAGCAGCACGACCGTGCCCATGACGTGATGGCTGCCGTGCAGCGGGGCGATGATCACACGGTGGCCCGGCGGCAGCGTGCTCGACGGGTCCACGCCGGAGGCGAGGAGTTCGGCGACGGCGGGCGCGTTCCCCGGTGCGTCGCCGAAGGCGGGACGCCCGTCCAGCAGCAGCTCGGCGAGACGCCCGCCGCCGGCCGGCTCCACCCGCTCGGCGATCTCCGGGAGCACGGGTGCCGGGGATCCGTCGGCGGGCGGCGCCACCCGGACCGCACCGGTGTGCGGCACGTCGGCAACCCCGACGCCGTGCAGGCGCAGCACGACGGGTGCCGCCGGGAGTTCCGCCCCCACCGGCAGTGGGTCGTCCAGATGGATGTGGATGGCGTCGGCGAACGCGGGGACGGCAGCCCGTCGCAACTCCCTGAGCGTCTCGTCCAGGTCCATCCCGCGGGCGATCCGCCGTGTCGCCACGTCGAGATACCGCAGGCGGTCGGTCTGCGGCACGCCGTCCCCGGTCCCCGTGGCGAGGGGGCCGGTCGCCACGGCGGGCGGCCCCGCCACCGCGACGGGCAGCTCGGCCGCCGGCACGGCAGGAGCGACGGTCGCCGCGGCGGACGAGGGAAGGCAGTGCGGCAGCGGAGTGCTCTCATGAGGGATGTGGTGCTCGGTCACGCGTTCTGTCCCGTCGGTGGGTGGCGCGGTCCGCGGCTCGGACCGACCTCCTCAGTCAGCCCGCCGGCAGCAGAGGAAGACCTGCTCCTCCGGCGGGACGTCGGCCACCGAGGGGGCGTAGGTGTACGAGGTCTCGTCGACGATCTCGAAACCCGCCGCCTCGACGACCTTGTGCAGGTCCTCCCGCAGATAGCCGGACACCCGGATCGTGTTCCCCAGGAACGGGATGGCGAAGTTGTCCACGTCGGCCTCGACCATCGAGAGGACGAACAGGCCGCCGGGGAGCAGCAGATGACGGATCGTCCGCAGCGCGAGGGGGATCTCGGCGCGGGGCAGCATCAGCAGCGAGAAGAAGGCGGCGACACCGTCGAAGCGGCCGAGATCGCGGGGGCCGCCCGGCCGCAGGTCCGCGATGTCGGCCTGATGGAACGTGCCGTCGGGGACGGACTCGCCGGCGAGTTTCACCATGCCGGGGGACAGGTCGACGCCCGTGACCTCCAGGCCGGCGTCCGACAGCTGGCGCGCGGTCGGCACCCCCGTGCCGCACCCCAGATCCAGCACCCGCGACCCGGCGGCGAGCGATTCGACCAGCCAGGTGCCGGCCGCGACCTGGCCCTCCTTGTGCGGGAAGGCCTCGTCGTAACGGTCGCCGATGGAGTCGAACGCGTCCGCCTGACCGGTGCGATCGAGCCGCATGCTCTCGTAATCAGTCCCGTGATTGCTGTTGATCACGAAAGTACCTTCCAAGGGGTCGATCGAGTGATTGCGCTATCCGACCGAAAGTGGCCGTGACGAGATCTCCGAGCCGAATGAGTCGCTCAGGAGACGTCAATTCGGAACGATAGTCGTTCAATGTTCGGTCGGATGCCAGAGTGGCTGAAGTTGACTGCCGGTCAACGAAGTTGAGGCCTCCGCGCGCGGTCACCCGGGGTGCCGGCCCGCCTTCGGGCGCCGCATTCCGTCCCGGGTTCCCGAATCCGCCGAGCACCGCCTCCCCGTACCGGAATGCGTAATTCGTGGAAGGATCGTGTTCAGTCCCGGAGCCGGAGGTTGTTGTGGCCGTACACCGCGTCGGACTGGTCGTCCACCAGGGACGGACGGTGGCCGGCGACGCCGCCCGCGCGGTGCACGAGTGGTGCGAGGCGCGCGGTATCCGGTGCACCGAGATCGACGTGTGGGCCAAGGACCACCAGCGTCGCGGCGGCCGTGCGGAGGCGGAAGCGGCCGGAAACCCGGACCTCGTCGTCACGCTGGGCGGTGACGGCACCTTCCTCCGCGGCGCCCGGATCGCCCTCAAGAGCGATGCCAGCGTGTTGGGCGTCGACCTCGGCAAGGTCGGATTCCTCACCGAGGTGCCCGCGGCCGACGTCACCGAGGCACTCGACTCCGTCCACGACGGTCACGCGGTGGTCGAGGAGCGCATGACCCTGACCATGCGCGCCTCGCGGGCCCTGGAGATCCCGGAGGGCATGGACGCACTGCTCCACTACGGTCGTGGTCCGGCGCTGCCGCCGCCCCGGATCCGGCTGGAGACGACCGAGGGGGACGGCTGGGGCGTCGCCCTGGACGTCATGGCCCTGAACGACGTCGTCCTGGAGAAGCTGGCCCGGGACCGGCAGGTCAGCGTCGGCGTCTACATCGCCGGACGGCGGCTGGCCTCCTACTCCGCGGACGCCTTCGCCGTCGCCACGCCCACGGGCTCGACGGCGTACAGCTTCGCCGCCGGCGGTCCCGTGCTCTCCCCGCACATGGACGCGGTGGTCTTCACGCCGATCGCCCCCCACATGACCTTCAACCGCAGCGTGGTGGCCGCGCCGGACGAGCCCGTCGCCCTGCGGGTGCTGCCCCACTCGGGCCAGGCCGCCGTCAGCATCGACGGCCAGCTGCGCGGCGTCGTCGATCCGGGCGACTGGATCGGGGTCTTCAGGGCCCCGCAGCGGGTCCGCCTGATCCGGCTGCGCCCGACCGACTTCTACGGGCGGCTGCGGGAGCGGTTCCGGCTGACCGACGCGCCGGCCACCGCGGCCGACGGGGAAGCCGCTCCGTTCTTCCGCCCCGACACCCCCATCCCGCCGGACCTCGCGGGGCTGCGCCTGCCGCCCCCCTCGGCGGCGCGCTGACGGGGGAACCGTGCCGTGCGCCGTCAGGTGCCCGGTCCGGTGATCACCGTGAGTGCGCGGGGCAGGGCACGGCCGCATTCGAGAAATCCGGGCCCGGCTGTCGATCCGGACGGGTCCTGTTCGACGCCAGGATGAGAGCGGAAGACGAACGAACCCTGGGAGTACGTCATGGCGAAGCTGCGCGTCCACGACATCACGGTCTCGCTGGACGGCTATGCCGCCGGCCCCCACCAGCGGCTGGAACACCCTCTCGGCGAGGGCTTCGACGGGATGCACGAATGGATGTTCGCCGCGATGCGCGACCTGGCCGACGGCAAGGGCGGCATCGACGTCGAGTACGTGGCACGCGGGGAGGAGAACATCGGCGCGACCATCATGGGCCGCAACATGTTCGGGCCCCAGCGCGGGCCCTGGGAGGACGAGTCCTGGACGGGCTGGTGGGGCCCCAACCCTCCGTACCACAACGACGTGTTCGTGCACACGCACCACCTGCGGCCCTCCGTCACGATGGAGGGCGGGACGACGTTCCACTTCACCGACGAGCCGGTCGAGACGGTGCTCGCCCGCGCCGTGGAGGCGGCGGAGGGCAAGGACGTCCGGATCGGCGGCGGCCCGGCCACCGTCCGGCAGTATCTGCGCGCCGGTCTGATCGACGAGATGCATTTCGCCGTCGTCCCGCGGCTGCTGGGCCGTGGCGAGCGTCTGCTCGACGACCTCGGCGACGGGATCGACGGTTACCGGGTCGCCGAACTCGTCAGTTCGCCCAGCGCCACGCACGCCGTGCTCGTCCGCCGCTGACCGTGCGGGCACCGACTGTGCGGGGCACCGACAGCGCGGTGGCGACCGTGCGGGGTGACGACGGGGGCGGCGCTGAGAGCCCCGCGGTGGGCCCGGCGCGACCGGCGCTCAGGGCCGCACGGCCTCGCCCGCGAGCCAGTCGTACGCCGCGCGGGCCGTGAACTCGCCCTGACCGCCACGGAAGAGGAGGTCGGCCTTGGCGAACGCGGGGTCGTCGGCCTGCTCGGCGACGTAGGGAACGGCGACGCAGCGCATGCCGGCCGCGCGGGCCGCGGTGGCCCCCGGGGCGGCGTCCTCCAGGACCACGCAGCCCGACGGATCGGCACCGAGGCGGCGCGCCGCCTCCAGGAAGACGTCGGGCGCGGGTTTGCCGTGCGCGACCTCGTCGGCCGAGACGACGGTCGTCACACGGGACGCCAGACCCGTCCCGGTGAGGATCGCCTCGATCGCCTCGGGCGAGGAACCCGAGGCCACGGCCATCGGGACGCCCTCGGCGCCGAGCAGTTCGACGAACCCGCGCATCTCCGGGTAGACGTGCGTGGAGGCGCGGGCCAGCTCCAGATAGCGGCGGTTCTTCTCGGTGAGCAGGTCGTCGAGCGGTGCCGTCAGGCCGTAACGGTCCTTCCAGAGCGCCAGTGTCTCCCGGGTGCTGATGCCGACGTACCGCTCGTGGTCGGCCCAGGTGAAGTCCGTGACGCCCTGCCCGGCGAGGGTCTGCCGCCCGGCTTCGAAGTAGTTCGGTTCGCTGTCCACGAGCGTTCCGTCGAGATCGAAGATGACCGAGATCCTGCCGAGAGTGCCCATACGGTCCAGGATGCCCATGCCCATGCCCATGCCCATGCCCATGCCCATGCCCATGCCCATGCCCATGCCCATGCGCAATGCCCGCAGGCCGTCGTGGCAGCCCCGCCGCCTCAGCCCCTGGCCGCCCGTCCGATCGACTCCACCAGCGGCAGCAGCCGGTGCGGGACGCGCTCGCGCAGCGCCACCTCGGTCCGGGTGCGGACCACGCCGGGCAGACTGATCAGCGCCTGGATCACGTCCTCCAGGTGGGCGTTGTCACGGGCGGCGACACGGGTGATCAGATCGCCGCCACCGGTGATGGAGAACGCCTCGATGATCTCCGGCACGGCGGCGAGAGCGCCGCCCACGTCGTCGAGATGGCCCTGCGTGACCTCGATGTGCACGAAGGCGAGGACCGGGTGGCCGAGGGCGGCCGGGGAGAGTGCCGGCGCGGTCCCGGTGATCACCCCGTCCCGCTCCAGCCGGTCCAGGCGGGCCTGGAGCGTGCCGCGGGCGACGCCGAGGACGCGCGCGTACTCGCGCACGCTGGTACGCGGCTGCTCCAGCAGCAGGCGCAGGATGCGGGTGTCCAGCTCGTCCACGGGCATGGTCCGTTGGCCTCCCTGTGGCCGACAATGATCAGCCATGACTGTACCAATGGCCCAGCCCGAGGCGAGCCGGTTGAGCCACTCGCACGCTCCTGCTTACCTTGTCGGTATTCATGGCGCCGCGCAGCGCCGGACGGCAAGGTCGCCGTACCGGACCCGCGGCGCCTTTCGTATGCGCCGACGCGCATGCGAACCGGTGCAGCAGAGCGAAGTGGGGGCGGGCAGCCGACGGTGAAGAAGATGTTCATGGCTCCGGATCCGGGACTGTTCCGGCTGCGCGTCTCGCTCCGGGCGGTCCTCGGGATCGGCCTGGCGGTGACCCTGTGCGAACTGGCCGGGCTCTCGC
The DNA here is from genome assembly GCF_040607345.1 of Streptomyces sp. NPDC005302. Taxonomy (NCBI): domain Bacteria; kingdom Bacillati; phylum Actinomycetota; class Actinomycetes; order Kitasatosporales; family Streptomycetaceae; genus Streptomyces; species Streptomyces sp. NPDC005302. The sequence goes on from NZ_JBEXGN010000008.1 coordinate 141,612, forward strand.
AGCCCGCGTCCATCACCGGGGGACTCGCGGCGCTCCTCGCGCTGTTCACGGTCGGTGACCCGACGGTCCGCGGGCAGGCGGGCACGACCGCTCTGCTCCCGGTCGTCGGCCTGCCGGTCCTCGCGCTCGCCACCGCTCTGCACGGGGTGCCGACGCTGCGCGACGCGGCCTGGCTCGCCGTCGTCTTCGCCGGGGTCCACTCCCGCCGCTGGGGACCGCGCGGACACGCGCTCGGCATCTTCGCGTTCATGATGTTCTTCGCCACGCAGTTCCTGCACGCCGTGCCCGGCCAGCTCCCGCAGCTGTACGCCGCCGTCGCGCTGTCGCTCGCGGCGTCCGCGGCGGTGCGCTTCGGCGCCTGGTGCGTGGAGCGGCGCACGGCCCTGCCCGCGGCGCCGGTACCGCTGGAGGGCCGCGGCCTCGCCCGCCCCGCCACCCGTCAGGCCTTCCAGGCGACCGCGGCCTGCGCCTTCGCACTCGTGGCGGGCCAGCTGCTCTCCCACGACCGCTGGTACTGGGCCGTCGGCACCGCCTGGTGGATCTTCGTGAACACGGCCTCGCGCGGCGAGACGCTGGTCCGCGGCTTCCGACGGGTCGTCGGCACGGTCGCCGGGATCGCGGCGGGGCTGCTGGTCGCCGTCCCGCTGCACGGCGCGCCGGCGCCCACCGCCGTGCTCGTGGCGGTGTGCGTCTTCGGGATCTTCTACACGGCGCCGCTCTCGTACAGCTGGATGATGTTCTTCGTCACCGTCATGGCCGGCCTGCTGTACGGCCTGCTCGGTGTGCTGCACCCGGGACTGCTCGGGCTCCGGTTCACCGAGACGGCCGTCGGCGCGCTGGGCGCGGCCCTCGCCGTGGCGTTCGTCCTGCCGGTCACGACCCATGCCGTGACCGACCGGTGGATCGAGCGGGCCCTGCACGCCGTGCACGGGTGCACCGCCGCGGCGGCCGGGCGCCTGGCGGGCGACGCGGGGGCCGACCCCGCGCCGCGTGCGGGGGAGCTCGAAGCACTCCTGGGGCGCGTACGGATGTCTCTCGCGCCCCTGGTTCATCCGCTCAACCCGATGCGGGAACGCAGGGCACGGGCCCGTGCGGTCCTCGCCCTGCTCGACGACTGCGCCCGCGAGGTGCGCGGTCTTGCCGCCGTCGCCGCCGATCCGGACGCGTCCCACGACGCCCGCCTCACGGCGGCCTGCCGACGGGTCGAGACCGCGATGGAGTCCCTGGTCGGGGCGGTGCCGGGAGGCGCTCTGGACGCCCACCACGTGGCTCCCGGGCACCATCCCGGGGCCGAGCAGGCGCTCGCCCATCTCCACGGCCTGGAGCGGGCGCTCGTCGACCTGGCGACGCCGTTGCGCGGGTCCCGGCTCATCGGCGCCTGACACCTCCTCGCCGGGCATCTGCCCGCGTTCTGTCCCGTTTCGGTGGACACCGATGCCCGGAATGGTGCAGATTTACCGGCCACGTACAGGGTGGATCAGCACACCCGCCGGGTAACTCCGCGGCCATCGGACGCACGGACACCGCGGCCCGTGCCGGAGCGGCCCGCGGGCGTATCTCTTGGGGGCGGCACCATGCGCGACTTCCCGCGCGGGACCAGACACGAAGAGCGCGGCACGGACGGCCCGTGGGGCACGGGCACCAGCGGCACGGAGGGCCCGAGGGGCACGGGCACCAGCGGTGCGGCCGGAGCCGCGGGGATCGCGGACGGCCCGCCCCCGGCCTACGGCGGCGAGGAGCCGGGGGGCTGGCTGGAACGACTCGGGTACGGCGACGAGCCCGGCGCTGCCGAGGACGCGGCACGCGCGGGGACCGCCTCCATGTCCGTCGTCCCGCTCGACGCCCGCCGCCCCGGCGCGGCCACCGGTGCCCGCCCCCTGCACGCGCGGCTCGACGCCATGGCCCGGCTGCTGACCGGTCCGGGCGAGATGTCGCCTCCACCGCTCCCGGGGCTCGGCGGGCGCCTGGTCCCCGGTGGCCCCGCGAGCGGGACCCGCGCCTGTCCCGTCGCCGAGGGCGGCCGGACCGTCCCGGGCGCGCGCACCGGTACCGGCCGCACCGCTCGGGCACCGTCTCCCGGATCCACGCCCGACCCCGTCCGGCAGCCGCGGGAGCCGGGCCTGCATGAGCTGATCCGCGCCGCCGGTGAGTTCGTCGTCCAGCACCACACCGAGGAACGCCTCGGTGATCCGGCGGGCCGTCTCGCCGCCGTCCGCGCGGAGATCGCGGACACGGGGACCTATCGGCACACCACGAGCGAGCTGGTGTTCGGCGCGCGGGTCGCCTGGCGCAACGCCAACCGCTGCATCGGCCGGCTGTACTGGAACTCGCTGACCGTCCGCGACCGCAGAGACGTGCGGGACGCCCAAGGGGTCGCCGAGGAGTGCGCGGAGCACCTGCGCGAAGCCACCCGGGGAGGACGTATCCGGGCGCTCATCACCGTCTTCGCGCCCGACGCGCCCGACCGGCCCGCCCCCAGGATCTGGAACGAGCAGCTCGTCCGGTACGCCGGGTATCCGCGCCCCGACGGAGGCGTGACCGGCGACCCGCGCAACATCGGCCTCACCGACGCCGCCCGCCGGCTCGGCTGGCCCGGCGGCCCCGGCACCCCCTTCGACGTCCTGCCGTTGCTGGTCCAGGACACCGGCACCCGGCCGCGCTGGTTCGAACTCCCCGAGGACGCGGTCCTCGAAGTCGAGCTCACGCACCCGGAGCACACCTGGTGGCGCTCGCTCGGCCTGCGCTGGCACGCGGTGCCCGCCCTCTCCGACATGTGCCTGGAGATCGGCGGCATCTGCTATCCCGCGGCGCCCTTCAACGGCTGGTACATGGGCACCGAGATCGGCGCCCGCAACCTCGCGGACACCGACCGGTACGACCTGCTGCCCGTCGTCGCCGAGCGCCTCGGCCTCGACACCCGCACCGACCGCTCCCTGTGGAAGGACCGCGCCCTGGTCGAGCTGAACCGTTCCGTCCTGCACTCCTTCGACCGCGCGGGCGTCACCGTCACCGATCACCACACCGAGTCTCGGCGATTCCTCACCCACCTCGGCCGCGAGGAACGGAAGGGCCGTCAGGTGGGCGCCGACTGGTCGTGGATCGTGCCGCCGATCTCCGCCAGCGCGACTCCGGTCTTCCACCGCACGTACGAGAACGTCGAACGGAACCCGGCCTACGTGCACCACCCGGAGGCGCTCGAACGGGCCCGGGGGGCGGGCGACTTGTAAGCCGGGAGGCGGGAGGCGGGAGGGGGTCGGATCGGGTGTGCCCGGACACCGCCGGTCCACACGGAAGCCAAGGGCCCCGTCGATCGCGGGAGCGCGGGCCCGGCCCGGCACGCGGACGGTCATGACCCCGGGAGTTCCGTAGCGCCCGCACAGCGGCCCTGGTCTAGACCGCAGGACCCCTGCTGCTACCGTCGCCCCCGAGCAGGCGGGACCGAGAGGGGACAGCGGTGACAGGCGGCGGCAGGCGGCAACAGAGGGCGTACATCGGCTCGTTCACGGCGGCGGGAGGTCTCGGTGTCCTCACCGCGGCCGTGGACCCGGACAACGGCGCGCTGACCGTCCTGAGCGCGGTCGACGGCGTACCCGACCCCTCGTACCTCGCCGTGTCCCCCGCGGGGGACCATCTGTACGCCGTCAGCGAGACGGCCGAGGGCGCCGTCGCCGCGTACCGCGTGCACGCCGACAAACCGGAACTGACCGGCCCGCTGACCCGGATCGGCGGCAGCGGGCCCACACACCTCAGCGTCTTCGACGGACACGTGCTGACCGCCAACTACGGCTCCGGCAGCGTCTCCGCCGTGCCCGTCCGTCCGGACGGCGGCCTCGCCGGGTCCGCCTCCGGCGTGCTCCGGCACACCGGTTCAGGACCGCACACGCCCCGCCAGCAGGGCCCGCACGCTCACCAGGTGCAGCCCGACCCCACCGGCCGCTGGGCGGTCAGCGTCGACCTCGGCACGGACTCCGTCCGTGTGTGCGTCCTCGACGGCGGCGAACTCAGGGTGCACCGCGAGATCGCCCTCCGCCCCGGTTCCGGGCCGCGCCACCTCGCCTTCCACCCCGGCGGCGAACACGCCTACGTCCTCAACGAACTCGCCCCGACCGTCACCGTCTGCCGCTGGGACGCCGCCGAGGGCTCGCTGCGACCGGTCGGCGAGACGCCGGTGCTGTCCGGCGTCCCGGACGGTGACGCGTTCCCCTCGGGCATCGCCGTCTCGCCCGACGGCCGCTTCGTGTGGACCGCCACACGCGGCCAGGACGTCGTCTCCGTCCTCACGCCCGACGCGGAGGGGGAGGGCCTCCGACTGGTCGCCACGGTGCCCTGTGGCGGCGTCTGGCCCCGCGCGCTGACCGTCGACCCGTCGGGCCGCTTCCTGTACGCCGCGAACGAACGCTCCGGCGACGTGACCTGGTTCGTCGTCGACCCGGACACCGGCGTGCCGCGCCGCGGCGGCTCGGTCGAGGCGCCCGCCGCGTCCTGCGTGGTCTTCGGCTGACCGGGCCGCGCCGACGCGGCCCGCTCTCCGCCGACGCGCGCGTCGGACTCGGTCATGGTCACCGGTCGGGCCCCGCGGTCCGGCCACCGTGCCGGCCCCTGGGGTACAGGGAACCGACGGCGCCGCCCCCTAGACGCGGTGGCACCCCACGTACGCGCGAAGGGCCCGCTCCTGTCACAGGAGCGGGCCCTTCGCCGTACGAGCCGGTCAGGCCGTACGAGGGACCTACGGATGGGGCGCCGGGTCAGCGGACCGGCGCGCCCTGGGTCTGCGGCGGCGCGATGCCCAGCGCCGACGTGTACTGGGCCAGCGCGAGCTTGCCGATCGCCGGGTACGGGCCGAGGGCCTCGGCGGCGTGGCAGCCGGCTTCCTTGGCCGCCGCTTCCAGCAGCCCGGAGTCGAGCTCCGGACCGATCAGGTACGGGGCCAGCGCGAGCTGCTGAGAACCCGAGTTGCGCAGCTCCTCGGCGGTGGCCGCGATCGAGCCCTCCTCGTCGAGTGCCGCCGCCATCACGGGCACCGCGAGCCGCGCCGCGAGCAGCATGCCGGTGATACCGGCTGCCTGTACGGCCTCCTCGCCGCCCACCGCGGCGAGCACGATGCCGTCCGCGGCGGTCGCCACGGTGAACAGGCGGGCGCGGTCGGCGCGGGCCAGGCCGGCCTCGGAGAGCCGCACGTGCAGCGCCTCGGCGAGCAGCGGGTGCGGGCCGAGGACGTCGGTCAGTTCGGCCGCGACGCGGCTCTCCATGACCGCCTGGCGGACGCGGCGCAGCAGGGCGTTGTCCGGACCGGCGAGCAGGGGCACGACGATGGCCACCGGGCCGTCGGGCTCGGCGGCGTCGGAACCGGCGGCGCGGGCCTGCTCGAAGCGCGCGGAGCGCTCCTCGGAGGCGTGGACCAGCACGGACTGCAGCGTGGGGAACTCGTCGTCCCCGTCCAGGTACCCGATACGGGCGTCGAGGCCGGGGAGCTCGGAGCGCGCGATGCTCACGACCTCCTCGGCGAGGCTGCGCGTGGCGGCGCTGGGAGTGCCCGGCACCGCGAGGAGCAGCGCGGGCGCGCCCTCGGGAGCCGCCAGGGGCTCCGGACGGCGGTGCCGTCCGGGCTGGCGGGGTCGCGGCATTCGTACAGGCAGGCCGGACGCGGGCCCAGTGGGGGAGCTCATGGCGCCGCATGTTACTGGTTTCCTGGGTTCCCCTGTTCGGGGAGGGTGCAGGTGAGCGGTATCCGTCCGCTTTTGTCTGATGAGTTACGTACCGATCAGAAGTGATCGGTACACATCCCCTTGTCGGTCCTACGGCGAATTCAGAGCATCGATTTCCGGATAGGGCTTTTCAGCCACCACGTACAACATCCGGTCGTCCTGGGGGAGTGCGAGCCTGCCGTCCGCGAGGTCGACGGCGATCCGGAGCGCCCCGTCGAGCGGGTCGCCCGCGGCGGGCACCAGTCGCGCGTGCGGCACCCGCGCGGCCAACTCCTCGCGCAGCGGCGCGAGAAGCGCCTCACCCGTCCTGAACAGACCTCCGGTGAGCGCGAGCAGCGGCTCGCCGTCGGCCGGACAGGCGGCCGCCGCGGACTCGGCCATGTCCCGTGCGGCGGACCGCAGGATGCCCGCGGCCACCGGGTCGCTCCCGGCATGTGCGGCGACCTGCGGGGCGAAGGCGGCGAGCACGGCGGGCCGGTCGGAGCGCGGGTACAGACGGCCCGGCAGCCCCGGCATCGGCCCGAACATCTCCTCGGCCCCGGCCAGCAGCCCGGCCGAACCGCCCGGCCGTCCGTCGAATGCCCGCAGAGCCGCTTCCAGGCCCGCCCGCCCGATCCAGGCGCCTCCGCCGCAGTCGCCGAGCAGATGGCCCCAGCCGTCTGCCCTGCGCCACGACGTGAGGTCGGTCCCGATCGCGATCATGCCGGTGCCCGCGGCGATCACCGCGCCGGCCCGCGGACCGAGCGCGCCGGTGTACGCGGTCACCGCGTCGGCCACCAACGCGAGCCGTGGTACGTCGAGTTCACGCTCCAGTGCGGCGGGCAGCTCGTCCCGCAGCTCGTCACCGAGCGTCGCCAGGCCCGCCGCGCCGACGGCCACGGCGCCGAGCCGCACGGCACCGGCCTCGTCCATCAACCGGCGCGCCATCGGCAGCAGTTGCTCCAGCAGATGGCCGGCCGAGATCCCCCGCGGCCCGGTGCGCACCGGTTCCCCGGAGGTCAGAGGGTCGCTCAGCGCGATCGGCGGAGCGAGCGTGAGCCCTCCTCGACCTGCGGCGACTTCGGCGTCGTACGGTGCCCCGTGCGCCGCGAGGACCGCGCGCAGCCCAGAACCTCCCGAGTCCACGGCCAGCACCACGGACGGGCCCGGAGCGCCCTGCCGCGACGCGCTTGCACCGCCGGAGGTCACGGCAGGCGCCAGTCCACCGGCTGGGCTCCCTGTCTCACCAGCAGGTCGTTGGCGCGGCTGAAGGGCCGGGACCCGAAGAAGCCACGGTCGGCCGACATGGGCGAGGGGTGCGAGGACTCCACCGACGGCAGATCACCCAGCAGCGGGCGGAGGTTGCGGGCGTCGCGGCCCCACAGGACCGACACCAGCGGGCGCCCGCGGGCGGCCAGCGCCCGGATCGCCTGCTCGGTGACCTCTTCCCAACCCTTGCCCCGGTGGGCGGCCGGACTGCGCGGGGCCGTGGTGAGCGCCCTGTTGAGCAACAGCACACCCTGCCGCGTCCACGGGGTGAGGTCGCCGTCGGACGGCTGGGGCAGCCCCAGGTCGGTGGTCAGCTCGCGATAGATGTTGATCAGGCTCGGCGGGAGCGGACGTACCTCCGGCGCCACCGAGAACGACAGGCCCACCGCGTGCCCCGGTGTCGGGTACGGGTCCTGCCCGACGATGAGCACGCGCACCTCGTCGAAGGGCTGCTGGAACGCCCGCAGGACATTCGCTCCGGACGGTAGGTAGGTGCGCCCCGCGGCGATCTCCGCGCGCAGGAAGTCGCCCATCTCGGCGATCCGTCCGGCGACGGGTTCGAGGGCCTTCGCCCAGCCCGGTTCGACGATTTCTTGCAACGGTCGTGGTGCCACGGCGTCACCCTACTGCCGTACCCGCGACGGAGATCAACCGGTGTCGTCGGACGATCACGGATGACCGTTTCCCACCGGCACATCGGTCCCTCGCCGGACAAGGTGCCCTCCCCTGCGGGGCGTTGTGGCCGGCCGGAGCCGCCGACCTCCCGACGTCAGGCCACGACCGCCGCGCGGACACACAGGACGTCCGGCAGGTGCGCCGTGAGCTGCTCCCAGGAGTCGCCGTCGTCCGCGGACGCGTAGACCTCGCCGTTGCGATTGCCGAAGTACACACGCCCGCCGGGTCGGCGTCGTCCGTGCACAGCGCGTCGCGCAGCACCGTGCCGTAGTGGTCCTCCGTGGGCAGCCCCGCCGTGAGCGGCTCCCAGCTCCGCCCCGCGTCCGCCGTGCGGAAGACGCGGCATCTGCGACCGGCCGGGACCCGGTCCGCGTCCGCGTTGATCGGGAAGACGTACGCCGTGTCGCCACGGTGCGGATGCGCTGCCGCGGCGAATCCGAACGTCGACGGCAGGCCGGCGCCGATGTCGGTCCACCGCCCGCCCGCGTCGTCACTGCGGTACACACCCCAGTGGTTCTGGAGCTAGAGGCGGTCCGGGTCCGACGCGTCGCGCGCGACCTTGTGCACGCACTGCCCGAACTCCGGGTCCGGGTCCGGCAGGAAGACCGCGGACACACCGGAGTTGGCGGGCTCCCAGCTCGCGCCGCCGTCACCGGTGCGGAACACGCCGGCCGTCGAGACGGCGACCGTCAGCGCCTTCGGATCGCGCTCGTCGGTCAGGATCGTGTGCAGGCCCTCACCGCCGCCGCCCGGCACCCACCGGGAACGGGTCGGGTGCTCCCACAGCGGACGGACGAGCTCGAAGGACTCTCCCCGGTCCGTCGAGCGGTAGAGCGCGGCCGGCTCCGTCCCCGCGTACACCACGTCGGGTTCGCCGGCCGCCGGGTGCAGCTGCCACACCCGCTCCAGGGAGGCTCCGGTCTCCTTGGGGAACCGCACGGCGGGACGCGCCGGTTCGGTCCAGCTGAGACCGAGATCGTCCGAGTGGAACACGGAGGGACCCCAGTGGGCGCTGTCCCCGCCCGCCAGCAGCCGCGGCCGGTCGCCCCGGGTGTCGATCGCGACCGAGTAGACGGCCTGCGCGTTGAAGTACGGACTCTCGTCGAACGCCCAGACACCTGCGTGCCGGCGCCCGATGAAGAGGCCCTTTCGCGTGCCCACGGTGAGAAGTACGTCGACCATCTCCGGTCACCTCCGCGACCTCGTCGTCTGCGTCACGGGCCAGTCTGCACGGTGGCACTGACAGCGACGGGCGGCGCGCTCGTCGGCGCAGGTCGGACGGGTCGCGTCGGCGTCCCGCGGAGGACCACCGGGGCCGCGACGGAAAGGGCCCTTCGCGAGGCCCGACGGTCCCGGGGCCGACGAGCGGGCGGGAACGCGTGAGCGCCGAGGGCAGCGGGCGCGTAAGGGAGGGAGATGTGGCGGGTCGGCGCGGAGGTGAGGAGGATGCCCTTGATGGCGGCATTCCGTGGTCCCAAGAGGTGGCTGTGGCGGTGGCGACGCAACCCGCTGCGGCGGCGCAGCGACGCCCTGGACAGCTGGGTCCTCCTGACCGCCTGGGTGCTCACCGTGTTCGGCGGCGTGGTCACCGGTCTCGCGGCCACCCAGGCCGTCGAGGACGGTCTGACCCGGCAGCGGGCGGACTGGCACTCCGCGACCGCCCGGCTCACCGAGGACGTGCCACCCGCGGCCGGTTCCGGCACCCGCGTCGTGTGGGCGAAGGCCCGCTGGAGCACGACGGACGGCGCACCCCGCTCCGGACAGGTACGCGTCCACGCCGGCAGCGCGGCGGGCACCCCCGTGGCGGTGTGGACCGACCGCGAGGGCCGCCTCGTCAGCCGTCCCGCCACCGCCGCCCAGGCCCGGGTGCGGGCGTCCCTGGTCGGCGCGTTGGTCGGCGTGAGCGCGGCGGGCATCCCCTTCGCCACCGGCCGGCTCGTCCGCGCCCGCCTGGAACGGCGCCGCATGGACCGCTGGGACACCGAGTGGCAGAGGATCGGGCCGCTCTGGCGCCGCACGACGAGCTGACCCGGACCGCCTCCCCGAGCCGCGACCCGCCCGCATGGGCTCCCGCCCCCGGCTACGCCGCCCCCTCCAACACCCTGCGGCAGTCCCGCAGCAAGGTCTCGTCCTCCAGGACGTCGTGGCTGCCGTAGCCGCCGGAGCGCGCTCGGTGGCGTCGTGGCGAGGCCAGTTCCATGGCGACCAGGTCGTGGACCGGGGTGCCGGCGTCACCCATGCGGACGAGGCAGGCGGTGACGGCGCCGCGGGTGTACGCGTTCTGGCGCCAGGCATCACGGAACACCGGCAGGACCGGCGCCGGATCGGCGGCGATGTCCCAGAAGGCGCAGGCAGCCGCCGTCCGCTCCCAGAGGTCGGCCGAGTCCGTCAGGCTCCTGAGCCCGGCAAGCGCGGCCCTCGCGGCCGGGCCCATGCGGGCCAGCGCCGACGCGGCCGGCCTGGAGCTTCCCGGCAGGTCCAGCGCCCGCAGCAGAGGCGGCAGGACGGCCTCCGCGTCGCCCTCGACGGACCAGAGCGCGGCGGCCGCCGCCACCGGGTCGTCGCCGCTCAGCAGTTCCCGCAGCGTGGGTATCGCCTCCCGTGCCGCCGGCCCGAACGCGCCGAGCGCTTCCGTCAGCGCCCGCACGAGGGAGTCCCCCATGCGCAGGTCGCGTGGGGCGCCGTGCAGCAGCCGCAGCACCTCCGGGACGGCGGCGGCGTGCCGCAGGTCACCCAGGGCGGACAGCAGGGGAGCGGCCCGGCCGAACGTGTCGGTGTCGTCGAGGGGGACGTCGGCCAGCCGCTCCCGCAGCAGCGGCGCGAGGGGGAGCGCGGCCGGGCCGAGGTGCCGGACGGTGTAACCGGTCTCGTTCGGAACGACCCGTCGCCGCAGGATCTCGGCGAGGGCCGGCACCGCGCGCGGGTCTCCCGTACGGGCGAGCGCCCTGAGCGGGCCGCCCAGGGTGGCCGTGCCGCGCCGCCAGGAGTCCGGGTCCGACGCGACGAGTGAGGCGAGGCGGTCGGCCGCCGGTTCCGCCAGGGTGAAGAGGAACTCCAGGACGGACACGGCGGCCTGCCGCAACTGCTCCTCCTCAGAGGCCAGTTGTTCGCCGATCAGGGCGACCGGCTCCGCGTAGGCGGCCCGCCACTCGCGGAACAGTCCCGCCGACATCCAGACGGCGTTGCACCGGTCGGCCGTGTCCGTGCTGCTCAACTGCCCCTTGAGCAGGGCGATCCGGTCGCCGGTGCGGGCGCCCAGCGCGGTGTGCAGCGTCCGGAGCAGTTCGGCGCCCTCCTCGTCCGCCGGGCGCATACGGCGCAGCCGGCCGAGGAGCGTGTCGGTGGACGTCCGGGTGGGCTCTCCGGATGGCCGGAAGTGCCGTGACCTGGTGTGGAGCAGGCCCACGACCGTGCTCACGAGGTCGGCCGGCAGCCGGTCGGGGGCGCAGAGGGCCAACTGCCCGAGGGCGGCGAGCCGCAGTCCCGGCTCGTGCGGCGGCGCGCAGAGCGATGCCAGCAGGTCGACGGCCGGGGCGGAGAGCCCGGGGTGCAGCCGGGCGAACAGCCCGAGGCCCTCGACCAGGGCGAGGCGGACACCGTCGTCGTGCTCGTCCGCCAACTGCCGCCTCAGCAGGGCCAGTACACGGTCGGGTGCCTCGCAGAACCGTACGGACGCCGTCGGTACGGCGCGGCGCACCTCGGGGTCCCCGTCCGTCATCAGGTCCAGGAAGACCGCGGCACCCGCCCGTATCGCGGCCCGCGCCACGGTGTAGTTGTCGTCGGCCCGGTCCTGCGTGTCCGGGCCTTCTGCCTCGTCGCCCCCGCCGGGACCGCCGGACCCCTCGGCGCCGGTCTCCGCGGGCCCGTCGTCGATGTCCCCGCCGCCGATGCTGGCGAGCAACTCCACGATGCCACCGCGGTCCGGCAGCCCGGTGTGCCGGACGAGGCCGAAGAGGAAGGGGACGCACGCGAGCGTCGAGTCGTAGACGTCGCCCTGGTGGTGCACCGCCCCGTACATCCCGTCGAGCGCCGCCTCCCGCTCATGGGGGTCCCGCGAGGCCAGGCCCCGCAGCAGCTCCGGCACGTCCGCGGCGCTTCCGTAGGCATGCTCCATCGAGGCCCAGTCGACCTCGTCGATCCCCCTGAACACGGCATCCTCCCCAGGCGTACGGCCAATGATCGCGAGTGTGCACCACGGCACTGACAGTGACGCCCGGGCGCCGCCACGTCGACCGTGACAACCCGGCCAACTCCCGCGATAAAGGCCGCTTTACGACGCTCGGCCGGGGCGTTCCGGGCGTCGCGCGGGGAATCGGGGGAGCGCGGGCGGAGCGAGGAAGCCCTCGGCACGCGCGGCGGCGATGCCGATCCGGGGGAGATCGGCGCTCTTCTCGAAGAGCAGATAGCGGGGTTCCCAGACCGGCCGGTACTTGGCGTTGGCCCGGTAGAGGGATTCGAGCTGCCACCAGCGCGAGAGGAACGTCAGCACCGAGCACCACAGGCGCAGCACGGGTCCCGCTCCCAGCCGCGTCCCGCGCTCGAAGACGGACCGGAACATCGCGAAGTTCAGGGACACCCGGTCGACGCCGATCTCCTCGGCGCGCTGGAGGAGTTCGATCACCATGAACTCCATGAGCCCGTTGTCGGAGTTCCGGTCGCGGCGCATCAGGTCGAGGGACAGCCCCCGTTCGCCCCACGGCACGAAGCTCAGGACGGCCCGGGGCACGCCGTCCCCGTCCCGGCACTCCAGCATCACGCACCGCCCGTCGGCCGCGTCCCCCAGCCGGCCGAGCGCCATCGAGAAGCCGCGCTCGGTCTCCCCGTCGCGCCAGTGGTCCGCCAGGTCGGTCAGGGCGGCCATCTCGGCGTCGGGGATGTCCTCGTGCCGCCGGACCCGGACCGTGTGGCCGGCCCGCCGGACCCGGTTGTGCGCCTGCCGGACGCCCCGCATCGCGCGCCCCTCCAGGGTGAAGTCGGCGCGGTCCACGATGGCCTCGTCGCCGAGTTCCAGCGCGTCCAGGCCGTGCCGGGCGTACACGGTTCCCGCCTCCTCGCTCGCGCCCATCACCGCGGGAGTCCACGCGTGCCGCCGTGCCTCCCGCAGCCATGCCTCGATCGCGCCGGGCCACGCCTCCGGGTCGCCGATCGGATCACCGGAGGCGAGGGTCACGCCGCCGACGACGCCGTACGCGATCGCGGCCTTCCCGCTCGGGGACCAGATGACCGCCTTGTCTCGGCGCAGCGCGAAGTAGCCGAGCGAGTCCCGTTCCCCGTGCCGGGCGAGCAGCTCCCGCAGTCGCGTCTCGTCCTGCTCGCCGAGGAGTTCGAGCCCGCGTGGGGAGCGGAAGCAGGCGTAGAGCACCAGCAGGAAGGTGCCGGCCATGAGGACGTTGATCAGGACGTCCGCCCAGCGCGGGGCGGCGACGGTGTCGAAGCGGTCGGCGAGCGGGCCGACGCTGACGCCGCGCAGCAGGGTGTACGCGATGCGGTCGCCGAGCGGCGTTCCCGAGACACGGTTGGTGGCGCTCACGAGCGCGGTGCCGAGCGCGGCGCTGACGAGGAGCCCGCCGGCGCCGACGGCCAGCGCGAGGCGGGGGTTCGAGCGGTCCCCGACGGCGTGGAACTCCCGGCGTCCCAGCACCAGGGCCCCGACGAAGAGAGCGGTGAGCAGGACCGAGAGCCAGTTGAACCAGTGCTGCCGGTAGCGGTCCTGGCTCAGTGCCACCCCGTAGAGCACGAGGAGTGGCCCGGCCAGCAGCATGTTGAAGATCCACGCGGCGCGTTTGCGGCGCCGCATCACGAGGGCGAGGAAGAGGGCGAGCGCCGCCGACACGAGACCGGCGGTGGCCAGGTACGGGGTGAAGTACTGGCCGGCGTTGTGTTCGTGGACCTCTTCGCCGAACGGCAGCGAGACCACCGCGGCGACGTTGAGCAGCGCGAGCAGCCTCAGGTACCAGACGGTGGAGGCGGCGGCCCGTCGCCGGAGCCCGGCGCCCGTCCGTCCGGGCGGCGTCACCCCCTGACGCGCGCCGGTGTTCCGCTGTTCCTTGAGGGGCGCTGACTGTTGTACGGACACCGTGGAGCATCACCTTGGGGAGCGGCCGGGCGAACCGGTGCGAGCAGAGGGCGGAACACTACATGGTGTAGGGAAGAGGAGGGTTGTCGCCAGGCAGGAGGGGTCCACGGGGGTAAGGGAGTGGTGTGAATCGCTCCGCCGGCCGTCGTCAGCCGCGCCCCGTGTTCTTCAACTGCCCGCCAGGGCAGGGCTCCCCGCTCTCCCGGAGGGGGTGGCCGCGGGTGGTGGCCCACCACAGGAGGTCGCCCAGCGCCGCACCCGCCGCGACGAGCGACATGATCACCCCGGCCATGGTCAGTGCGTCGCCCAGGTGCGGGCGCCCGTGCAGGGCGTGCAGATCGAATCCGCACAGGTGGTACACGCCCACCGCGGCGATCCCCAGACTCGGCACGAGCAGTGCCAGCACGGACGCCGGACCACGTCCCGTGCGTCCGGCGTCACGTTCCCTCACAGGCTCCCCCTGACGAACGACGCTTTCCCCGGGGGAACCTACAGCACGTAGGGTCGCCCCGGCGTGGCCTCGTTCCCATTGTCCTGTGCCGGGTACCCGGGGTCGCACCCGTCACACTCCGGCGTGTCGGGCGCGACGCCAACAGTCCACTCGTCAGGGGGAGTTCGCGTCGGGCGGTGTCAGACGGAGCGGTGGTACTGCTCCGGCACGTGGACCTCCGCGCCGAGTTCGCGTGCCGCGAGCCGCGCGAAGGACGGGTTGCGCAGCAGCTCACGGCCCAGCAGTACCGCGTCGGCCTCGCCGTTGGCGACGATCTTCTCGGCCTGCTCGACGCCGGTGATGAGGCCGACCGCCGCGACGGCCAGCGGCGTCTCCTTCTTCACCCGGGCGGCGAAGGGCACTTGGTAACCGGGTCCGACGGGGATGCGGACGCCCGGCGCGTTCCCGCCCGTGGAGACGTCGAGCAGATCCACCCCGTGCTCGTGCAGGGCGCCCGCGAGACGAACGGTGTCGTCCGCGCTCCAGCCCGCGTCCTCCAGCCAGTCCGTCGCGGAGACGCGGAAGAAGATCGGCTTGTCCTTCGGCCAGACCTCCCGTACGGCGTCCACGACCTCGAGCGCGAACCGGGTCCGGTTCTCGTACGAGCCGCCGTAGGCGTCGGTGCGGTGGTTGGAGTGCGGGGAGAGGAACTCGTTGACGAGGTAGCCGTGGGCGCCGTGGATCTCGACGATCTCGAATCCGGCGGCGAGAGCGCGCCGGGCCGCGTCCGCGAACTGCCCGACGATCTCCCGGATCCCGGCGACCGTCAGTTCGTCCGGGACCGGATGTCCGTCGTCGAAGGGGAGGGCGCTCGGCGCGAGCGCCCGCCAGCCGTGCGCTTCGGGGCCGACCGGTGCGCCCCCCTTCCAGGGTCGGTCGGTCGAGGCCTTGCGGCCGCCGTGCCCGAGCTGGATCGCGGGGACCGTGCCCTGGGCGGCGAGGAATCCCGTGATCCGGCGGAACGCCTCGACCTGGGTGTCGTTCCAGATGCCCAGGTCGTACGGGGAGATCCGGCCCTCGGGTGAGACGGCGGTCGCCTCGACGACGATCAGTCCCGTTCCTCCGGTGGCGCGTGCCGCGTAGTGGGCGAAGTGCCAGTCGTTCGGGGCGCCGGCCAGGGGGCCTTCCGGGGCCGCCGAGTACTGGCACATCGGCGGCATCCAGACCCGGTTGGGGAGGGTGACGTCGCGCAGGACGTAGGGCTCGAAGAGCGCGCTCACGGCGGACTCCATTCGTCGCGGGGCCGGGGTACGGCTCGTACGATAGGCCTCGTAGTACGGCAAGTGTCAAACTACGATGGTTCTCGTACTATGAGGTTCCGGGTGCCGAGCCGGCCCGGATCCGGACAGAGGTCCCCCGACGATGTGGAGCCGCCGTGACGACCGCCGCCCCCGCCCCCAGCGGCCGTGATCTGCCGCATCCCGCGCGCGAGGAGATCCGGCTGGAGTCCGTGCTGCACGCGCTCTCCGATCCGATGCGCCTCCAGGTCGTGCGAGAGCTCGCCGCCGACGGCGGCGAACTCTCTTGTTCGCACTTCGTGCTGCCTGTCACCAAGTCCACGACGACGCACCACTTCCGGGTCCTCCGCGAGAGTGGCGTGATCCGGCAGGTCTACCGCGGCACGGCGAAGATGAACGGGCTGCGCGCGGACGACCTGGAGGCCCTGTTCCCCGGCCTTCTGGGCCGCGTCCTGGAGGCGGCGGCGCGCCAGTCGGACCGGCTAGGCGGGCGCTGAGGCCGCCTCCGGCTCCGCTCCGGTCGCCGGCCGGCCCTCCCTGCCGGGAAGGTGGTTGAAGAGCAGGTTGAGGGCGATCGCCGTCAGACAGCCCGCGCTGATCCCGCTGTTCATGACCGTCTGGAACCAGTCCGGGAACTGGGCGTAGATCCCGGGCACACCGACCGGCAGCATGCCGATCGCGACCGAGACGGCCACCACCGTGAGGTTGTTGTTGCCCTGGAAGTCCACCGCGGCGAGCGTGCGGAGTCCGCTCGCCGCGACCGTCCCGAACATCACCAGGCCGGCGCCGCCGAGCACGGGCGCGGGTATCGCGGCGACGACCGCACCCAGCTTCGGCAGCAGGCCGAGCACGACGAGGATGCCGCCCGCCGCCGCGACCACCCACCGGCTGCGCACCCGGGTCATGCCCACCAGACCCACGTTCTGCGCGAACGCCGTGTACGGGAACGTGTTGAAGACACCGCCCAGGACCGTGGACAGGCCGTCGGCCCGCAGGCCGTCCGCGAGCGTGCGCGGCTCGATGGGCCGGTCGGTCATCTCGCCGACCGCGATGAGGTCACCGGTCGTCTCGGTCATCGTCACCAGGGCCACCACCAGCATCGACACGATCGCCGAGGCGTGGAACGACGGCGCCCCGAAGTGGAACGGCGTGCTGACGCCCACCCAGTCGGCGTCCCCGACCCCGCCGAAGTCCGTGAACCCGAACGGCACCGCCACCGCGAGACCCACGCCGATGCCGAGGAGGACGGCGATCCGGCTCAGGAAGGCGGGCGCGAACCGCTGCACGCCCAGGACCACGGCCAGCACGAACGCGGCGAGCGCCAGGTTCTTCGGCTCCCCGAAGTCCTCGGCGCCGGCGCCGCCCGCCGCCCAGTTGCCCGCGACCGGCAGCAGCGAGACGCCGATGATCAGAATGACCGTGCCCGTGACGAGCGGCGGGAAGAAGCGCAACAGCCGTCCGAAGACCGGGGCGAGCAGGACGATCGCGAGGCCCGCCACGATCACCGAACCGTAGATCGCCGGAAGTCCGCCGCCCGTCGTCCCGATGAGCACCATCGGCGAGACGGCGGCGAAGGTGCACCCCTGCATGATGGGCAGCCGTACACCGAAGCGCCAGAAGCCCACGCACTGGATCAGCGTCGCGATGCCGCACACCAGCAGGTCCGCGGTGATCAGATACGCCAGATCGGCGGGCGACAGCTTCATCGCGCCGCCAACGATCAGCGGCACGGCCACCGCGCCCGCGTACATCGCGAGCACGTGCTGGAGCCCGAAGGCGGCCAGTTGGCGTACGGGTGGAACCTCGTCTACGGGATGCGCGGGAGCGGTGGTTGCCATGGGCACTCCAGAAGCTGCGGGGAGAGGGGACGTCCGCGCGGCCTGCGCACGCCCGGACAGCACGAGACCGTAGGCGCCTTGAACAGTTTGTTGATTTCCGGTCTGTTGCCGGTGTGTGTCATGGGTCGCGGACCGTCCGGCAGCGCCGCCGCGACGGCCTCCGCGCGGTGGCGGAACCGTGGAGCGGCCGACGGGCCGTCAGGGACCGGCGGCCCGGGCCGCCGCCCACAGCGCGTCCCAGTCGGGCAGTTTGACCACACCCCGGCCGAGCCGCGCACCGAGTTCCGCCTCGGCCCGCTCGATCGCCTGCCACCCGGCCCACTCGACCGGCCGTCCGCCCTCGGCCACCAGGGCTTCGAGGGGATCCTCGGCGACCCTCCGCCGTACGAGAACGGGAGCGTCCTCCAGCAGCGAGGCCACCGTCTCCTTGGCGCAGGGCCGGTTGGTTCCGATGACGCCGGTCGGGCCGCGCTTGATCCACCCCGCCACGTACTCACCGGGAACGACCGCGCCGTCCCGCAGAACCCTCCCGGCCAGGTTCGGCACCGTACCGAGGAGCGGGTCGAAGGGCAGCCCGTCGAGAGGCATCCCCCGGTAGCCCACCGAGCGCAGCACCAACTGCGCCTCGATCTCCTCGAACAGGCCCGTACCGGTGACCCCGCCCGCTCCGTCCGGCACCGTCCGCTCGAAGCGCACCGCCCCCACGCGCCCGCCGTCCGCGAGGAGTTCGACGGGGCGCAGGAAGAACCGCGGGCGGATGCGACGAGGCCGGCCGAGCGGCTGCGCGGTCGCCCAGCCCCGCAGCACCTCCACGTTGCGCCGCTGCGCGGCGGGCAGGCCGGAGGGGTCGAGGTAGGCCGGGTCGAGCGCCAACTCCGCCGGGTCCACCACCACTTCGGCGCCGGGCAGGGTGCCCAGTTCGCGCAGTTCCTTGGTGGTGAACCGGGCCTGCGAGGGTCCGCGTCGCCCGACCATGCTGATGTCGGCGATCCTGCCGGCCGCCAGCGCGGCGAGCGCCGCCTCCGGGATGTCGGTCGGGCTGAGTTCCGGTGCGCCGCGCGCCAGGATCCGGGTCACGTCCACGGCGACGTTCCCGACGCCGATGACCACGGCCGAGCGCGCGTCCCGCACGAACCCCTCGACCGCCGCGTCGGGATGCGCGCTGTACCAGGACACGAACTCGGTGGCCGACCAACTGCCCGGGAGGTCCTCGCCGGGCACGCCGAGATGCCGGTCCGTGGCGGCGCCCACGCAGTACACCACCGCGTGGTACAGCTCCCGCAGCCGCGAGACGGGGATTCCGCCCGGGCCGATCTGGACACCGCCGAGGAACCGCACCCGCTCGTCCTCCAGGACGGCGCGCAGGTTGTTCTGGAGTGACTTGATCTTCTCGTGGTCGGGCGCGACCCCGTAGCGCACCAGCCCGTACGGGCAGGGCAGCCGGTCCAGGACGTCGACCCGGACGTCGGGCGGACCGCTGCGCTGGACAAGGCTCTGGGCGCTGTAGACCCCGCTGGGTCCCGAGCCGACGACGGCGACGTGCAGCACGGCGGAACTCCTCACCCGAGGGATCAGGAAGATCGCGGACGTGAGAGCGCTGGTCCTTCCAGGATCGCACCCCCGGTGCTCCGCTGACAGGGTGCTGCGCGGGGTGGAGGCGCGCGTGTCCGTTCGTATGGAATGTGATGATGCGGTTACGTTCCGTATGTGCTAGAAGCATCGTTCCTTAATCTGTCCGACCGATGCCGCGTGGACGGCGCGGTGTCGGTGTGGCCCGCCTGGGAGGTCAAGGAGGGTGAGACCGCCACCTCCTGGTTCCATGTCCGGCTGGCCTTCGCCGACGGCGCCCGCGTCGACCTGCTCGCCGTGCTGGCGGAGGCGGGCCTGTCGGTCGAGGACGTACGGGCCGAGCCGCCCCTCTCGCTCGACGACCTCGCCACGGTCGCCGAGTGGATCGAGGAGCCGCTGTTCGAGGCGTGCGGAAGCAGGCTCGGGGCCGACGGCGACCCGGAGCAGGAGGGTCAGGCGCGCAGGGCCCGGCCGGCCTGGCCGAGGGGCGCCGAGGGCCGTCAGCTGATCGCCGACGAGTACCGCGCCGCCCAGGAGGAGGGCGTGGACCCGGTGCTCGCGGTGATGGACGCCACCGGGCACAGCCGCCGCAAGTCCCTGCGGCTGATCGCCGGGGCGCGGGACGCGGGACTGCTGACGGCGCGTCACGTCCGCCGCTGATTCCGGCGGACCGGAGGGCCGTGGGCGTCAGGACATCGCGCGCATCCGGCTGATCTCGCTCGTCTGCTGCGCGATCACGTCGTCGGCCATCTCCTCGATCAGGATGTTGTTGCCCTGCGCCTTCACGTCCGTGGCCATGGTGATCGCGCCGTCGTGATGGGTGATCATCAGGCGGAGGAACAGCCGGTCGAACGCCGTGCCGTCGGCCGCGCGCAACTCCTCCAGCTGCGCCTTCGTCGCCATGCCGGGCATGTCCGTGTGGTCGTGGCCCGCGGACGCACCGGCGCCGCCGTGCGCCTTCAGCCAGCTCTTCATGGTGGCGATCTCCGGACCCTGCGCGGCGGCGATGCGCTCGGCGATCCGCCGGACGGAGCCCGACCTGGCGCGGTCCGGGGCGAGTTCGGTCATCCGCAGGGCCTGGGTGTGGTGGGCGATCATCATCCGCGCGTAGGCGAGGTCGGCCGCGTTGGGGGTGTCGTCGTCGGAGCGCCGTTCGTCCGCCTCCTTCGCGGACAGGGTCTCCGCCGCCTCACCCGGTTTGCCGGGCGCGATCACCGAAGGCCCGTCCTTCGCCGCGGACTTGGAGTCGGAGCCGGAGTCGCAGCCCGCCAGCGCGAGCGCGGCGACAGCCAGCGAAGCCACGACCAGGGACGTACGGGACGCATGACCAGCGAGCACAGCGACCTCCTGCGGCGCACGAATCGGCGGACATCTCACGGGTGTTGATGACCGTCCTAACACGCTTCCGAACGTGACTGATCAAAAACGTCCATTACGAGTACGTTGCCATCTGTTGATCTGTACATGGTGAGGACGATACTTCAGGGGTCCGTGAACCGTTCGACTGCGAACGGCTACAAGGGAGAACACAGTGACCCTGTTGAACCACCCCCGAACGCGGCGCAGGAGACTGGGAGTCGCCGCAGCCGCGGCCGGACTCCTGGCCGCGTTGTTCACAGCAGTCCCGGCGTCCGCCACCCCCGACCCCGGGGACACCCCCACCACACGGGAGCAGGTTTCCGGCAGCGAGGCCGCCGAGGCGCGCGCGGCGATCGCGAGCGGAGAGATACCCGGGACCGACGAGGTCGTCCACTCCGCCAACATCGAACATCTCGCCAACGTCCCCAAGGATGCCTTCACCGGCCTCAACTCGGACCTGGCCTTCCAGGGCAGGTACGCCTTCGCCGGCAACTACGACGGGTTCCGCGTCTTCGACATCAGCAACCCGAAGGCGCCGAAGACCGTGGCGCAGGTGCTCTGCCCCGGCTCGCAGAACGACGTGTCCGTCTCGGGCGACCTGCTCTTCCTGTCGACCGACTCCTCACGCAGCGACAACTCGTGTGCGAGCACGACGCAGCCCGCGACCGAGAAGTCGTCGTGGGAGGGCATGAAGATCTTCGACATCAGCGACAAGGCCAACCCGAAGTACGTCGCCGCTGTCGAGACCGCCTGCGGCTCGCACACCCACTCGCTGGTGCCCGAGCGCAAGAACGTCTACGTCTACGTCTCGTCGTACTCGCCGAGCGCCACCTTCCCCGACTGTCAGCCGCCCCACGACGGCATCTCGGTCATCAAGGTCCCGCGCAACGCCCCCGAGAAGGCGGCCGTGGTGAACTTCCCCGTGCTCTTCCCGGGCGAGGGCCCCGACGGCGGCGGCAACCCGGGCTCGCCCACCAACCCGGGTGTCTCCAAGACGACCGGCTGCCACGACATCACGGTCCTGCCGTCGAAGGACCTGGCCGCGGGCGCCTGCATGGGTGACGGCATCCTGTTCTCCATCGAGGACCCCGAGCACCCGGAGGTCATCGACCGGGTCCAGGACAACGTGAACTTCGCGTTCTGGCACTCGGCGACCTTCAACCAGAGGGCCGACAAGGTCGTGTTCACCGACGAGCTGGGCGGCGGCGGAGCGGCCACCTGCAACGAGGCGACCGGCCCCGACCGCGGCGCCGACGGCATCTACGACATCGTCGGCAGGGGAGACCACCGCAAGCTCGTCTTCCGGAGCTACTACAAGATTCCCCGCCACCAGGCCGACACCGAGAACTGCGTGGCCCACAACGGCTCGCTGATCCCGGTCAAGGGCAAGGACCTCATGGTCCAGGCGTGGTACCAGGGAGGCGTCTCCGTCTGGGACTTCACGAACTCCGCCGAGCCGAAGGAGATCGCCTACTTCGAGCGAGGTCCGCTGTCCGCGGACACGCTGCAGGTCGGCGGCTCCTGGTCGGCGTACTACTACAACGGGTACATCTACTCGAACGACATCGCCAAGGGCTTCGACGTGCTGAAGCTCAGCGACCGGCGGACGGACCCGGCCAAGCGGGTCCACCTGCGCGAGCTCAACGTCCAGACGCAGCCGGACTACTTCGACTGATCGTCGTCCGGCTCCGGACCTGTCTCGAAGAAGCGTGAGAGATCCGTCCCGGGGGTTCCGCCCGATGCCCCGGCATCGGGCGGAACCCCCAACTCCCATTCCAGCCGGTACCGTTTGAACAACTCCGTCCGCAGCACCGGAACCTGCATCGGCACGCCCGGCACCAGCGCCGCGTAGACCGCGCCCATGAGCAGCGCCCGCAGCATCGGGTAGTCCGCCGTGACCTGCGTCGAGCCGTACGCGGCGACGGTCTCCCCGAGCAGTTCGGAGAGCCGGCGCTGCTCCGGGCACTGGACGAACCCCTCGGCCTGGAGCAGTCCGGCCATGTGCTGGCGCATGAGCACCGGCTGGTCGCGGGTGAGGCCGAGGATCGCGTCGATGGCCCGTGCCATCCGTTCCCGGCCGTCCTCGGATCGCGGCTCGCGTTCGAGTGCCTCCTCCAGGGTGCGGTGCATCAGCCGGTGCACGGCCGACTGGAGGAGCTGCCGCTTGCCGGGGAAGTAGTACGACACCAGTCCTCGGGCCGATCCGGCCCGGTCGGCGATGTCCCCGAGCGTCGTCGCGTCGTAGCCGCGCTCGCTGACCAGCTCCACGGCGGCCTGGAGCAGCCGCTCCCGGGAACGCCGCCGCAACTCTTCATTGACCGAGGCGCTTCGCGGGGACATGCTGTAACTCCTGCGTTGACTGGCTGCCAGCCAACTATACTCAACGCGTCCGGACCGAGGCCCTCCGCGGGCCGCTTCCGGGCTGCCGCCGACCTGGGGCGACGCGGGGGATCGCCTCAGGTCGGACGCGGCAGCGATCCGCGCCGCGCTGTCGGCGCTCTCATGAGCCGACCTCCTGCATCGCGGGCGCGGTCTGCGCCGGGGCCGGGGTCGCTTCCTCCTCCTCCGGGGCGCCGCGCGTGGCGCGGAGGACGCGCCGCCAACTGCCGGCCATGTACCAGCCCATGGACAGGCTCAGCAGTGCGTTGCCGACGAGGGATTCCCTGTCCCGGCTGAGGGCGGTGTCGAGGAGGGCGGCGCCGGTGACGTACGTGAGCAGCCCGGCGAGGAGGATCCAGAGTGCTGTCTTCAAGGAGACCTCATGAGAGTGCGGTGGGGGCGGGCGCCAACCTAGCCGCGTCTCCCGCATTTAGGGTCATTTGACCCGTGTTGGTCCAAGCTTGACCATCGCTGGCCGATCAAGGCCGAGAGTGATCCATCCGGTGGCGGATCGCCCCGGGCCGGACGCGTGGGGCCCGTGTAGGTCACCCGGGGCCGCCTCTATCGCTCGCCGAGCCCGCGCGTCCTCCATAGAGTGGCCTGGAGCCCTGAGGAGGCGTACGGACATGGATCAAGAGCAGATCCTGACCAGGATCACGGCGATGGTGGACGACGAGCGACGGCTGCGCGACGCCGTGGCGGCAGGCGAGATCGACAGCTCCACGGAGCACGCGCGCCTCTCGGAGCTGGAGCGCGAGCTCGACCAGTGCTGGGACCTGCTGCGACAGCGGCGTGCCAAGTCCGAGTTCGGCGAGAACCCGGACGAGGCGCAGTCGAGGCCGTCGTCGCAGGTCGAGGGCTATCTGGGCTGAGAGCGGCGCTCGGGGGCCCGTCAGTCCGCCGGACCGAGCACCGCTCGGAGCCCGTCCGGGCGTTCCGCGACGGGCAGATGGTCGACGAAGTGCACCGCGCAGCCCAGGGCCGCCGCACCGCCGTCCGCCCGCCGGTCGTCGCCGACCATCAGGGTGTCCTCGGGCGCGACGCCGAGCGCGGCACAGGCGACCTCGAAGAGCCGGGGATCCGGCTTCTGGACGCCGTGCTCGTACGACAGCGCGTAGGCCCCCACATGCGCGTCGAGGCCGTGCTCGCGGAACACGGGGCGCAGGTCCCAGCCGATGTTGCTGACCACGCCGACCGCGACACCGCGCTCGCGCAGCGCGCCGAGCACCTCGGCGGCGTCCGGGTAGGGGGTCCAGGCGGCGGGCGCCATGTGGCGCTCGTACAGCGCGTCGTGCAGGTCGGGTCCGGGCAGGTACACCAGCCGGGAGAGACCGGTGAACGCGGCCCTGTGCTCGGCGGCACTCCGGTCCCGGGCGGCCCACACGGCGCCGAGGTGCGCCGGCACCGGCAGGGTCGGCCTGGCGCCACCGGGGAGCGCGCCCGACGCCTCCAACTCCCTTGCTGTGCGCGCCATTTCCTCATCGGAGAGGTCGTGTCCGGTCCCGGCGAGGGCGGCGCGCAGCCAGGAGCCGGCGGACTCGATACGGAAGAGGGTCCCGGAGAAGTCGAACAGCACGCCCTTGAAGGTCATGGGGGAATCCTTCGGGGAGTCGTCACCGCCGGTCAAGAGGGCCCCCGGTCGCCCCACCGTCCGTAGGCGCCCACGGCGAGGGCCACGACGAGGGCCCCGATGAGCCAGCCGCCCACCACGTCGGAAGGCCAGTGCACCCCGAGCCACACGCGGGTCAGGCCGACGCCCACGACGCTGACGGCGGCCACGGCAAGCGCCGTACGCCGCGCGGCGCGTCCTGGGCCGTACCGGTGGAGCAGCCACAGCAGCAGGCCGCAGACGACGGTGGCCGTGAGGGCGTGGCCGGAGGGGAAGGCGCGTAGCGGGCGGAGTCGACCGGGTCGGTCCAGACGGGCCGGTCGCGTCCGACCGCCCACTTGAGCCCCTGCTGCAGCAGCGTGCCGAGCGCGCAGGTGGCCACCAGCCAGAGGGCGAGCCCCCATGCGGCGTGGCACCGGACCAGCCACAGCACGGCCACCGCGCACAGTGCCCGCATGGTCCAGGGATCCCACACCCAGTCCGTCAGGATCCGGCACACGTGCGTGGCGCTCGGTGCGTCGACCGCCCACCTGTGCGTGGTGCGGGCGATGTTCTCGTCCAGGGTCATGAGGGGGGCCCACGAGAGGGCGACGAGGAGGAGAAGGGCCACCGTGGGTGGGGTCAGTGCCGCCGCCGTGATCAGCGCGGTGCGGGTCGGTCGGCCGGGCGGGAGGCGCATACGCCGATCCTCGCCGACGGATGCCCCTCGCTCGCCGTCTCGACGCGCCCCGGCGGGACGGAGCCACCGCTCCGCCGGGGTCGCCGACCGTCCTGGGCCGGGCAACTCCACGCCGTGCTTCGCTCCCTCCGCCCCTGTCCGGTCCGGACCCGGACTTCCGCTCCGGACCCCGCTCCCCAGGCGCCGAAGGGGCTGAAATTCACGCACCGGCCGCCGGCGGGAGCGGACTACCCCAGTGCCCGCAACCCCGGAACGAACGCCACCAGTACCGGAATCACCGGCACCAACGCGGCAGCCGCCGTCAACTGGAGCCGACGTGTCGCCGTGAGCCGGTGCCGGGGTGTGAGGAGGCGGTCCACGCGCTGGGGGACATGCGCTCCCGGAGTCGGGCACGGCCCGAACACCCCGCGGTCCTCGTTGAGTTCGACCAGGGCGAGCGCGATCGTCAGACGCCCGAAGCGGCGCGAGGCGACATCGTCCGCGGCGAGCTCCACCAGCCGGTGCATCTCGTCGCGGAACGCCGCGAAGACGGGCACCTGGGGGAACCCGTTGGCCAGCGCCCCCGAACAGTGCAGCAGCCAGTCGTGGCGGGCCCGCGCGTGCCCCTGCTCGTGGGCGAGTACGGCGTCCAGCTGACGCCCCTTCAGGCGTCGCAACGCGGCCGTTGTGATGACGAGTTGGGGTGCGGCGCCGGGCAGCCACCAGGCGTCGGGGCGCTCCCCCTCCAGCACGACGAGACGATCCTCACCGGGCTCCTCACCCGGCAACAACGGTGCCCGCACGAGGAGTTCGCGACGGCTCTGCCGACGCCTGCTGCGGGCCCGGAAGATCTCCCGCGCCAGCATCGCCGCCGTCCAGGCACCACCGCACGCGAGGGCCACGGCGGTCGTCGCGGCCCAGGGACTGCCCGTGCTCAACGCGTAGGCGTCCACGACCGGGGCCGGTGCGCCGTCGAAGACGTGGCCGCGCACGGCGGCCCAGGCGGCGGCCGCGGAGAGGGTCATCGACAGGACGCAGCACAGCAGGACCGCCGCCACCACGCACTGCCAGACCCACAGGGCGACCACCGGTTCTCGGTCCGGCCAGTCCGCCCGGGCAAGCAGTCGCGGAGCGACCACGGCGACCAGGGCGCCGAGCAGCAACAGTGCCGCGGGGACCATCATGGGCCGAAGCCTATGAGCGGGGCGTCGCCGCTGGATACGGTCAGCGACGGCAAGTGACGTACGCCACGGTTTCGTAGGGCCCCGTCCGGACGCCGGGCTCCCGGCCTCAGAGCGTGACCAGCATCGCCAGCATCGCGATCCCCATCGACAGACGGCAGGCCTGGGAGAGTTCGGGCCGGTCCCCCCAGCCGACGGTGCGACGCGTGCCCCACCCCTCGGCGCCGGACGGGCCCCCGGGTCCACCCGCGCCGAGGCCGCCACCGGACGCGGCCAGGGGCAGGAGCCGGACGCCCGACCGGACGACGTACGCGGTGAAGTAGAGGAGAAGCGCTCCGGTGAGGAGGGGGACTCCGGCGCTGCCATGGCTGTGTGCGTGGTGGGCCGGCGCGACGGTCATCACGGCCGCCATGTAGACCATGGCGACCGCCCCCATCAGATGGTGCAGCTGATGGGGGCTGCTCCTGGCGGTCCGGAGGCCCCGCAGCGCGGCGGCGCCGAACACGGTCACGTAGACGAGCCAGGCCCAGCGCGGCGGGGCGACCACGGCGGCCGGGACGGCCATCGCGGCCATGCCGAACCCCATGAGCGCCTCGGCGCCCGCGGTGTGCCGCTGTTCCTCGACGGGGCTGCGCATCCGCAGCAGGCAGTAGGCCCCGGTGGCCGCGCACAGGGCGACGAGCAGCCAGCCGGGCGAAGCCGGTTCGTGCACCGTGGAGCCTCCCCGCTGGACGACGCCGACACGCGACGGACGAAGGACACCGATGCCGGGCGGCGCGGCGGCGGACACGGCGCCACAGCCTCGGACGGACGACGGTTGGTCGGTCAGGGCATGCCCGGGCCGGCCGGGGCGCAAGCGAGCGCAAGGGTGTACGAGGGGGAGCGCACGAGGCGTGCGCCGACCTGCTCCGTCGGCCCCGCTGCGGCCCGGGGTGCTGGAGGGGAACGGTGGGAGCCGAGCGCTGGACGCGGTCGGGTGATGGGCGGGCGATGACTGGGCGACGGGAGGGTGACGGTCAGGAGAATGATTTACAAGTAAAACACCTGTTAAGGTTATGGCATGAGCAGTGCATCCCGCCCGACCCCCTCGCGCGTCCCCCGCCTCCCGCTCGCCGGTGTCCTGCGCCTCGGCAGGCCCTCCGACATCTGGTTCAAGCCCGCCCTCAGCGTCGTCGTCGCGGTGGCCCCGCCGAACCTCACGCTGCTGGCGCTCGGGCGGCTGGATCTCGCGATGTACACGATGGCCGGGTCACTGTGCGCGCTCTACGCCCACAACCGTCCGTACGCGGCCCGGGCACGGGTCCTCGTCCTGGTCGTGCTGGGCATGCTCGCCGGACTGGGCGTCGCGCTCGTCACGGCCTCGCTCACCACGAACGCCGTCGTGCTGGTGACCGTCGGCGCGCTGCTGGCCGCCGCTCAGAAGGCACTGTGCGACGCGACCCGCGTCGGCCCGCCCGGGCACGTGGTCCTCACGTTCATCTCCTCGGCGTCCCTGTTCGTGCCGCAGAACCTCGGCCAGGTGCCGGGTCACCTCGCGCTGGGCGCGGCCGCGGGAGCCTGGGCCTGGATCGTCGGCATGGCTCCGGGTCTCGTCCGTCCGCACGGTCCGGAGCGGCGCGCCACGGCGCACGCGCTGAACGCCGCGGCGGTGTACGCCGACGCCCCGGACGACGCCCGGGCCCGCGCCGCCGGTGCTGCCGCCGTGCACGCGGCGTGGCAGTCGCTGCTGTCGACGGGAGCGCGCTCGGCACCCCGCCGTGCCCTCGAACGGCTCGTCGTCCGCGCCGAGGTCGCGCTCGCCGCGCCCACGGACACCGACTCCGAGCGGCTGCGCGGCCTGGCCCGCGACCTGTCCGGCACCGGTCCCGTGCCGCGCCCGGACGGTCTCGGGGAGGCCGCCGACGAACTCCTCGGCGTGGAGGCCGCCCTCGCCTTCGGAGAACCTCCCCTGCTCGGGCGTCTCGGCCCGCTCGCCCCCATCGCCGTGCGCACGGCCGTCGGCTGCGCCCTCGCCGGCTACGTCTCGCTCGCCCTCGGCGTCGGCCGCCCCTACTGGGCGCTGGTCACCGCCGCGTCCCTCTACCAGGCCAACGTCACCCTGACCTGGAGCCGCGGTGTGCAGCGCGTCGTCGGCAACCTCGTCGGCGTGCTCGTCTTCGCCGCACTGGTCCCGCTCGCCCATGTCGGCCAGGCGGCCCTGGTCCTGAGCTGTCTCGCGCTGAACTTCGGCGCCGAGGCGTTGATCGGCCGCAACTACTGGCTGGGCAGCGTCTGCGTGACGCCCATGGCTCTGCTGATCACCGAGTTCGCCCGTGCGCAGCAGCCCGCCCAGCTGATGACCGACCGGGTCGTGGACACCCTCGTCGGCGCGCTGGTCGGCCTCGTCGCCGCGATAGCCGTCACCAACCGCCGGGCCGGCGACCGGATCGACAGCGCGCTGTCGGCCGTGGAGCGCGCCCGGGAACACGCCGACGCCCTGCTGACCGGGGACCGGCCCGGTCCGGGGGCCCTGGAGTCGGCGCGCCGCGGCCTGGCCGCCGCCGTGGTGGACCTGCGTACGACGGCCGACGCGGCGGCCGGCGAGTGGTGGCAGCGCGCCCTGCCCGAGGAGCGCGTGATGCGGGCCGAACAGGCCGGACACCGTACGCTCGCCGCGACGGTACGACGCCAGGGACTGCACGGCCGGGAGGGCGCACAGGCATGACGACAGCGGACGGACGGAGCGCGGCGGACGGCGACCCGGTGGCGGGGCCGCCGGCGGTACCCGTCGACACGGTGGCCGCCGTCGTGCGCCAGTGGGAGACGGTGCGGCCGGATCTCGACACGGGACCCATGGAGGTCATCGGGCGGGTCAACCGCTGTGCCGCGCTCCTCCAGCAGGCCGAGGACGCGCCGCTGCGCCGCGCGGGGCTCACCCGCCCCGAGTTCGACGTGCTCGGCACACTGCGCCGCACCGGGCACGAGCTGACCCCCGGCGACATCGCCCGCGAGACGTTCTCCTCGGGCGCCGCCGTCACCAAGCGGCTCAAGGCACTGACCGAGCGCGGCCTGGTCGAGCGCCGCGGCGACACCCGTGACCGCCGGGTCGCGCACGTCCGGCTGACGGACGCGGGGCGCGACCTCGTCGACGGCGTCCTCCCCGACCAGCTCGCCTACGAGACCAGGGTCCTGTCCGGCATCGAGGCCGACCGGCAGCGTGAACTGGCCGGTCTCCTAGGGGAGTTGCTCGGTCAGCTCGAAGGCCGCCTGGGCCTGCCGCGGGCCTGAGGGCTACCGTGCCCCAGCCGCCCTCCCACCGTTCTCAGGGCCGGTACCTGAGCGGATGGTCGGCCGGCGTCTCGACGAGCACGATCTCCGTTCCGTCCGGATCCGCGATCCACATCTCGATCAGCCCCCACGGCTCCCGCACCGGAGGCCGCACCACCTCGACACCGGCGGCCACCAGCTCGTCGTGGGCCGCAGCCGCGTCGGCCACCTGGAGCCACAGCTTCAGGGCGGGGGAGGGCGGTGTCTCGGACCGTCCGGCGATCTCGAGGAAACCGCCGCCGAGGAAGTACACGGTCCCGTGCTCGGGGCCCGTACCGAACTCGCGGTAGACGGCCAGCCCGAGACGTCCGCCGTAGAAGGCGCGTGAGCGCTCGGGGTCGGTGGGGCGCAGAAGGACACGGCTGCTCAGTACATGCACCATGCAGCGGGATCATAGGGGCGGGTTACGCTCGGGCGTGCCCGAGCCGCACCACCGAACGGATAACCGCTCCATGGACACCGCCACCACCGGCCTGACCTTCCGCGACGCCGAGGACAACGATGTTGATCTCCTGGTCGCGCTGATCGAATCGGCGTACCGAGGGGACGCCAGCCGGGCCGGCTGGACCACCGAGGCCGACATCCTGGAGGGGCAGCGGATCGACTCCGAGGGTGTACTCGCCGTCATCAGGTCGTCCGACAGCCGGCTCCTGACGGTCGAGCGGGACGGCACGGTCGTCGCCTGCTGCCAGCTGGAGCACCGCGGCGACCACGCCTACTTCGG
This sequence comes from Streptomyces sp. NPDC005302, assembly GCF_040607345.1. Taxonomy (NCBI): domain Bacteria; kingdom Bacillati; phylum Actinomycetota; class Actinomycetes; order Kitasatosporales; family Streptomycetaceae; genus Streptomyces; species Streptomyces sp. NPDC005302. Next base: position 171,667 of record NZ_JBEXGN010000008.1, read on the forward strand.
GATGTTCGCGGTCAGCCCGGCGCTCCAGGGCGGCGGACTCGGCAAGGTGATCATCGCGGAGGCGGAGCGCCAGGCCCGCGAGACCTGGGGCGTCACCGAGATGCACATGACGGTGATCTCCGTGCGCGAGGACCTCATCGCCTGGTACGAGCGGCGCGGCTACCGCCGTACGGGACGGACCAGCCCCTTCCCGTACGGCGACGAGCGCTTCGGCATTCCGCAGCGTGACGACCTGTGCTTCGAACTGCTGGTCAAGCCCCTCGCCCAGGGCCTGTCGTTCTGATCGGGCGGCGGGACCCCGTGGCCTGCCCGGCCGCTGGCAGGACGGTGCCTCACGCGGTGAAGCGGCCGGTGCGTTTGATCTCGGGGTAGTCGGTGGTCGCGCCGTCCAGCCCCAGGGCGCGCACCAGCCGCAGATGGTCCTGGGTGTTGACCACCCAGCCGATGATCCGCAGCTCGGCCTTGCGGGCCTTCTCGACGACCTCCAGGCTCAGCCTGCGGATGTTGAGGCAGACCGTCTCGGCGCCGACCTCCACGGCGCGGTCCACGACGTCGACGCCGTAGCGGCTGGCGATCAACGCGGTGCGGACGCCCGGCACCAGCCGGGAGATCTCGGCGACCGCCTCGTCGTGGAACGACGACACCTCCACCCGGCCGACCAGATCGCGCCGCTGGATGACCTCGGCCAGCGCACGGGCCGCCGCGACATCCTTGATCTCGGCCTGCAACGGCGAGGTGACGGCGTCCAGGACCTCCTCGAAGACGGGAACGCGCTCGCCGCTCCCGGCGTCCAGGGCGCGCAGTTCCGCGAGGGTCTTCTCGGCGATCGGCCCCGAGCCGTCGGTCGTGCGGTCCACGTCGGCGTCGTGCATGACGACGAGGGCGCCGTCCTTGCTCAGGTGCAGATCGAGTTCGATCAGGTCGAGGCCGGCGTTCTGCGCGGCGGTGAAGGAACGGAGAGTGTTCTCGGGTTCGACACCCATCACTCCGCGGTGACCGATGGTGAGGAAGTTCAAGATGCGACTCGCTTCCGTCGACGGCGGCTCGGCTCGCGCGTGGTTCCGACGGGGACGCCCACGCGGCAAGGCCGCAGCCTAATGGCCTGACTGTGCGATGTACCCGTTCCTGCGCCGGGCAATGAGGGTGTCGGACGGGGAGACCCTGCCCACATCCGCGGACGGCTCACCGGGACGCCGGGGGCGACCGGTGGCGAAGGTCGCACACCGGAGCGCACGCCGGTCCGGCGGGCTTCTCGCCGTCACCGCCATCCCCGCACACCCCGCGGGAGCCGCATCCCGTTTCGCCGACTCCCGTGTGCCGTCGGGCAGTTCGCGTCCACGGCGGGGTCGGCGCAGGCCTCCTCCGGGTGCCCCCGCGCAGGCTCCGCCGACTGGTCGGCGACTTCTACCCCATGTCGCCGTCTTCACTCCGTACGGCAGGAAAAAGAGCGGTGAAGGCGGGGGTGCGCAGGATAATCTCTCGGATTCCCTCTTGCGGGAAGGAACCTCGTATACATACGGTGTCCATACGCGAGGTTCTCCTGTGGAGGGTGGGACATGACGGAAATGCTTGTGCAGGTGGGTGTGGAGGATCGCATTCCTCCCGTCGCCAGGGTGGTGGAGCACCCGGCATGGCCCGTGCTCAAGGATGCCGTCGAGGAGATCCGGCCCTGGCAGTCGAAGGACGGTTCCATCGACTTCGACGCGGACGACGCCCCCGACGCCTCGGACGTCGACCTGGCCGTCCGCCGCGCGATAGACGCGATCGAGCGCCTCTCCCCGCTGCTGCCGCACGACGTGGCGTACCACGAGGCCCTCATGAAGGACCTGCGCCGCTGGGCCGACGCCGGTTTCCACGTGCCCGACTTCCTGGACTCGCTGCTGGCCTTCCAGCCCGCCGCGGCCCGCGAGGACGGCCTCCAGCACCTGGTCCTCTTCCCCATGTACACGCAGAACGGCAACCCGGACCGCAACTTCGAGGCGGTCGTCCTGCGCATGGTGTGGCCGGACTGGCTGGCCGAGCTGGAGCGCACGCGCTACGACAACCCGCTGTTCTGCGGCATCACCTTCGAGGACTTCACCGCGGGGTACGACACGAACTCGGCCGTGCTCTTCCCGGAGACCATCGCGGTCCGTGAGGCGCCCGAGCGCTTCTCCTGGGGCGGCATCTTCTGCGACCGCGAGGCCGCCCGCTTCCGCGCCGTCACCGACGCCGCCGTGGACATCCTGGGCCTGGAACTGCCCGAGGACATCGCCGCCATGGTGGACGACCAGGAGCGCTGCGAGCAGGCCTTCGTCCTGTGGGACATGGTCCACGACCGTACCCACAGCCACGGCGACCTGCCCTTCGACCCCTTCATGATCAAGCAGCGCCAGCCGTTCTGGATGTACGGCCTGGAGGAGCTGCGCTGCGACCTCACCGCCTTCAAGGAGGCCGTGAAGCTGGAGGCCGAGGGCAACCAGCACGGCCGTGACGTGCAGTACGCCGTGCTCTTCGACCGGATGTTCCGCTTCCCGGTCACCGGCGACCGCGTCCGCAACTACGACGGGCTCGGCGGCCAGCTGCTCTTCGCCTACCTGCACAAGCACGACGTCGTCCGCTGGACGGACAACAAGCTGCACATCGACTGGCAGCGCGCTCCGCAGGTCACCAACCAGCTGTGCGGCGAGATCGAGGACCTCTACCGGGCCGGCATCGACCGCCCGAAGCTCGTCCACTGGTTCAAGGCCTACGAGCTGGTCTCCACCTACCTCGCACCGCACCCCGGCTCCCGCTGGGCCAAGGGTCCCGACGCCCTGGACCTCTCCCAGCCGCCGCGCAAGCTGGTGGACGACGTGCTTCCGGACGAGTTTCCCCTGAGCATGTTCTATGAGGCGCTCTCCAAGAAGCTGAAGAACGTGATCGCCTCCACCAAGGGCATCACGGCGGCGAACTCCGAGCGGATCGCCGCGTGACCGACCGCGGTACCGAGATCATTGCTCAGGAGGCGAAGACCATGGGGAACGGGGCTCTCAGCGGTGCGGTGATCGCGGTGGCCGGAGCGGGTGGACCCGCCGGCCGGGCGGCACTGCTCCGGCTCGCCGAGGCGGGCGCGACCGTCATCGGCGCGGACAACGACGCGGAGCGGCTGGCCGAGGCCGTCGACGCGGCCAGCTACGCCCACGGCGGCTCCACCGTCGTCGGGGACACGGTGGATCTGCTGGAACTCCAGTCGACCCGCGACTGGGCCACGCGCATCCAGAAGGACTTCGGCCGGGTGGACGGCCTCGTCCACCTCGTCGGCGGCTGGCGGGGCAGCGAGACCTTCACCAAGACGGTCCTCGACGACTGGGACCTGCTGGAACTGCTGCTCATCCGCACCGTGCAGCACACCACCCTCGCCTTCCACGAGGCGCTGCAGGCCAGCGAGCGCGGCCGGTACGTCCTGATCAGCGCCGCCGGCGCGAGCAACCCCACCGCGGGGAACGCCGCCTACTCGGCGGCCAAGGCCGCCGCCGAGGCGTGGACGCTCGCCATGGCGGACTACTTCCGCAAGGCCGGAATCGCCGAAGGCGCCGAGGGCGCCACGTCCGCTGCTGCCATCCTGGTGGTGAAGGCGTTGGTCCACGACGCGATGCGCGCCGAGCGACCGAACGCGAAGTTCGCGGGCTTCACGGACGTCAAGGACCTGGCCGAGTCCATCGTCGACGTCTGGAACCGGCCCGCCGCCGAAGTGAACGGAAACCGTCTGTGGCTGACCGAGAAGCCGTGAACCCTCCGAAGACCGACGCCCGGCGTCATCACGACCCGGCCGTCCGCGGTTTCGCCAGTGACAACTACGCGGGGGCCCACCCCGAGGTGCTCGCCGCGCTCGCCGTGGCCAACGGCGGGCACCAGGTGGCGTACGGCGAGGACGACTACACCGAGAACCTCCAGGGGATCATCCGCAGCCACTTCGGTGCCACCGCGGAGGGCTTCCCGGTCTTCAACGGCACCGGGGCGAACGTGGTCGCCCTCCAGGCGGTCACCGACCGCTGGGGTGCGGTGATCTGCGCGGAGAGCGCGCACATCAACGTGGACGAGGGCGGCGCCCCGGAGCGCATGGGCGGCCTCAAGCTGCTCACGGTGCCCACGCCCGACGGCAAGCTCACGCCCGATCTGATCGACCGGCAGGCGTACGGCTGGGACGACGAGCACCGCGCGATGCCGCAGGTCGTCTCGATCACCCAGAGCACCGAACTGGGCACGCTGTACACGCCCGAGGAGATCCGGGCGATCTGCGACCACGCCCACGCGCACGGCATGCGGGTGCACCTGGACGGGTCCCGGATATCCAACGCGGCCGCCTCCCTGGACGTCCCCATGCGGACGTTCACCAACGCGGTCGGCGTCGACATCCTCTCGCTCGGCGGCACCAAGAACGGCGCGCTGTTCGGCGAGGCGGTCGTCGTCATCAACCAGGACGCCGTCCGCCACATGAAGCATCTGCGCAAGCTGTCGATGCAGCTCGCCTCCAAGATGCGGTTCGTCTCCGTGCAGTTGGAGGCGCTGCTCGCCAAGGACCTGTGGCTGCGCAACGCCCGGCACGCCAACGAGATGGCCCAGCGGCTCGCCGAGGGCGTCCGCGCCGTGCACGGCGTGGAGATCCTCCACCCGGTGCAGGCCAACGCGGTCTTCGCCCGGCTGCCGCACGACGTGACCGAGCGGCTCCAGAAGCGCTACCGCTTCTACTTCTGGGACGAGGCCGCGGGCGACGTCCGCTGGATGTGCGCCTTCGACACCACCGAGGACGACGTCGACGGCTTCGTCGCCGCGCTCAAGGAGGAGATGGCCCAGCGCTAGACGCGCTGTCCTCCCCCTCCTTCGTGCTGCATAGGTATGCGATCACCTGGAAATGCATTGACTCCCGGGTGATCGCTTTCCTATGCTCTGCGGTCATGGAGCTGATCCAGGAAACGAGCGACCTTTCCGCCTATCTGGCCGCTGACGAGGCCGTCGACCATCATCATCCGCTCGTCCGCGAGACGGCGGCACGGCTCGCCGACGGGGCGGACGACTCGTATGCCTATGCGCGTTCGGCGTTCGAGTTCGTGCGCGACACCATCCCGCACTCCCAGGACTCGGGCGATCCTCGGGTCACCTGGCGCGCCTCCGACGTCCTGGAGCGGCGCACCGGCATCTGCTACGCCAAGGCCCACGCGCTCGCCGCCCTGCTGCGCGCCGAGGACATCCCGACGGCCTTCTGCTATCAGCTGCTCGGCGAGGTGCACGGCCTGGTCGCCGTACGTTTCCACGGCGCCTGGCACCGCCAGGACCCCCGCGGCAACAAGCCGGGGGTGGACGCCCGGTTCTCCCTCGACGGCGAACGGCTGGCCTTCACGCCCGATCCCGAGTCCAATGAGATGGACTACCCGGTGTTGTACGCTGAACCGCACCCGGCCGTGCTCGGCGTCCTGAAGGCCGCACCGGACCGGCCGTCCCTGTGGCGGACGCTCCCCACCGCACTCTGAGGCAAGGCAGACGATGACTCTCACGCTCACCGTGTCCGACGAGGTCCGCGCGCTCGCGCCCGGCTTCACATACGTCGCCGTGGAGGCGGACGGACTGGTGAACGGGCCGAGCACGGAGGGCACTTCGACTCTTCTCGACGACGCCTCCCGGCGGCTGGCCGAGCGTCTGGGGGGCCGGCCCCCGCACGAGGACCCGCACATGGCGGCCTGGCGGGAGACGTACACGGCGTTCGGCTCGAAGCCCTCACGCACCCGCAACTCGGCGGAGGCGCTGGCCAAGCGCGCCCTCTCGGACGCCGGCCTGCCGCGTATCAACGTCCTCGTGGACGTCTACAACGCGATCAGCGTGGCCCACCTGATCCCGGTCGGCGGCGAGGACACCGAACACATCCGGGGCGCGATGCGCCTCGTGCGCGCCACCGGCGACGAGGACTTCGTGACCGTCGCGGGCGGGGAGGAGACCGTCGAGCATCCTGACGCGGGAGAAGTGGTGTGGCGCGACGACGCCGGCGTCACCTGCCGCCGCTGGAACTGGCGCCAGGGACCGCGCACCCGGCTCACCGAGCGATCGTCCTCGGCGGTCTTCCTGCTGGAGAGCCTCGCTCCGATGCCCGTCGCGGACGTCGAGGCCGCGGGTGCCGAACTCGCCGAGCTGCTGGCGAAGTTCAGCCCCGGGGCGCGGATCACCGTCCACGCCCCGGAGTGACGCCTCGGCGCGCGGCGGGCGTGCCGGGCGGGAGAACCGCTCAGCGGGCCTCGGCCGCGCGCACCTCTTCGGGGGTCGGCGCGGAGCCGCCGAGGTGGGCGGGCATCCACCAGGTGTCGTCCGCACCCTTGGGGCGGACGGGGTAGGCGCGCTGCGCCGCTTCGAGCAGTTCCTGGACCCGCTCGCGCAGCCGACGGGTGATGGCGCCCGCGTACTGGTCCTGCGGGGCCTCCACCGGCTCGCCGACCCGGATGGTGATCGGGGTGTGACTGCGCTTGAAGTTGCGCGGGTGCCCCTTGGTCCACAGCCGCTGCGTGCCCCACAGTGCCATGGGGATGAGCGGGACGCCGGCCTCCTGCGCCATGCGCGCGGCACCGGACTTGAAGCTCTTCAGAGTGAAGGACTGCGAGATGGTCGCCTCGGGGAAGACGCCGATGATCTCACCGGAACGCAACGACTCCAGCGCGTGCTGGTAGGCCGTCTCACCCTTCTCGCGGTCCACGGGGATGTGCTTCATGCCCCGCATCAGCGGTCCGGAGATCCTGTGCCGGAACACCGACTCCTTCGCCATGAAGCGCACCAGGCGCTTCTGCGGCAGGGCGGCCAGGCCGTCGAAGATGAAGTCCAGGTAGCTGATGTGATTGCTGACCAGCACGGCGCCGCCCGAGCGCGGAATGTTCTCCGATCCCTGGCAGTCGATCTTGAGGTCCCAGGCCTTGAACAGCGTCTGGGCGAAGGCGACGACGGGACGGTAGACAAGCTCTGCCATGGACGGGGTGGACCCTTCTCTCTGCCTGGGAAGGGGTCTCCCGGCGGGAAAGTTACGCAGCCGTAGGTTTACGGCATTGCGCAGATCGTGCCCGAAGAACGGACGGGTGGCCAGTCCTGGTGCCGGACAACGGCGAGATCCTTGTCACGTCCTCCACTTGATCCACCTCGGGGTTTTAACCCGCCTTTACTCCTTGCGTACCATCACGCGCCGCACGAGCAGGTACATCTCGCACCCCAGGCAGTACCCGAACGCCGCATTGAGAAACGCCGCCGCGAGGGCGCACCCGGTCGCCGCGAGTCCCAGCCACTGCGGGCCGGCGGTGAAGCCGATCAGTCCGACCACGGCGAAGACGAGCCCGACCGCCTGCGCGAACTGCGGCGGCTCCGGCGCCTCGAACTGTGCCGGCGGCCCGAGGCGCGGCCGCACCACCCTGCGGAAGAGCCAGCCGTACGGAGAGCGCGTCACCCCGCCCGAGGCTCCCAGCGCGAACGCCAGTGTCTGCCAGGCCAGCAGCCAGGTGCTCCCGGTGATCAGCGTGGCCGCCAGGACGACCGTCGTCACGACCGCGCCGAAACGCGGTCCCCTCACATCAATGTCCATGATTCAAGGATTCCGTATGCCGGGCACTGCTCGGCACCGGGAATCAATGCGGTCTCATGAATGCTTGTGCATGTGATGACCGGACTTGTGGTGTGCCTGGCGGTGCTCGCCCTGGCGAGCGTGTACGGAGTGCTGCATCGGCGGCGGAGCGGGAGGGTGACAGTGCGCGGGCGCGACGACGGAAAGCTGCTCGGCGCGGCGGACTTGGGGGAGGGGCTCGGCGAACGGGCCACGCTCGTGCAGTTCTCCAGCGCCTTCTGCTCGCCCTGCCGCGCCACCCGGCGGGTCCTCGGCGAGGTGGCCGACATAGTCCCCGGCGTGTCGCACGTGGAGATCGACGCGGAGGACCGCCTCGACCTCGTACGCGATCTCGGCATCCTCAAGACACCCACCGTCCTCGTCCTCGACGCGGGAGGCAGGATCGTCCGTCGCGCGACCGGGCAGCCGCGCAAGGCGGACGTCATCGCCGCACTGGGAGAGGCCGTCTGAACGTGGCGATCATGGTGAGGCATCTCGCAGATACCCGTGCGCGCTTGACTGCACGCACCACCTATCGTCAGCCTGACCGTATGCCCCCGGAACTCCTTCTCCACGAGCGTCTCCCAGTGGATCCGGCCCGCACCGCGAGTGCGCGCTGTCCGGGCTGTTGAGCAGCCACGGACCCTTTCCCGCACCCCGCTCCGTCCGGGCGCCGGGACCTCCACGTCAGCCCTCGCAGAAGGACAACCCCATGTCGGCCACGCCCGGCCTCGGCACCGCCCGTCCCGCCTCCCCGGACCTGCTGCGCTCCGTCTTCCGCCGGCACGCCGCCGGAGTGGCCGTGATCACCGCCTCCGGCCCGCGGGGACCCGTCGGCTTCACCGCCACCTCGCTCACCTCGGTCTCGGCCGAACCTCCGGTCGTCTCGTTCGGCATCGGCACCGGTGCCTCCAGCTGGCCCGCGATGGCGGAGTCCGACCACGTCGGCGTCCACATACTCGGCGAGCACCAGCAGGACCTCGCCGCCACCTTCGCGCTGAGCGGGGCCGACCGGTTCGGCGCGCCCACCCGTTGGCGTAAGGGCCCCGAGGAAGTTCCCCTCCTCGACGGAGTCCTGGCCTGGCTGGTGTGCCGGGTGGTGGCGCGGGTGCCTGCCGGGGACCACCGGATCGTCCTGGCGGAGGTCGCGCTCGGCGACTCCTCGGGCGAGGGCGGCCCGCTCCTGTATCACCAGGGGCGTTTCAACGGCCTGCGCGACTGAGGCGGAGCGGGGCTACTCGCCGGTTCTACTCGCCGGTTACACAGCGTTGCGAAGGTCACAGTTCAAAGCGCTTGCTTAGTGGGCACCCAATGGATGTACTGGCGAGTAATATTTCGTTCGGAGCGCGGGCCGCCCCGACCGGGATCGCCCGCTTCAGGCGCCTATGCTGCCTGAAAGAAGGCAGCCCAGAAATGACGATGCAGTAGGAGAGCCGGCGTGAGCTTGAGGATCGTTGTCACTGTGAAGTACGTGCCCGACGCCACTGGCGACCGGCACTTCGCCGATGACCTGACCGTCGACCGTGACGACGTGGACGGCCTGCTGTCCGAACTCGACGAGTACGCCGTCGAGCAGGCGCTGCAGATCGCCGATGACGCGGACGACGCCGAGATCACCGTGCTGACCGTCGGCCCCGAGGATGCCAAGGACGCCCTGCGCAAGGCGCTGTCCATGGGTGCCGACAAGGCCATCCACGTGGAGGACGACGACCTGCACGGCACCGACGCCGTCGGCACCTCGCTGGTGCTGGCCAAGGCCATCGAGAAGGCCGGCTACGACCTGGTCATCTCCGGCATGGCGTCCACCGACGGCACCATGGGTATCGTGCCGGCGCTGCTGGCCGAGCGTCTCGGTGTCCCGCAGGTCACGCTGCTGTCCGAGGTGTCGGTCGAGAACGGCGTGGTCAAGGGCCGCCGTGACGGCGACACCGCCTCCGAGTCGCTGGAGGCCTCCCTCCCCGCGGTCGTGTCGGTGACCGACCAGTCGGGCGAGGCGCGTTACCCGTCCTTCAAGGGCATCATGGCCGCGAAGAAGAAGCCGGTCGAGTCCTGGGACCTCGAGGACCTGGAGATCGAGGCGGGCGAGGTCGGTCTCGAAGGCGCCTGGACCAAGGTCGACACCGCCACCGCTCGTCCCGCGCGCACCGCGGGCACGATCGTCAAGGACGAGGGCGAGGGCGGCAAGCAGCTCGCCGAGTTCCTCGCGGGCCAGAAGTTCATCTAGTCGCCGTGGGTCCGGGGCGCGTCCCCGGACCGGCACAGCGGCCGAGGCCCACCCCGCTTACCGCCCCTCAGACTTCGCAATCCGCAGGAGAGCATCCCCATGGCTGAAGTTCTCGTCTATGTCGACCACGTGGACGGTGCCGTCCGCAAGCCCACCCTGGAACTGCTGACGCTGGCCCGCCGCATCGGCGAGCCCGTCGCCGTCGCCCTCGGCTCCGGTGCCGAGAACACCGCCGCCGCGCTCGCCGAGCACGGCGCGGTGAAGGTCCTCACGCACGACGCCGCCGAGTACGCCGACTACCTGGTCGTACCGAAGGTCGACGCGCTCCAGGCCGCCTGCGACGCCGTCTCCCCGGCTGCCGTTCTCGTGCCGTCCTCCGCCGAGGGCAAGGAGATCGCGGCCCGCCTCGCGGTCCGTATCGGTTCCGGCATCATCACCGACGCCGTCGACCTGGAGGCCGGTGCCGAGGGCCCGGTGGCCACGCAGTCCGCGTTCGCCGCCTCGTACACCACCAAGTCCCGCATCTCCAAGGGTGTCCCGGTCATCACGGTCAAGCCGAACTCGGCCGCGGTGGAGGCCGCCCCGGCCGCCGGTACCGTCGAGGCCCTCGCGGTCTCGTTCTCCGACAAGGCCACCGGCACCAAGGTCACCTCCCGCACCCCGCGCGAGTCGACCGGCCGTCCCGAGCTGACCGAGGCCGCGATCGTCGTCTCCGGCGGCCGTGGCGTCAACGGCGCGGACAACTTCTCGATCATCGAGGGCCTCGCCGACTCGCTCGGTGCCGCCGTGGGCGCCTCGCGCGCCGCGGTCGACGCCGGCTGGTACCCGCACACCAACCAGGTGGGCCAGACCGGCAAGTCCGTCTCGCCGCAGCTCTACATCGCCTCCGGCATCTCGGGCGCGATCCAGCACCGCGCGGGCATGCAGACGTCGAAGACGATCGTCGCGATCAACAAGGACGCCGAGGCGCCGATCTTCGACCTCGTCGACTACGGCGTGGTCGGCGACCTCTTCGAGGTCGTCCCGCAGCTCACCGAGGAGATCAAGTCCCGCAAGGGCTGATCGCTCCGTGCTCCACGAGGCCCCCGTGACCGCGCGCCGGTCCCGGGGGCCTCGGTGCATCCTGGGGAGGCCGGGCGCGCGGGCCGCGGCCGTGTCCCAGGATCCAAGAGGGTGTTGACCCGCGAGAAGCCCGCCGGATAACTTCGTTCTACGGATTGTTGATTCCGTAGTGCGGAAAACAGGAGGGTGTGGAATGGGTCAGGGCCAGCAGGAGAAGGTGGCGACGAGCCTCGCGGGAGCCGTCAGCGAGGAGATCAGCGCCTCCCTCGCCCCCGTCGACGCCGAACTGGAGCGCCGCTACCCCGGGGACCCCGGCACCCGCCAGCCCGTCCACACCGTGTACGTCCCCGGCGACGCCTTCGCCGCCGACACCCTGCGCACCTGGGGCGACCGCGCCCTCGCGGCCCTCGACGAACACGCCCCCGACGCCGCCTCCTTCGCCGCGGTCCTCGGCCTCTCCGACGACCTCGCCGGGCCCGTGTACGACCGCGTCCGCGCCAAGCTGGAGCGCGAGCCCGTCGAGGACCTGCGGGTCGACTTCGAGGACGGCTACGGCCCGCGCCCGGACGCCGAGGAGGACGCCGAGGCGGCCCGCGCCGCCCGGCTGATCGCCGACGCCTACGAGAACGGCACCGCCGCTCCGTACATGGGTATCCGCATGAAGTGCATGGAGGCGCCGGTACGCGACCGGGGCATCCGCACCCTCGACATCTTCCTGACCGGCCTGATGGAGGCCGGAGGCCTGCCCGAGGGCCTCGTCCTCACCCTGCCCAAGGTGACGTACCCGGAGCAGGTCACCGCCATGGTCCGGCTCCTGGAGCAGTTCGAGAAGGCCCGCGGCCTGGAGCCCGGCCGGATCGGCTTCGAGATCCAGATCGAGACCAGCCAGTCCATCCTCGCCACCGACGGCACCGCGACCGTCGCCCGGATGATCCAGGCCGCCGAGGGCCGCGCCACCGGCCTGCACTACGGCACCTTCGACTACAGCGCCTGCCTCGGCGTCTCCGCCGCCCACCAGGCGAGCGACCACCCGGCCGCCGACCACGCCAAGGCGATCATGCAGGTCGCCGCCGCGGGCACCGGCGTCCGCGTCTCCGACGGCTCCACCAACGTCCTGCCCGTCGGCACCACCGAGAAGGTGCACGACGCCTGGCGCCTGCACTACGGCCTCACCCGGCGCGCCCTGGCCCGCGCCTACTACCAGGGCTGGGACATGCACCCCGGCCACATCCCGACCCGCTACGCCGCCGTCTTCGCCTTCTACCGGGAGGGCTTCGAGCAGGCCGCCGGCCGCCTCGCCCGCTACGCCAACCACGCGGGCGGCGACGTCATGGACGAGCCCGCCACCGCCAAGGCCCTCAGCGGCTATCTGCTGCGCGGCCTCGACTGCGGCGCCCTCGACATCGCGGAGGTCGCCCGAGCGACCGGCCAGACCCGCGCCGACCTGGAGGCCTTCGCATCGCCGCGGCGGGGGGATCTGACGATCTCGGGGCAGTAGGCGGACGACGGGCAGGGGCCGGGTGGCTCCTGCCGACACGCTCCGGCTTCCCTGGGCGGCAGAGGGCGCTGAGCGCCTGACTTTGTACGGACTCGTTCGCGGGTACGCAGTGACCGTCGGCTCCGGTGAGCGGGAGCGGTCGCCCGACGCGAGCCTTGTCCGGACCCGTGGCGCGGTGCCTCCCCGAGGCGCCGCGCCTTCGGTGTGCCCGGCTCCACGCCGTCGTCCTCAGCGCACGGGCCGCAGTTCGCCCGAGCCGCGGGTGATGAGGCGGGTCGGGAGTTCGATCCGCTCCGGGGCGAGCAGTGTGCCGTCGAGCTGGCGGAAGAGGCGTTCGGCCGCGGTGCGGCCGAGGGCTGCGGCGTCCTGGGCGACGACCGTGACGCCCGGCTCCAGGAGGTCGGCCAGCTCGATGTCGTCGAAGCCGACGAGGGCCACGGGACGGCCGCGTTCGGCGATCACGCGCACGACGGTCACGGTGACACGGTTGTTGCCGGCGAAGACCGCGGTGACGGGGGAGGGGCCCGAGAGCATCTCTTCGGCCGCCTCGCGCACCCGCTGCGGATCGGTGACGCCCAGGGACATCCAGCCGTCCTCGACGACTATCCCGGCGTCCTCCATGGCGGCCCGGTAGCCCCGCAGACGCTCGGCCGCCGTGTGGATGCGCGGCATGTCGCCGATGAAGCCGATGCTGCGGTGTCCGTGCGCGATGAGGTGGGCGACGCCGTCCCGTGCGCCGCCGAAGCTGTCGGACAGGACGACATCGGCGTCGATCCTGCCGGCGGGGCGGTCCACGAAGACCGTGGCGACGCCCGCCTTTATCTCCTGCTCCAGGTACCGGTGGTCGTCGCCGGCCGGGATGACGACCAGGCCGTCCACGCGGCGCGCGCACAGGGCGAGGACCAGCTCCTGCTCGCGGTCCGGGTCCTCGGCGCTGGAACCGTTGATCAGCAGGGCGCCGTGCGCCCGGGCCACCTCCTCGACCGCGCGGCTCAGCGGTCCGTAGAAGGGGTCGGCGAGGTCCTCCAGGACGAGACCGATGCTCGCGGTGCTGCCCTTGCGGAGCACCCGGGCACTGTCGTTGCGCCGGAACCCCAGGGCGTCGATGGCCTCCTGGACGCGGCGCTCGGTGTCGGGGGTGACGCCGGGCTCGGCGTTCACCACGCGGGAGACCGTCTTCAGGCCGACTCCCGCACGCGCCGCCACGTCCTTCATGGTCGGACGATTGCCGTAGCGGTTCTCGGATCGGCGGGCGGTCTCGGCCACGATGTGCTGTCCTGTCCTGTCGTCCACGGGGATGCGTAGGTCCATGGGGTTGTATGAGGATGTGGCGTCGAGCATAGAGCCTGGACAACGTTGTCAGATGCGAGAGACACTGTCCACCGCAATCTCCGGCCTGCGTCTTCCCCAGGGCGCACGGTTCCCGTCGTCCGCGGACGCCTGCCGCTCGGCGAACGACGGGGCCTGATCCTGCTCGCTTTTCGGCCGGAGAAAGGCACCCGGACCCGCGGCGCGGCGGGTCCGTCACGACACCCCATGGGAGATCTGACTCTGATGCACACCGACCTCGTGGCCGCGCTCGACATCGGCGGCACCAAGATCGCCGGAGCGCTGGTGGACGGCCACGGCCGGATCCTGCTGCGCGCGCAGCGCGCGACGCCCGCGCAGGAGGACGGCGACACCGTGATGCGGGCCGTCGAGGACGTGATCGGCGAGCTGTCCGACTCCCCGCTGTGGAGCAGGGCCGGTGCCCTCGGTATCGGCAGCGCGGGCCCCGTCGACGCCTCGGCGGGCACGGTGAGCCCCGTGAACGTGCCCGGCTGGCGCGGCTACCCGCTGGTCGAGCGGGCCGCCAAGGCCGCCGGAGGACTGCCCGTGGAGCTGATCGGCGACGGCGTCGCCATCACCGCGGCGGAGCACTGGCAGGGCGCTGCCCGCGGTCACGACAACGCGCTGTGCATGGTGGTGTCCACCGGCGTGGGCGGCGGCCTCGTACTGAACGGCCAACTGCACCCCGGCCCCACCGGCAACGCGGGTCACATCGGGCACATCAGCGTCGACCTGGACGGCGATCTCTGCCCGTGCGGCTCCCGCGGCTGCGTCGAGCGCATCGCGAGCGGCCCCAACATCGCCCGCCGCGCGATGGAGGGCGGCTGGCAGCCCGGCCCCGACGGTGACACCTCGGCCGCCGCGGTGGCCGAGGCGGCCCGGGCGGGCGACCCGGTGGCCGTGGCCTCCTTCGAGCGGGCCGCGCAGGCGCTCGCCGCGGGCATCGCGGCGACCGCGACCCTCGTGGAGATCGACATCGCGGTGATCGGCGGCGGCGTCGGCAAGGCCGGCGACGTGCTCTTCACCCCGCTGCGCAAGGCGCTGGCCGACTACGCGACGCTCTCCTTCGTCCAGCGGCTGACCGTGGCGCCCGCCCTGATGGGCACGGACGCCGGTCTGGTCGGCGCCGCCTCGGCCGCGCTCACCCGGAAGGCGAGCACGGCCGCGGCCCGCGTCTGACCGTCGTGGTCCCGTCGCCGGGACCACGACGCCCTTCTCATACGGGAGTTGGGCCCGGCAGGGCGACGGGTCTCAGCAACTGAGCTTCGCGTCGGCCCAGTCCGCGTGGTCCGAGTCGATGCCGTCGCCGCCGTCCGTGACGACCAGCCGGACCACCTGGGCGCCGGTCACGTCGGCGGTGAGGGGCTGTGCGGGCATCGCGTTGGTGAGCACGCCGGTGGAGGCCACCTTCGTCCCGTCGGCCCAGATCTCGAAGGCGACCGTGCCCTTGGTGCCCTTCTCGTCGTCGAGGCCGACGTCGGCGGTGACCCGCTCGCAGGCCGTGCCGGTGTAGTACTCGACCGTGCTCGCGGCGTGCACGCCCAGCCCGTGGGCGTAGGTCACGCCGCCGACGGTGAGGGGTCCTCCGTCCCCCGAGCCGTCCTCGCCGTTGCTCGTATCGCGTTCGACCGGCCCCCAGCCGTTGGACGTCGAGAGCCAGGGCAGGTCCCCGAGTCCGGACGTGCCAGACGGCGGAGCCACCACCACGGAGGCGCGCAACGGCAGTTCGGCGTCGGTGGCGACTCCGGCCGGTGAGCGGTAGACCGCCTTCAGCGTGAGGTCGTACGAACCGGCCGCCGTCCCCGTGGGTACGGTGACCCGCCACTTCGTGCGCAGGGAGCGCCCCGTGGCGAGCGAGGCCGCGGTCGTCGGTCCCGTCGCGGCGACCGTCCAGCCGGCCGGGCCGCGCAGGGTCACCGCCACCCGGGTCGCGGACGTGCGCCCGAGGTCGGTCACCGAGGACGTCAGCGTGGCCGTCGTGCCCGCCTCGACCAACGGGCTCCCCTCCAGGGCCGGTTCGACGGCGGGCGGGTTCGTGGCCCATGCGGGGTCCGCTGAGACCCGGACGAGGACGGTGCCGTGCGCCGGGACGGTGGCCGCGATCGTGCCCGCCGTGTTGGAGCTCCGGTGCCGCCACAGGTCGCGCAGTGTGTAGGCGTAGGCGTCGGGCAGCCCGACGGCGGCCGCGGTCGTCGCGATGCGCCGCGCCGTGCCCGACTCGTTGAACAGCGCCACCGTACGGCTGCCGTCCCGCATCTCCTTGGCGACGACCCAGCGCCCGTCCGCCGAGGAGACGACCTCGCCCTGCTTGCCCAGCGGGTCCTGGTCGACCGCGACGACCTCCTTGTTGCCGAGGATGTCGAAGGTCGCGGCGGAGGCGGTGCGCAGGTCGGAACCGATGAGCAGCGGCGCCGCCATGACCGACCACAGGGAGAAGTGCGAGCGGTACTCCGTGTCCGTCATGCCGCCGTTGCCGACCTCCAGCATGTCCGGGTCGTTCCAGTGTCCCGGTCCGGCGTACGGGGCGAGCGGCAGGTTCTGTTTCAGGATCGAGAGCATCGAGCCCCAGCTGTCGCCGATGTCGCCGGTGGTCCGCCACAGGTGCCCGACGTCCGAGGCCCACTCCCAGGGCTTGTTCTCGCCCCATTCGCAGATGCTGTAGACGATCGGCCGGCCCGTGGCCCGCAGCGCGTCCCGCATGGTGGTGTACCGCGATCTCGCGTCCACACCCTGGTTGTTGCAGTTGTCGTACTTGAGATAGTCGACGCCCCAGTCCGCGAACTGCCGGGCGTCGCTGTACTCGTGGCCGAGGGCGCCGGGAAATCCGACGCTGTCGCAGGTCTTGGTGCCGGCGCTGGTGTAGATGCCCAGCTTGAGCCCCTTGGCGTGCACGTAGTCGGCGACCGCCTTGATCCCGCCCGGGAAGCGGACGGGGTCCGGCACGAGCTTGCCGTTCGCGTCCCGGGACGGCAGCGCCCAGCAGTCGTCCAGGTTGACGTACTGGTACCCGGCGTCCTTGAGCCCCTTCTCCACGAGGAGGTCGGCGATTCCCTCGACCATGTCCTCGTCGAACTCGGCCCGGCAGTGCGTGGAGTTCCAGTTGTTGAAGCCCATGGGCGGGGTGAGGGCGAGCCCGTCCGCGGATGTGGGGGAGGCGGTCCGCGCGCCGGGGGCCTCCGAGGTCGCGCCGCCCGGCGCGGCGAGCGCGGGAGTGGTCAGGGTGGCCGCGCACAACAGTCCTGCGGCCAGGGTTGCGGCCACTCCGGTGCGGCCCGGGTGAAGGGGGCGTGTGGTGCGGGCTCTGCGGGGTGTGGGGGTGGTGCGGGTGTGAAGGTGACGCATCGTTACGTTCCTCCGAACTCGCGACAGATGGAGTCTCTTCATGTCCGCGACAATGGTGCGCGTTTACGGTAGGACCTGTCGGACTCTGTTGGAAGGTGTGCGATCGCATCACCCGATGAGCCGAGAGGGCGCGCGGCTCGCCACCGGGGCGGGACGCGGAAGGTGATCCACCCGTGACCCCCTCCCCGCCTTCGGAGTTGAACCGGGCATGAAGAAGCGCAGCATGCTCGCCATCGCCTCCCTCGCCACCGGGTTCGTCGTCGCGGCGATCACCCCGTCGCACGCCCTGGACGCGGACGCCCTGAGCGACCTCAACGTCAACGACACGCTCAGCGCCGTCGACCACACCGTCGGCAGCGACAGCCTGGCGGTCGACGAAGGGGCCCTGGGCGGCCAGAACAGCTGAACCCACGGACCTCCGGCGCCGGTGACCCCAGGGCGGGGACACCGGCGCCACGCCGTGTGGGCCCCTCATCAGCGGCTGGTTTCCGTGGCAGGGTGGAGCGGGCAAGCCTCAGGGGGCCAACAGAAGAGGGGGAATCGTGATCGTCTGGATCAACGGTGCGTTCGGTGCGGGAAAGACCGCCACCGCACGGGAACTGATCGAGCTGATCCCGAACAGCACGCTCTTCGACCCCGAGGTCGTCGGGGGCGCACTCACGCACCTGCTCCCCGCCAAACACCTCGCCGAGGTCGGCGACTTCCAGGACCTGCCGATCTGGCGCCGGCTCGTGGTCGACACGGCCGCCGCGATGGTCGCCGAACTCGGGGGCGTCCTCGTCGTCCCCATGACCCTGCTCCGCCAGGAGTACCGGGACGAGATCTTCGGCGGCCTCGCCGCTCGCCGGATTCCCGTGCACCACGTGCTCCTCGCCCCGGCGGAAACGATCCTGCGCGAGCGAATAGCCGGGCGCGAGGTGCCCCCGGAGCCCGACGGAGAGACGCGGGTGCGCCAGTGGTCCTACGACCACATCGAGCCCTACCGGGCGGCGCTCGGCTGGCTCACCGCCGACGCCCACCCCGTGGACACCAGCGCGCTCACCCCGCACGACACCGCCGTCCGTATCGCCGACGCCGTACGCGCCGGGGACGCGCCCGTCTGCGACATCGTGCAGACCCCGGAACCCACCGCCGAGACGGTCGCCGCCGGGGTGCTCCTCTTCGACGAGCACGACCGTTTCCTGCTCGTCGATCCCACGTACAAGGCCGGCTGGGAGTTCCCCGGCGGGGTCGTCGAGGCCGGAGAGGCACCCGCCCGCGCGGGGATGCGCGAGGTCACCGAGGAGACCGGTCTCGTCCTGGACGAGGTGCCCACCCTCCTCGTCGTCGACTGGGAGTCACCCGCACCGCCCGGCTACGGCGGCCTGCGGCTCCTGTTCGACGGCGGCCGCCTCGACGAACAGGCCGCCCGGGGACTGCTGTTGCCCGGACCCGAACTGCGCGCGTGGCGCTTCGTCACCGAGCACGAGGCGGCCGACCTGCTCCCGCCCGTCCGCTACGAACGGCTCCGCTGGGCCCTGCGCGCCCGCGAGCGCGGCGCCGCGCTCTACTTGGAGGCCGGCGTGCCCCTCGGCTGACACCCCGGCAGGGGCCGCCACCAGCAGTCGCCCCCGGGCGACCCGGCAGCGGAGCAGCGAGCGGGGTCACCGTTCCCGTGTCGAGCGGCCGCGATCCGGCCGGGCACCGGGCAACGGCCGCTCGTTCGCGGCCGGTCGGTGTGCCGCGTGCCCACCGGTCGAGGACATGCGGAAGGCCCGCACCGTGCGGTGCGGGCCTCCGGTATCGGCGCGTGGGTCAGCTCGCCGCGTAGTTCTGGAGGAACAGGGCCTCGGAGACCGACAGGCGCTCCAGCTCCTCCGGGGAGACGCTCTCGTTCACCGCGTGGATCTGCGCCTCCGGCTCGCTCAGGCCGATGAGCAGGATCTCCGTCTCCGGGTACAGCGAGGCGAGGGTGTTGCACAGCGGGATCGAGCCGCCCATGCCCGACGCCTGCATCTCCTGACCCGGGTAGGCGACGGCCATGGCCTCGGCCATCGAGGCGTACGCCGGGCTGGAGGTGTCGGCGCGGAACGCCTGGCCCTGGCCGATCTGCTCGGTGCTGACGCGCGCGCCCCACGGCGTGTGCGTCTCGATGTGCGCCTGGAGCAGCTTCGTCGCCTCGCCGGCGTCCACGCCCGGCGGCACCCGCAGGCTGACCAGCGCTCGCGCACCGGCCTGCACGGACGGCGTCGCGCCCACGACCGGCGGGCAGTCGATCCCGAGGACGGTCACGGCCGGACGCGCCCAGACGCGGTCGGCGACGGTGCCGGAACCGATCAGCTCCACCCCGTCGAGCACCTTGGCGTCCTCACGGAACGCCTGGTCCGCGTACTGCAGGCCGTCCCAGACGGAGTCGCCGTCCAGACCGTCGACGGTCGTCGAGCCGTCCTGGTCGCGCAGCGAGTCCAGTACGCGGATCAGCGCGGCCAGCGCGTCGGGCGCCGCACCGCCGAACTGCCCCGAGTGCAGGTTCCCTTCCAGGGTGTCCACCTGCACCCGTACGAGGGTCATGCCGCGCAGGGTCGCGGTGACCGTCGGGAGACCCGTCCGGAAGTTGCCCGCGTCGCCGATGACGATGCTGTCGGCGGTGAGCAGCTCCGGGTGCTCCTCGGCGTACCGCTCCAGACCGCCGGTTCCCTGCTCCTCGGAACCCTCGACGATCACCTTGACGTGCACCGGGACGCCGCCGTTCGCCTTCAGCGCGCGCAGCGCCAGCAGGTGCATGATGACCCCGCCCTTGCAGTCGGCGCTGCCCCGCCCGTACCAGCGGCCGTCGCGCTCCACCAGGTCGAACGGAGGGGTCGCCCACGCCGCCTCGTCCAGCGGCGGCTGCACGTCGTAGTGGGCGTACAGCAGAACCGTTTTGGCGCCCTCGGGGCCCGGCAGGTAGCCGTACACGGACTGGGTGCCGTCCGGGGTGTCCAGCAGGGCCACGTCCTCGAAGTCCTCGGAACGCAGCGCGTCGGCGATCCAGTTCGCCGCGCCCTCGCTCTCGCTCCTCGGATACTGGTCGAAGTCCGCCACCGACTTGAAGGCCACCAGCTCGGTGAGCTCCGCCTTCGCCCGGGGCATGAGCGAGGCGACGGTCTCGGCGACCGGATTCGACGACATGGGCACGCTCCTCGTAGGTGCGACGTTGTACTTCTGTGTACAAGTGATCGGTGATGCGTGCACACGTCCCGGGGTACGGGACGGGTGCGCAGCCGATCCTCCCACAGTGGCCTGCGGCGATGCCCGCCGTAGGATGCGGGGGACAGGTGCGGCAGACGGCTGGACTGGGAGCAGTAGACCAACGTGAGCAGCGAGAACTCTTCGGCGGACGACGTGCGGCGTGCGGCGGACGACGGGCAGCAGGTGTGGGACGTCGTAGTCGTCGGCGCGGGGCCCGCGGGCGCCTCGGCCGCCTACGCGGCAGCGGTCGCGGGACGCAGCGTGCTGCTCCTGGAGAAGGCCGAACTGCCCCGCTACAAAACATGCGGCGGCGGCATCATCGGCCCCTCCCGGGACGCCCTGCCGCCCGGCTTCGAACTGCCGTTCAAGGACCGCGTGCACGCGGTGACCTTCTCGATGGACGGCAGGTTCGCCCGCACCCGGCGATCCCGCCAGATGCTGTTCGGGCTGATCAACCGGCCCGAATTCGACCAGCAGCTCGTCGAGTACGCCCAGAAGGCGGGTGCCGAACTGCGCACCGGCGCCACGGTGTCCCGCGTCGAGCAGCACGGCTCGGCCGTACCGGACCGGCGCACCGTCGCCGTGGTCCTGCAGGGCGGCGAGACCGTCCTGGCGCGCGCGGTGGTCGGCGCCGACGGAAGCGCCAGCCGCATAGGGGCACACGTAGGAGTGAAGCTCGACCAGGTCGATCTCGGCCTGGAGGCCGAGATCCCGGTGCCGGAGACGGTCGCCGAGGACTGGCGGGGCCGTGTCCTGATCGACTGGGGCCCCATGCCCGGAAGCTACGGATGGGTCTTCCCCAAGGGGGACACGCTCACGGTCGGCGTCATCTCCGCCCGTGGTGAAGGCGCCGCCACCAAGCGGTACTTGGAGGACTTCATCGCCCGGCTCGGCCTCGCGGGCTTCGAACCGGCCATCTCCTCGGGTCACTTGACGCGCTGCCGCGCCGACGACTCGCCGCTGTCGCGCGGCCGGGTCCTCGTCTGCGGTGACGCTGCCGGACTGCTCGAACCGTGGACCCGCGAGGGCATCTCGTTCGCGCTGCGCTCCGGCCGGCTGGCGGGGGAGTGGGCGGTGCGGATCGCCGAGGCGCACGACGCCGTCGACGCCCGGCGCCAGGCACTGAACTACGCGTTCGCGATCAAGGCGGGTCTCGGCGTCGAGATGAGCGTCGGCAAGCGTCTGCTCGCCGCCTTCGAGCGCCGCCCCGGCCTGTTCCACGCGGGGCTCACCGGGATCCGCCCCGTGTGGAAGGCCTTCACGGGGATCACCCGCGGGTCCACGACGCTGGGCGAGATCGTGCGGTCGCGCCCGATGGTCGGGCGCGCCCTGACCGCTCTCGACCGTGCACCGCAGGGCGTGGAGGCCCAGGACGCGGATGCCGCGGACGCCGAGGTCAAGAACGCCGAACCGCAGGGTGCGGAGTCCAAGGGCCCGGAGTCCGGGGGCCCGGAGTCCAAGGGCGCTGAGGGCTAGGCGCGTCGGCCGGCGTCAGCTCCCGACCGCGATCCGGAAGACGGGGTGGTCGGGGGCGATGCGGCGCAGCTCCTCGTCGGACGAGTCCGGGCCGACACCGCCGAAGAACACACCGACCTCGGCCTTCCAGCGCTTGAGGTAGGCGCGCAGCAGCGGAACCTTGTCGTCGTCGGCGACCTCGACGGCGGTGAAGGCCTCCGCCTTCTTGCCCAGGCGCAGCTCGCCACCGCCTGCCGCCCGCATGTTGTGCGTCCACTGGACGTGACCGCGGGGGGCCACCAGATACTGCTGCCCGTCGACCGTGAGCAGGTTGACCGGCGTCGTGCGCCACTCGCCGCTCTTGCGGCCGCGGACGGCCAGCACCCGGGAACCCCAGACGCTGAGGCCCCGCCTGGTCGTCCAGGCCACGGCGCGGTTGAGGACGTTGACGGTGAACCAGCCCGGCTTCTGGACATGTGTCGACACGGTGACCCCTTGAGATCCGTGGTGGGAGCGCCGCTCTCTTTTGTGAGCACTGCTCTCGCTTGAGGTAAGTCTGCCGGACGTGGGTGATCGAAAGCAAGAGCACCGCTCTCGTTTTTGTTCACCGCTCTCGTTTCGGAGCGCCTGTCCTCGTATGGAGCGGTGATCCCGTCATGGAGCGCTGCTCTCGTTTGTGTGCACTGCTCTCCGAACCGTGGGAGACTGCCCCCCATGAGTACCGCACGAGGGGCACGCGCCCGCGCCAGGATCGAGGTCACCGCCGCCATCAAGGACGAGGCGCGCAGACAGCTCGCCGCGGACGGCGCCGCAAAGCTGTCGCTGCGAGCCGTGGCCCGTGAACTCGGCATGGTCTCCTCGGCCCTCTACCGCTACTTCCCCAGCCGTGACGATCTGCTGACGGCCCTCATCATCGACGCCTACGACTCCCTCGGCGAGACCGCAGAGTCAGCGCACGCCGCCGTGGGCGACGCCGGACCCCGTGACCGCTGGATCGCCGTGTGCCTGGCGGCCCGGCGCTGGGCGCTGGAGCATCCGCACGAGTACGCGCTCATCTACGGCTCGCCCGTCCCCGGCTATGTCGCTCCGCAGGAGACCGTGCCGGCCGCTTCCCGGGTCGGTCTGCTCCTGATCGGCGTGGTGCGGGACGCCTACCGCGGCAAGGGCGTGGCCCGGACCAAGCTGTCGGCGGACCTGACGGCCGAGGCGCGGCGGATGTCGGCGGAACTCGCGCCCGACCTGCCGCCCGATGTGATCGTGCCGCTGGTGGCCGCGTGGGCGCAGCTCTACGGGCTGATCGGCTTCGAGCTGTTCGGCCAGTTCAACCGGGTGGTGGAGGACCGCGAGCCGTTCTTCCGGCAGGCGGTGGGCCGGCTCGCGCACGAGGTGGGGCTCGTCCACCCGGAGCCGGGCACCGCCACCTGAAGCGTCCGGGACGGGAGATCCGGCCCCGGCCCTATCCGGTGCCGGCCAGGGGTCCGTCGTGTCCCCGCCCCGCCGTGCTCCCGCTCGGGCCTCGTGCCGTACTCCCGGGGGAGTACGGGTGATCACCTCGCCCGGCGGACGCCGCCCGTGTGTCCGGCCGTCTAGCGTGACGGTCATGGAAGAGCAGCGCACGCCCGTGGCCCCCACGGGGGGCGGTCCGCCGCGGCGGCGGCACGGGCCGCCCGGCTGGGACCGCTGGAACGACGAGGAGCGCGGGGCGCGGTGGCCGTGGCGTTCCACGCTGCTGCTGACCGCGTTCGTGCTGCTCGGTTCGACCTTCGCCGCCCACGCCCAGCACGGCGACCGGGTCGGCCTCGACGTCTTCGCGCGGGTGCTGCTGGTGGCGGGCTCCGGTCTGCTGCTCTGGCGGCAGCGGTACCCGGTGGCGGTCGCGTTCGGCACGGCGGCGGTCGCCCTGGTCTACGTCGCCGCGGGCTACCCGTACGGGCCGGTGTTCCTCCCGGTCGCCGTGGGCTGTTTCAGCGCGGTCGTCGCGGGTCACCGGCGGGCGGCCTGGACGGCCATCGGGCTGCTCTGGGCCGGGCATCTGCTGGTGTCCCACTGGCT
Organism: Streptomyces sp. NPDC005302; assembly: GCF_040607345.1. NCBI lineage: Bacteria > Bacillati > Actinomycetota > Actinomycetes > Kitasatosporales > Streptomycetaceae > Streptomyces > Streptomyces sp. NPDC005302. The sequence goes on from NZ_JBEXGN010000008.1 coordinate 195,424, forward strand.
GTACCGCTGGTTGCCGCCGACGGGGGACGGGCCGCCGTCCTGGACGCAGGAGGTCGGCGTCGCGACCTGGGTGGTGGCGGTCGTCGCGCTGTCGGAACTCGTCCGGGTGCGCCGTGAACAGTGGGCCCGTGAACGGGCCGAGCGGGCACAGGCGGCCCGGCGCCGCGCCGACGAGGAGCGGCTGCGGATCGCCCGGGAACTGCACGACGTACTCGCGCACAGCATCTCGGTGATCAACGTCCAGGCGGGCGTGGGTCTCGCCCTCCTCGACTCGGACCCCGAGCAGGCGCGGACCGCGCTCACCACCATCAAGGCGGCCAGCAAGGAGGCACTGGGCGAGGTCCGCCAGGTGCTCGACACGCTGCGCGCGCCGGGCGAGGCGCCGCGCACTCCGGCACCCGGACTCGACCGGCTGCCCGAGCTGGTCGAACAGGCGGCGCGCGCCGGCCTCACGGTCGATGTCCAGGGGGAGGTTCCCCCGGCGGCGGCCGGTACGGACCTGGCCGCGTTCCGCATCGTCCAGGAGGCCCTCACCAACGTCGTACGGCACTCGGGGTCGCGGCACGCGCGCGTGCGGCTCGATCACGCGCAGGGCGTGCTGAGGCTGCTGATCGACGACGACGGACCGGCCACCGGCGTGGACGCGGGCGGCACCGGCAACGGACTCGCCGGGATGCGGGAGCGGGCGGCGGCCCTGGGTGGCACGATCGAGGCGGGACCGCGCGACGACGGAGGTTTCCGCGTGCTGGCGGTGCTGCCGTGGAAGGCCAAGGAGGAACGGTGATCCGCGTACTGCTCGCCGATGACCAGTCGTTGGTCCGGGCCGGGTTCAAGGCCCTGCTCGACGCGCAGCCGGACATCGAGGTGACCGGAGAGGCCGCCGACGGCGAGGAGGCGTTGCGCGCCGTGCGTGAACTGCGCCCGGACGTCGTCCTGATGGATATCAGGATGCCCGTTCTGGACGGTCTCGCCGCGACCCGTCACATCACCGGCGACGCCGCTCTGCGCGACGTGAAGGTGGTCATGCTCACCACCTTCGAACTCGACGAGTACGTCTTCGAGGCGATCCGTTCCGGCGCCTCCGGCTTCCTCGTCAAGGACACCGAGCCCGAGGAACTCCTGCGTGCCGTACGGGCGGTGGTCGGCGGAGACGCCCTGCTCTCGCCCGGGGTGACGCGGCGGCTGATCGCCGAGTTCGCGGCCCGCTCGAAGGAACCCGGACCGGCCGGCTCGCTCGCCGAACTCACCGACCGGGAGAGGGAGGTGATGGCGCTCGTGGGCATCGGGCTCTCGAACGACGAGATCGCCCGCCGTCTGGTCGTCAGCCCTCTCACGGCCAAGACCCACGTCAGTCGCACGATGGTGAAGCTGGGCGCCCGTGACCGTGCCCAACTGGTCGTCCTCGCCTACGAGTCGGGCCTGGTGCGCCCGGGCTGGCTGGGCTGAGCGGGCGCGTCCCCGCCGCGGAAACGGAACAGCACCGTGGCCACCCGGAGGGTGAAGACGGCGGCGGCCAGACCGCCGCCCGACGTGACGAGCGCGCGTACGGTGCCTCGCGACAGGTCCAGGAAGAGGGCGGGGCCGGCGACGACTCCGAAGGCGACGGCGGCGACGAACGCCGCGCTGGCCAGGGCGTACCCGATCTCGACGGTGACGGCGTCCCGGTCGGCCTGGGTGCGCCGCCCTCCCGCGGCGCCCGCGGTGCCGCGGCGATCGTCCATGGGGTCCCCGTCGTTGCTCATCCCCCGAGTCAACCGTGCGGTGCCCGGCGGAGCAAGTCTCCGCCGGGCACCGCCCGGTTGACGTTCGGTCAGGTCCTAGTCGCGGACGGGCACGCGTTCCTGCTCCGCCGTGCTCGGCGCGGACCGGGCGACGACGACGGACTCGTGCGGTCGCCGGGTGCGCAGGCCCGGGAGGGTGATCAGCAGTCCCGCGAGAGCGATGCCGGTCACCACCATGAGGCCGGGACGATAGCTGTCCAGGACCGCCTGGGGTGACGATCCCTCCGAGGAGTTCGCGGTGACGGCCGCGGTCACCACGGCGAGGAAGATCGCGCCGCCGACCTGGACGGAGGTGTTCAGCAGACCGGAGACCATGCCCTGCTCGTGGTCGTCGACACCGTTGGTCGCCTGGATGTTGAGGGACGGGAAGACCAGCGCGCAGGCGGCGCCGATCAGCAGCATGGTCGGCAGGATGACCTCCGCGTAGACCGGGTGGAGGTCGACGCGGAGGAACAGCGCGTAGCCCGCGACCATCAGGGCGAAGCCCGTCGCGATGAGCCGGGGAGTTCCGAACCGGTCGACGACGGCACCCACCTTGGTGGAGGACAGCGCCACCAGAGCGCCGGCCGGCAGGAACGCCAGCGCGGTGTGCAGCGCCGACCAGCCCAGCAGCGACTGCATGTACAAGGTCACCAGGAACTGGAACCCGACGTACGAGCCGAAGAACGCCATCGCCCCCAGCTGGGCCCGGACCTGGCTGCCGGACCGCAGCACGCCCAGCCTGATCAGCGGGCTCGGGCTGCGCCGCTCTATCCCGACGAAGGCGGTGAGCAGGACGGCGACGGCGGCGAAGGAGAGCAGGGTGCGGGCCGATCCCCAGCCGGCCTCGGGTGCCTGGACGACGGTGAAGACGAGCAGCAGCATGGAGGCCGTCCCGACGACGGCGCCCGGGATGTCGTAGCCGCCGTGGTTCTTCTCGCGGTCGCTGCGCGGGATGAGCTTCAGGCCCACGAACAGCGCGACGAGGGCGATCGGCGCGGGAAGCAGCATGGTCAGCCGCCAGCTCGCCTCGGTGAGCAGGCCGGACAGGACGAGGCCCATGGAGAATCCGGTGGCCGCGCAGGTGGTGTAGATGGAGAGCGCGCGGTTGCGCAGCGGGCCCTCGGCGAAGGTCGTGGTGATGATCGACAGCCCGGCGGGCGCCGTGAACGCGGCGCTGAGGCCCTTGATGAAGCGGCTGGCGATGAGCAGCGGTCCCGAGTCGACGAGCCCGCCGAGCACCGATGCCAGCGCGAAGACGGCGAGGGCCACCAGGAAGACCTGGCGGCGGCCGAGCAGGTCGGCGGCGCGTCCGCCGAGGAGGAGCAGTCCGCCGTATCCCAGGATGTAGCCGCTGACGATCCACTGGAGCGTCGAGGTGGAGAGGTCGAGTTCCGAACCGATGGACGGCAGGGCGACGCCGACCATCGACACGTCGAGGGCGTCCAGGAACATCGCGGCGCAGAGCACGAGCAGGGTTCCCCACAGCCGGGGGGTCCAGCGGTCCTGGGGGGAGGGACGGGTGAGCGGAGAGGTCATGGGCCAGAGATTACATGCGCATGCATTCAATGCAAATGCATTTAATGACGATGCAACAAAGTGGATCGTTTGCTACGGTGCGGCCATGGCGGGGACGAATGCCGAGCAAGGGCTCGTGGACCAGTGGCGCGACATCCTCGCGGTGCATGCCCGCACGGTGTGCGAACTCGACCGCGAACTGCACCGGCACGGCCTGGGTGCCAGCGACTTCGAGGTGCTCGACGTACTGGCCGGGTGCGCCGCGGCGGACGGCGGTTCCTCCTACCGCGTCCAGGAGATCTCCGAGCGGGTCCACCTGAGCCAGAGCGCGCTGTCGCGCCTGATCGGACGTCTGGAGAAGGACGGCCTGGTGACGCGGGGGATGTGTGCGGAGGACCGGCGGGGCGTCCGGGTCTGCCTGACCGCCCGAGGACGCCGACTCCACGGCGAGGTGCTGCCGTTGCAGCGCGCCGTCCTCACCCGCATGCTGGCGGCCGGCCCGGCGGGTCCCTGCGACTGACCCGCGGATCCGCTGACCCGTCCGCCCCTGATGCCGTGTCGGTGCCGCTCGCCCGGAGCCGGCCTGCCGGACCGGAGCCGTCGCCGGATGCCCTGTCCCGTACCGGCGCCGTCAGCTCCAGGTGATCCCGGACTTCTCCCGCCAGAGGGCCGCGAGTGAGGCGTCACCGGTCACGCTCGGGAACGGCGCGCGGTTCCACAGCGCGAGGTAGAGGAGGGCGGCCGGTCCCGCCAGTTCGCAGTCGGCGGGCGGTGCGTCCGCCGTGGACGCGGCACGGTCGCTGACCGGTGCCTGATCCGACAGCCGTACGGTCCACACGGCCGTCGGCACATCGGTCGCCGTCACCCGCAGCACCCGCGGTTCCTCGCTGCGCACCCTGCTCTTCGGGCGCCCGTGGAAGCCGCGCAACAACTCGTCGATGCCGTCCACCGCGAACTCCGGTGCGACCGGATCCGGTTCACCTTCGCGTGCCGACGCGGCGTCGATCCGGTGCACGGTCGTCTCGTGCGCCTGACGGCGGGCCCAGAAGGCGAGCCCGGAGGGTGCGGGGAGGAAGCTCCAGCACTCCAGGTCCGGCGAGGCGTCGGCGAGCGTCTTCACGAGCCGGCCGTGCCCCTCGCGGAACCAGGCCAGGAGATCGTCGCCGTCCAGGTCGGGGAGGCCACCGTCGGGGTGGTACGAGGTGTGGCCCTCGGCGACGAACGCGGTGGCCCAGCGGTGGACCATGCCGGTGTGCCGCACCAGATCCCTGATCTGCCACTCGGGGCAGGTCGCGACCTTGGCGTCGACGCCCGCCGCCTCGGCGGCGGCGAGCAGCAACCGGCCCTCCCGGTCCAGGGTTTCCACATGCTCCGCAGTCTTCATGCGGCGAGTGTGCCCGATGGACGGTGGTCCAGGGAGTGCGCGGTGGCATGCGACGGCGTGCTGCGGCGGCGGGCCGCTCGCACCACGGCGGGCCCCTCACGCCACGGCGGCCCGGCGCGTCGCGAAACCGATCAGCGCGGCCACGGCGGCGAGCACGGCGACGCTCGTCAGGGCCGTCGGCAACGAGTACCAGTCGGCCATGAACCCGATCGCGGGCGGCCCGAGCAGCATGCCCCCGTAGCCGAGGGTGGAGGCGACGGCGATGCCGCTCGCTCCCGCGAGGGCGCCGGCCCGTTCGATCGCGACGGGGAAGATGTTGGCGAGACCCAGTCCGGTGACGGCGAAGCCGATCAGCGCCACCCAGACCGACGGGGCGAGTGCGCCGAGCAGCATGCCGAGCGCGGCCGTCGTGCCGCCCGTCACGAGCGTGCGGGTGCGGCCGAGTCGTTCGAGCAGGGTCGTCCCGCTGAGCCGGCCGATCGTCATGGCGAGGGCGAAGCAGGAGTAGCCGGCCGCGGCGATGCCCGGGTGGGCCTTCAGGTCCTGCTCCAGGTGGAGCGCGCCCCAGTCGGCGAGAGCCCCCTCGCCGTACGCCGTGCACAGGGCGATCAGGCCGAAGACGACGACCAGGCCGCGGGTGCGGCCCTCGAGGCGCCGGGGCACCGCTCTGTCGTCGCTCCGGGGGCGGTCGGGGGGTATGGGCATGTCGTGCCGCAGGAGGGCGGGCCCCGCGAGGGCGATCACGAGCAGGCCGATGAGGGCGAGGGCCAGCAGGTGGCGCGTCGGTGACAGATGGGCGGCGACGAGCCCGCCGAGTCCCGCCCCGACCATGCCGCCCATGCTGAACGCCGCATGGAAGCTGGGCATCACCGGGCGCCGCAGCGCGGCCACGAGATCGACGGCCGCGCTGTTCATGGCGACGTTGATCCCGCCGTAGGCCATGCCGAACACCAGGAGCACCGCGGCCAGCGCGGCTGCGGAGTGGGTCAGCGGCGGCAGGACGACGCTGAGGCAGAGCAGGACGGCGCAGGCGAGCGTGACGGGGCGGCTGCCGTAGCGCCGGCAGAGCTGCCCGGTGAAGACCATGGTCACGACGGCCCCGGCTGAGACGCCGAGCAGGGCGAGACCGAGCGCGCTGGCCGAGGCGCCGGTCTGCTCCTTCACGGCCGGGATGCGGACGACCCACCCGGCGAAGACGAATCCGTCCAGGGCGAAGAACGTGGTGATCGCGATGCGGAGGCTGGTGAGGGTGGGATCCGGCACGACACTGTGCGGACGGGTTTTGTTTATTAGCGGCACAAACTCACGTTAGGCCGGTGCCCCGCTCAGGGCAAGGGAAGAAGGGGGGCGTCGAGCGGATCGGCACCGCGTGCCGCGGCCCGCGCATCCCGTTCCGGGCGGACCTGTACGGGCCGGAAGCGGGCGTGCGCGAGCCGGATGGCGGACTTGCGCGAGTCGGAAGGCGGCCCTGTGCGAGCCGGAAGGTGAACGAGCCGCACGGTGTGAGCCGGAAGGTGAACGAGCGCGAGTCGGAAGGCCGCGCGGTGTGAGTCGGAAGGTGAACGAGCGTGAGCCGGAAGGCGGTCCGGTGTGAGCCGGAAGGCGGTCCGGGCCGTGTCCGCTCCGGAAGTCCGCGGTTCGCCGTCCCGTCTGCCCGGACGGCGAACCGCGGTCCCGCCGGCGGGGTCAGGCCGCCGGAGCCGGGTACGTCGGGTACTCCACCCCGGACACGTGCTGCACCACGCGGATGACCTGGCAGGAGTAGCCGAACTCGTTGTCGTACCAGAGGTAGAGGATCGCGTTGTCGCCGTCCACCTTGGTGGCGCCCGCGTCGACGATCGAGGCGTGCCGCGAGCCGATGAAGTCGCTGGACACCGCGTCGGGCGCGCTGGTGAAGTCGATCTGGCGCTTGAGCGGCGAGGTCAGCGAGACGTCGCGCAGGTGGTCGAGGACCTCCTCGCGGGTCGTCTCACGGCCCAGGCGCAGGCTCAGGATCGCGATCGACACGTCCGGCACCGGCACGCGGATCGAGCTGCCGGTGATCGGTGCGTCGAGGTCGGGCAGCGCCTTGGCGACCGCGGAGGCGGCGCCGGTCTCCGTGATGACCATGTTGAGCGGCGCGGAGCGGCCCCTGCGGTCCGAACTGTGGTAATTGTCCAGCAGGTTCTGGTCGTTGGTGAACGAGTGGACCGTCTCCACGTGGCCGCGCAGGACGCCGTACTCGTCCGCCATCGCCTTCAGCGGCGGCACGATCGCGTTGGTCGTGCAGGAGGCGCAGGACAGGATCCGCTCGTCCGGCTTGATCATGTCGTGGTTGACGCCGTGCACGATGTTCGGGACGTCGCCCTTGCCCGGCGCGGTCAGCACGACCTTGTCGATACCGGGGCGCAGGTGGTTCGAGAGGCCCTCGCGGTCGCGCCACTTGCCGGTGTTGTCGATGAGGATGGCGTCGCGGATGCCGTAGGCCGTGTAGTCGACCTGCGACGGGTCGTCGGCGTAGATGACCTTGATCTCGTTGCCGTTGGCGATGATCGTGCTGTTCGCCTCGTCCACGGTGATCGTGCCCTGGAACTGGCCGTGGATGGAGTCGCGGCGCAGCAGCGAGGCGCGCTTGACGATGTCCTGGGCGCCGCCGCGGCGCACGACGACGGCGCGCAGCCGCAAGCCGTTGCCGGAGCCGGTCTTCTCGATCAGCAGGCGGGCGAGGAGGCGGCCGATCCGGCCGAAGCCGTAGAGGACGACGTCGCGGCCCTCGCGGCGCTCGATCTTGTTGTCGCCCGTGGCGCCGGAGACCGCTTCGGCGGTGAACTCCTCGACGGACAGGCCGCGGTCGTCGGCCCGGTAGGTCGCCGCGAGCATTCCGAGGTCGATCTGCGAGGGGCCGAGGTCGAGCGTGCTGAGCGTGCGCAGGAACGGCAGCGTGTCGGTGACCGAGAGCTCCTCCCCGGCGATCTGCCGGGCGAAGCGGTGGGTCTTGAGAATGCTGACCACTGACTTGTTCACCAGGGAACGGCTGTGCAGGAGGATCGTGACGTCCTGCTCCCGGTGCAGCCGGCCGATGATCGGGATCATCGACTCCGCTATCTCTTCGCGAGTCTTCCAGTTGGTGAACGCGTCGTCGTTGACAGTCACAGAATCATCTTTCGAGCTAGGTGGCGCTCATATGCTAACCCGCCTGCTCGGGGTGATCGTTCACGCGGTGTCCACCCGCCCGGAACCCAGGGCTCCGGGCGCCGTTCGCGAACCTGGTGGGCGGCGCTCCGGCCGTCCGGCGGTGATCCCGTGCGTGCCGGTCGCCGGTTGCGGAAAGCCGCCGTCCGCCGTCCTGACTGTTTCGTTGCGGTAGGCACCCTTGACAGCGTGCGTACTGTTTCGCGACGTTTGAGCCTCGCCGGTCGATTCGGATCTCGGCGCTCGACCGGGGGGCGAGTCGCGGTGCGGCGCGGAACGGCGGACATCAGAAAAGTGGCAGGACGCGGACAGCGCGTCATGGGGGGAGCTGTCGCCCATGCGATCCATCAACGAAGATCCACACGCCCCAACGGCCTGTGTTGTGACCGGTACGTCTCTCGCAGCACCCACGGAAGGGCGGTTGATCTGAGGTGGAGATCACGAACCACAGACTCGACGGCCTGAGCGTCCCGCTGCGCGAGGCCTGGCACCGGGCGATGGACGAGTCGCCCGAGTACGCCAATCCTTTCCTGGCGCCCGAGTTCGCGACCGGGGTCGGCAGGTTCCGGAAGGGGGCCCAGGTCGCCGTCCTGCACGAGGGAGGGGAGCCCGTCGGGTTCCTGCCCTACGAGCGCAACATCCTCGGCGCGGGCAGAGCCATCGGCCTCGGACTCTCCGACTGCCAGGCCCTGGTGCACAGACCGGGGATCACCTGGGACGCCCAGGAGGTGCTGCGCGCCTGCGGGTTGTCCATCTTCGAGTTCGATCATCTCGTCGAGGAACAGAAGCCGTTCGGCCGGTTCGTCACGGGGACGTTCGCCTCCCCGGTCGTCGATCTGAAGCCCGGGGACAGCGGCTATCCGGAGTGGCTGCGCAGCGCCTACCCGGGTCAGGCCAAGACCACGCTGAAGAAGGAGCGCCGGCTCGCCCGCGACGTGGGCGAGGTGCGGTTCGTCTTCGACGAGCGCGACCCCCGGATGCTGCGCACGCTCATGCGCTGGAAGTCCGCCCAATACCGCAGGACCGGACGGATGGACCGGTTCGCGCGGCCCTGGATCGTGGATCTGGTGGACCACCTCTTCGACGTCCGCGAGGAGCACTTCACCGGCGTGCTGTCCGTCCTCTACGCCGGGGACCGGCCGGTCGCCGCCCACTTCGGACCCAGGTCCCGCAGTGTCCTCGCGGCCTGGTTCACGGCGTACGACCCCGAGTTCCACCGCTACTCGCCCGGCCTGATGATGCACCTGCGGACCGCCGAGGCGGCCGGCCGGAACGGTGTCAGCGTCCTGGACCTGGGGCGCGGGGACAAGGAGTACAAGGACTGGCTCAAGACGCGCGAGCTGCGGGTGGCCGAGGGATTCGCCTATCGCCCCCACCCGGTGGCGGCGGCGCACCGGCTGTGGCGCCGGCCCGTGCGGGGCCTGCGGAACACGGTTCTCGCCCATCCCGGGCTGCGGGACCCGGCCGACCGGCTGCTCAAGACGGTGGGCAACCTGCGTGCCTCGGGCGGTCCACGGTCCGGTGCCGGACCGCGCGCGAACTGAGGGGGCGGCGCGGGAAGGAGAGTACTGGTGCGGAGGCGCCGAGGCCATCGCGCCGAGGCCGCCTCCGCACGCCGGCCCGGTGCGGACCGGCCGGGCCTCGGGTGCCCGGAGCGTCCGCCGGGGCCAGGTCGGGCGGGCACGGTCGGAGACGGGTGCCGAGGGCCGCCGACGAAGGATGGTTGAACGCCCGCTGCCGGACGCCGGATCGGGCGACGAGGTGCGCATGGTGCCGGGGCTCGGTGGGGCGAGGAGGTGCGTGGTGCCGGCCGTCGGTTCGGCTGACGGTGGCGTGGTGCGGGGCGTCGGACGGGGCGAGGAGGTGCGTGGTGCCGGCCGTCGGTTCGGCTGACGGTGGCGTGCGGCGCGGTGCGTCGGACGGGGCGACGAGGTGAGTGGCGTCGGCCCTCGGATCGGCTGACGCCGGGCGTGGGACGGGGCGAGTAGGTACGTGGCGGCGGTCGTCGGATCGGGCGACGGGGCGCCGAGCGGGGTGTCGGCGTCGGGCGACCGCGGGCGTGGTGCCCGCTGTCAGACCGTGACGACCTCGACCCCCGCCTCCTCGAACTGCCGCACCGTCGCGGGCGCCACCGACGCGTCGGTGACGAGCGTGCCCACCGACTCGGCCGCGCAGATGCGGGCGAACGCGCGCCGGCCGAGCTTGCTGGAGTCCGCGGCGACGATCACGCGCTCCGCGCGCTCGCACAGCAGACGGTTGATCGCGGCCTCCGCCTCGTCGTGCGCGGCGGCACCGTGGGCCGCGTCGAACGCGACCACGCCGAGCACCGCGACATCGAGGGTGATCTGCCCGAGCACGCCGTCCGCGAGCGGGCCGATGAGCTCGTAGGACTGGGGCCTGGCCACACCACCGGTGACCACGATCTTGAACTGGGGCCGCACGGCCAGTTCGTTCGCGATGTTCAGGGCGTTCGTGACGACGGTGAGCGCGGGGGAACCCGATGTCAGATCCGGGCGCACCGCCAGGGCGCGGGCCACCTCGGTCGTGGTCGTGCCGCCGGTGAGCCCGACCGCCTCGCCCGGAGCGATGAGGTCGGCCACCGCCTTGGCGACACGCTGCTTCTCGGAGGCATGCCGGGCGGTCTTGTAGCGCAGAGGGAGTTCGTACGAGACCCCGTGCACGACGGCGCCGCCCCGGGTGCGCACCAGCATCTGCTGTTCCGCGAGCTGGTCGAAGTCGCGCCGGATGGTCGCCGCCGACACCTCCAGCAGGGTCGCGGCCTCCTCCACGTCGAGGCGTCCCCGCTCCACCAGCAGTTCCAGCAGCGCCTTCCAACGGGCGTCGCGCGACATCCGCCTCTCCCTTGCTCGTTCCTCCGCGACCTTAGCGCACCCCACCTCACTTCAAATGCTTGATTGTGCTTGAAAGGTCGCTATATCTTGCAGGAACAAGCATCAGTGGGAGGGGTACGGCATGACCCATGTCGAGGACGAGCTGAGCAGCCAGCCCGAGTGCTGGATCCGCGCCGCCGAAGAGGCCGCCGGACACGGGGCCGCGCTGCCCGCGGCGGGGGAGCGGGTCGCGATCGTGGGGTGCGGCACCTCCTTCTTCATGGCGCAGGCCGTGGCCGCGCTGCGGGAAGGGTCGGGGCAGGGCGAGACGGACGCCTTCGCCGCCTCGGAGTACCCGGCGGGCCGTTCGTACGACCGCGTGATCGCCCTCACCCGCTCCGGGACGACCACCGAGGTGCTGGAGCTTCTCGGACGCCTGCGCGGACACACCCGTACGACCGCCGTCACCGCCGATCCGCACACCCCGGTGATGGAAGCGGCGGACGACATCGTTGTGCTCGACTTCGCCGACGAGCGGTCCGTGGTGCAGACGCGGTTCGCGACCACCGCGCTCACCCTGCTCCGCGCCCACCTCGGCCTGCACACGGACGCCGTCGTCGCCGACGCGCGCACCGCGCTGGAGACGCCGCTGCCCGAAGGGCTCGTCGACTGCGCGCAGTTCACCTTCCTCGGCCGCGGCTGGACCGTCGGCCTCGCGAACGAGGCCGGGCTCAAGATGCGGGAGGCGTCCCTCGCCTGGACCGAGGCCTACCCGGCGATGGAGTACCGCCACGGCCCCATCAGCGTCTCCACCCGCGGAACCGCCACCTGGATGCTCGGCGAGGCACCCGACGGCCTCGCCGAACAGGTGCGGGAGACCGGCGCGTTGTGGGTCGGCGACGGACTCGACCCGCTCGCCGGACTCGTCCGCGCCCAGCGCCTCGCCGTGGCCGTCGCCGCGGCCAAGGGCCTCGACCCCGACCAGCCGCGCCATCTCACCCGCTCGGTGATCCTCAGCGACTGACGCTCCCTCACCCACCCGTCGAGAAGGAGAAGTTGTGCCCCTCGCAGCAACCGGTGAGCTGGTCGCCCGGGCCGCGGCGGCGCGGACCGCCGTCGCCGCGTTCAACGTCATCACCCTGGAGCACGTCGAGGCCGTCATCGCGGGAGCCGAGTCGGCCGACGCGCCCGTCGTCCTCCAGGTCAGCGAGAACGTCGTCACCTACCGATACGGCCGGCTGCTCCCGCTGGCCCGCGCCGCCACCGCCGCCGCCGAACGCGCCACGGTCCCCGTCGCGTTGCACCTCGACCACGTGCAGAGCGACGACCTGCTGCGGCAGGCGCCCGGAGCCGGGTTCAGCTCCGTGATGTACGACGCGTCCCGCCTGCCGTACGAGGAGAACCTCACCGCGACCCGCGCCGCAGCCGACTGGGCCCATGCCCAAGGGCTGTGGATCGAGGCCGAGTTGGGTGAGGTCGGCGGCAAGAACGGCGAGCCGCCGCGGGACGCGCACGCACCCGGCGCCCGCACCGAACCCGTCGAGGCCCGCGCCTTCGTCGGCGACTCCGGGGTCGACGCCCTCGCCGTGGCCATCGGCAGCTCGCACGCGATGACCACCCGCACGGCCGCTCTCGACCACGGCCTGCTCAAGCGGCTGAGCGCGTCGCTGGGCGTCCCGCTCGTCCTGCACGGCTCCTCAGGGGTGCCGGACGACGAACTGCGGGCGGCCGTCGAGGGCGGCATCGCCAAGGTCAACGTCGGCACCGCGCTGAACATCGCGATGACCGCCGCCGTCCGGGAGTTCCTCGCCGCGCATCCCGAGGCCGTGGATTCACGGAAGTACCTCAGCGTGGGCCGGGAGGCCATGGCACGGACGGTGGCCGGACTCATCGGCGTTCTGCGGGGTTCCCGCGACGGATAGGCGACGCACGGCGCCCTGACGGGCGACGACAACGAAGCAGGGCCTCCCGCCGCTCGGGTGACGATCCACCACGAGCCGCGCGGGAGGCCCTTTCGCGTGCCCGACCCGGACCGAGTTCCGTATGCGGCCGTTCGCGTGGGTGACAACGTGGCTAGTGTGAACAAGTATGAGAGAAGGCCGAAAGGGCACGGCAGGCTCGCGCGTGAGGCACCCTTCTGGAGGCCTCTCGGGCGGGCGTCCCCATGCCCCGTTGACGCGAGGAGCAGGAGTTGGCGGTGATTCGTAGGGGGCGGAGCCGGCACAGGGCCCGGCACGGGACCGCGGCGTCGACCGACCGGCTGGTGGCTGGTTTCCGCACATCGGCGGGGTGTCCGGGACGTTTGCGTGCCGATGGCGCCAGTGAACCGGGCGCGCCCGGAGGGGTGTTGGATCGCGGGACGCGCGGACCGGGCCCGCGACGAGGGGCCGTGGGCCGGGCGTGAGCGGACTGATCTACTACCTGGCGGCCGCCGTCCTCTGGACAGGTCTGGCGGTACAGCTCCCCGATCTGTGGCGGCACTGGAGAGACCCTCTCAAGCAGGCATTCTGCGCCGTCATCTTCCTGTCGGGAGTCTGCTTCGTGCTCGGCGCGCCGCCCACCGTGGCGATGGTCAACGGCCTGACGGGGATCCCCAATGTGGCGGCGCCCCTCACGTACGGCGCGGTGACCGCCTTCAGCGCGGCGTCCCTCATCCTCATCGTGCACTGGCGGGGTACCGATCCCGTGCGGGTCCGACGCGCCTCCCGGGGCTGGCTGTTCAGCTACCTGGCCGTGATCGCCACCCTCGGCATCCTGTTCGCGCTGGGGCGCGCGCCCGTCGAGCGTCGCGCGGATTTCGACACCTACTACGCCTCGACGCCGTTCGTCCGCGAGATGATCGTGCTCTATCTGGTCGCCTACCTGGTGGCCGCCGTGACGACGACCCTGCTGTGCTGGCGGTGGACCCGCCAGGTCAGACGCTGGACCCGTGGATCGCTGGCCCTGCTCGTGCTGGGCTGGCTGTTCATCAGCGCCTACGGCGTCGTCAAGGTCGTCGCGCTGACGGCCCACTGGCTCGGGCGCGGGTGGGACGACCTCAGCACCAGCGTCGCACCGCTGGTCGCCGTCGGAGCGTGTCTCGCGTCGGCGGGCTACATCCTCCCCGTCGTCGGACCACGCATCGACTCCGCGATCACCTTCGTCCGTCTGCGCCCCCTGTTCCGGCTCCTGGCCGGGCCCACCAGCGGCAGGCGCTTCGTCGCGCCGCTGTCGTGGCGGACGATCGGCGACGTCGATCTCCAGCTGACAGCACGGGAGACCGCCATCCGCGACGGCCTCAAGCGGCTCGCCGGGCAACTCGACGACCAGGTACGGCTCCGCGCCTACCGGGAGGCACTGGCCGCCGGGTTCCGCGCGGCGGACGCCGAAGTCATCGGCATGGCCGCGATGGTCGCGGTCGCCGCGCTCGCCGGGGCCCCCGCCCGTGCCGCCGGCTCGGGCACCGTGGGTATCACGGTGGGTGACATCGACGTGGTCGTATCGGTCAGCGCGGTCGCACGACGTTCCGCGTCCGGGACGCGCACGCTGGACACGGCCCAGCCGTCGCTGCTGAGCCTGTCCAGGGCGGTGCGCACCCCCATCGTCGACGCCGCGGTCCAGTCGCGTACCACCGCGGTGCGCCCGTTCTGAAGCCGCGCCCTCAGTGGCAGGGTGAGCCGACGGCGCCGAGGAAGGCGCTCTCCTGCGGGGTCAGTGGCGGCTCCGCCGACGGCTTCGTCACAGGGCCCCGCAGCGTGGCGAGCAGGAGACGCGGCTGAAGGAGACGGCCGCGGCCGTCCTCGAGCATGGTGACCGCGCGCAAGGCCTCGTACACCGGAGGCGAAGAGGCGGCGACGCGCTCCATCCGTCCGAGACCACGGCGGAGGATGCCGTCGGCGAGCGAGGGAGCGCGGCCGACGACATCGGGGAACCACAGGTCCTGGGACGATCCGAGTGCGAAGGCCGCGGACACGGACCGGGCGGCGGCACGCTGGACCCCGCGGGCGAACCCCGGTGCGTTGACATCGCCCGCCCGCAGCCGCCGGTCGAGAGCCCGCGCCCCGAGCGCGGCCACGGACATGCCCTGCCAGTGGACCGGGTTGTAGGTGGCGACGGCGTCACCGAGCACCACCAGTCCCTCGGGCAGGGCCGCCTTCTCGAAACGACGGCGCCGGTTCGCGGTCCGGCGGCTGACGGACACCTCGCCGAGCGGCTCGGCCCGCGAGATGAGCCGCCCGATGACCGGATCCCGCAGATCCAGGGCGAAGGACAGGAAATCCGCCGGATCCGCGGGAGGTTCACCGCCCCGCGTGCCCATGAGAGTGACCAGCCAGCGGTCGTCCTCGACCGGCACGAGCATCCCCGAACGTCCCGGCAGGCCGTCCGAGGGTTCCGCCCCGACGCGCGTCAGCGGGAACGCCCGCGCACCCGGCGGAACACGGAAGACCCGGCTGGCGCAGACCAGCCCGGCATCGACCTCGTCGGTGCGTATCCCTCCGACGCCGAGCGCGTCGAGCCACTGCTCGGCGCGCGACCCCCGTCCGCTCGCGTCGACGACCAGGTCCGCACCCAGTTCCGCCTCGCCGCCGTCGGTCACGACGCGAGCACCCGTGACGCGCCCGGAAGACCCCAGCAGGGCCACCGCCTCGCCGCGCCGGATCGTGACCCGTGTGGT
The DNA here is from genome assembly GCF_040607345.1 of Streptomyces sp. NPDC005302. Taxonomy (NCBI): domain Bacteria; kingdom Bacillati; phylum Actinomycetota; class Actinomycetes; order Kitasatosporales; family Streptomycetaceae; genus Streptomyces; species Streptomyces sp. NPDC005302. Next base: position 210,742 of record NZ_JBEXGN010000008.1, read on the forward strand.
CCGCACGACGGCATCCCGGAGCGTCCAGTCGAACAGGTCGCGGCTGCAGCAGGTGAGCAGCGCGTCATCGGCCGTCGGACGACGGCGGGACCAGCCCCGAGGCCCGAAGTCCAGCGTGCCGGAGAACGGCTCCTCGCGGGCACCCGCGGCGAGAAGGTGCTTGCGGACGTCGGCGCCGGGCAGGAGTTCCTCGACCGCGTCCCGTCCGCTCGGCAGGAGGACGTGGGCGTGCCGTGCCTGAGGGAGTCGCCTGCGCGGCCGCGGCCCGTCCGGGAGTTCGTCGCGATCGATGACGGTCACCTCGTCCACGGATCTGGACAGAGCGGCTGCGGCGAGCAGTCCGGCCACGCTCCCACCGATGACGACAGCACGGCGCGACATGGTTCCCCTTGTTGTCATGGACGTTGCAATGGATGCGGATGCCCACCCTACGGTTGCCCGCGTCGGCGTTCACGCGAGATCGGAAAGTGTGCGGCCACTGTCCACCCCGCATACCGGATGGCATACCAACGGGCCTGTTCCGAGGCCCGGTTGATGCCCGGAGCGAGGGTGAGACGCCGCCGCGTGATCCGGCTGCCGACGGTGGACACCGCCCCTGGTACTTTTCCCCCGTGCGCGAGACGGACCTCTACCTCCGTGAGCCGCCCGGTGTGGCCGGTGTCGGCGTCGGTGTGCATGGGGTCGCGAGTGCCACCGACGTGTTCCGGCTGCCGGAGCTGTGGCAGCTGCACCTCTACCGGTACGAGGCCGAACTGACCGTCGACGGCACGGCGCACGCCGTCCGGCCCGGCCGGGTCAGCCTCGTGCCGCCCGGTGCCACGGTCCGCTTCCGCTACCGGGGCCGCTCCGAGCACCTCTACGCGCACCTGCGGATCACCCCCACGGGCCCACCGAGGACCGTTCCCGTCGTGCAGGACGCCGGACCCGAACTGTCCCTGCTCTCGGCCTTGTTGCTGAACGCCGTCGCGGCCGCCCCGGCGGAGCCCGACCGCAGCCGGGCGGAGATCTGGGCCGCACTGTGGCGCGTCGCCGGCCTCGTGCCCGCCGCCGCGACGCGACCCGGACCGCACCCCGCCGTCGGCACCGCGATCGCCCACATCGAGGCCCGTCTCGCCGCCCCGCTGACCATCCCGGAGGTCGCGCGCGCCGCCGGGGTCTCCCACAACCACCTCACCCGGCTGTTCCGCGCCGAGACGGGCAGCACCGTCGTGGCGTACATCCGGCGGCGCAGACTGGACCGCGCCCATCACCTGCTGCGCGCCTCGACCCTGTCCATCCCGGCCGTGGCCGCCGCCGTCGGCATTCCCGACCTGCAGGCGTTCAACAAGGCGTGCCGGCGTGAGCTCGGCGCCCCGCCCCGGGTGCTGCGCGGTGCTACCGGCTGACGTCCTTCTTCACGGCCCGCAGGATCACGAACTTCGCGTCCCCGGCGACCAGTTCGCTGTTGCCGAAGAGCCGGCGCAGCTTCAGGTGGTAGCCCAGGTGGCGGTTGCCGATCACCCACAGCTCGCCGCCGGGCCGCAGCGCGTCGCGGGCGTCCGAGAACATCCGCCAGGCGGTCGTGTCCGTCGTCGCCTGGTGCGAGTGGAACGGCGGGTTGTTCACGACGAGATCGACGCTCCCGGCGGGGACGCCCGCCAGACCGTCGGCGACGCGGAACTCGGCGTATCCGTCGGCGTTCGCCCGGTACGTCGCCTCGGCCGAGGCGACCGCCTGGTACGACTCGTCGACGAACAGCACGTCCGCGTCCGGATTGGCGAGAGCGATCGCCGTACCGACCACTCCGTTCCCGCAGCCCAGGTCGACGACCCGCTCGGAGCCCCGGCTGCGCGGAAGGTGCTGGAGGAGGAAACGGGTGCCGATGTCGAGGCGGTCGGCGCAGAACACGCCCGCGTGGTTGACGACCGTGCGCCCGGACACGATCCCGATGTCCTCTGGCAGCCGGTAGCTGTACGGCCAGGGGTTGGCCTTTCGGGCGATCCCGGGCAGCGGGGTGCAGAAGATGAGCCGGGCCTTCTTCTCGGCGAGCGAGGTGCGGGTGGGGCCGAGGATCCGCTCGAAGAGCTGCAGCGTCGAGGTGTGGATCTCCTTGACCATCCCGGTGCCGACCACGACGGTCCCGTCGTGCACCGCGGGCGCCAGCCGGTTCAGCTGGTCCTCCAGCAGGGCGAGGCTCCTCGGCACTCGGACCAGCAGCACGTCGATCCGCTCGGGCGGCGGGTCCTGGGTGGTGAGCAGTCGGAGCGCCGACTCGTCGGCGCCGGCCCGCGCCAGGTTCGCCCTGGTCGCCTGCTGGGCCAGGTGGGAGTCGGTGATCTGCGTCGGCGCGGCGGCGGACAGCGCGGTGGCGAGCGCGCCCCACCGGTCGCCGACGATCACGACCGAACCCGTCAGGTCGGTGCCGCTCTCCGCGAGGTGCCGGAGCAGGTAGGTGTCGGCGGCGTCCCACGCGCGCAGCGGGTCGCGGGGATCCTCGGGGAATCGGGCGAGCCGGTGGTCGCCCCAGGGGGTGGTCATACGGTCGGTCATCGTGGGTCAAGGCTAAGGGACACAGGTCGGCGAGCGTGCGCGAGGATGGAGGCATGTCGATGGACGCGGAGCTCTTCCCCCGCAGCCGTCGGGAGATCGCGCCCGGCGCGGTCCACGTCCCGGACTGGCTGGACGCGGGCCGCCAGCGGCTGCTCCTGGAGGACTGCCGCTCCTGGGCGAGGCCGCCGGCGGGCCTGCGCACGGTGCGTACCCCCGGCGGCGGCACGATGACCTCCCGGCAGGTCTGCCTGGGCCTGCACTGGTACCCGTACGGCTACGCCCGCACGGTCGTCGACGGTGACGGCTCCCCGGTGAAGGCGTTCCCCGACGCACTCGGAGAGCTGGCCCGCGCGGCGGCGGTGGACGCCCTCGGCGGGAACGTGTCCGGCGCCGACGGACCGGCGTACGACATCGCACTGATCAACTTCTACGACGCCGACGCCCGTATGGGCATGCACCGGGACAGCGACGAGTCGTCCGACGCCCCGGTGGTGTCCCTCAGCCTCGGAGACACCTGCGTCTTCCGGTTCGGGAACACGCGATCCCGGACCCGGCCCTACACCGACGTCGAGCTGCGCAGCGGTGACCTGTTCGTGTTCGGGGGCGCGTCGCGGCTCGCGTTCCACGGTGTGCCACGGGTCCACGGGGGCACGGCACCGCCCGAGTTGGGGCTGACCGGACGGTTGAACGTCACGCTCCGGGTCAGCGGGTTCTGAGCGGTGACCGCGGCGCCGCGACGTGCGTCCGCCGGGCCGGCCGGACGGCGGGCGACGGACGGGACGTCCCGCCCGGCCCGGCAGCACGCGTCGCACGGGCCGTGGTGGCCGGGCGGGCCACCACGGGAGCGGATCATGGGAGACTCACCCACATGAACGGCAAGGCGGGCCCCCGGACGGCGGGGGACGGGAACACGCGGACGCGGCTCGACCGGGGGCGCGGGGCGCTCGGACCGGCGCTGGAGCTCGTGCATACCGGGCGCGCGCCGACGCGGGCCGTGCTCACCGCCGAGCTGGGAGTCACCCGGGCGACCGCGGGCGCCGTGGCCGCCGAGCTGGAGGCGCTGGGACTGATCCGCGTCGACGCCCGGCCCGGCGCTGCCGCCGGCTCCCAGGGGCGTCCCTCGCACCGCCTGGAGGTCGCCGAGGACGGGCCCGTCGCGCTCGCCGCGCAGGTGCACGCCGACGGCTTCCGTGCCGCGCTGGTCGGCCTGGGCGGCCGCATCGTGGCCACCGCGCCCGGCTGCGAGGCGGTCGACGCCGATCCGGCGAAGGTGCTCGGCTCGGTCGTCGATGCCGGCGCCGACCTGCTCCGGGCCACGGGCCGCCGCTGCGTCGGCGCCGGCCTCGCCGTGCCGTCCGCCGTCGCCGAACCCGAGGGACTCGCCCTCAACCCGCTGCACCTGGCATGGCCCGCGGGAGCCGCGGTCCGGCAGATCTTCGCCGAGCGAGTACGCGCGGCGGGCATCGAGGGGCCCGCGTTCGCCGCCAACGACGTGAACCTCGCCGCGCTCGCCGAGCACCGGCACGGAGCGGGCCGCGGCGCCCGCGACCTGCTCTGCGTGGCCACCGGACACCGCGGTGTCGGCGGCGCCCTCGTGCTCGACGGCCGCCTGCACACCGGCAGTTCGGGGCTCGCCCTCGAAGTCGGTCACCTCACCGTGAACCCGGAGGGCCGCCCCTGCTACTGCGGCAGCCGCGGCTGTCTCGACGTCGAGGCCGACCCGTTGGCCTTCCTCACCGCCGCGGGCCGCGCCCCCGGTCCCGAGGTGTCGCTGCTCCAGCAGTCGAACGAGCTGATCCGCGACGAGTACACCGATCCGTCCGTGCGTCGTGCCACCGAGGCGCTCATCGACCGGCTCGGCCTCGGGCTCGCGGGCCTCGTCAACATCCTCAACCCGGACCGCATCATCCTCGGCGGTCTCCACCGCAGCCTGCTGGACGCCGACCCGGACCGGCTGCGCGCCGTCGTCGCCGACCGCAGTCTGTGGGGCCGCAGCGGTGTGGTGCCGATCCTCGCCTGCACGCTGGATCACAACAGCCTCGTGGGTGCAGCCGAGTTGGCGTGGCAGCCCGTCCTCGACGACCCCCTGTCGGCCCTGGCCGTCTGACGGCCAGGGCCACCGCCCCGACTCAGGAACGCCAGGCAACGCCGAAGGCGCGTGCCGGATTGCCGGTCAGGATCCGGTCCACCAGGTCCTTTCCCAGGGCGTGTTCGAGCCGGGGGCGGACGCGGCGCAGCAGATACGGCATACCCGGGCCGCCGTCGACCGACCGGGCCGAAGCGGTCGTCGTGTCGCCGCCGAGCAGCAGACGCTCTCCGAACCCGGCGTCGGCCAGGGCGAGTACGGCGTCCGGCATGCGCCAGTCGGTGGCGTGGTTGGCGCGGGAAGGGCCGTCGAACGCGAGGTAGGCGCCCGCCTCGGCGGCCTCGCGCTGGACCACGAAGTCCGGCGAACGGTTCAGGTGTCCCAGGATCACGCGGTGCGGCGGCACGGCCAACTGCCCGCACAGCAGGTCGAGTACGTCGAGGGCGGCGGTGCCCAGTTCCAGGTGGACCGCGATCGGCGCGCCGGTGGCGTGGTGGGCCTCGGCCGCCGCCGTCATCGTCCAGTGGGCGTGCGCGTCCACCGCGTGGAAGGCGCCCGCCACCTTGATCAGCCCGGCGCGGACACCGGACGGGCCGATGCCCGAGGTGAGTTCCGAGACGAAGAGGCCGGCCAGTTCTCCGCGCAGCCGGCGGAGCAACTCCGGTGCGTAGTGGGCGGCTTGGTGCAGTCCGGTCGCCGCCACGATGTGCACCCCGGTGTCGTGGGAGAGCAGCGGCAGATCGGCGGCGCGCCTGCCCAGCCCGTACGGCGTCCACTGGACCACGGCGGCGCCTCCCGCTTCGCGGAACGCGGCCAGTTCGGCGCGGGCGGCGGACGCGTCCCGCAGCTCCTGGCCAGGCAGTCGGGGGCTGCCGAAGAAGAGGTGGTCGTGCGCGTCGCACACCCCGAGGGCCTCGGGCGGCAGGTCCCCGAGCACCGTGCGGACGGCGGCGGCCGGGCTCACCACTGCCGCCCCCGGGGGAGCGACTCCCGCTCCGGCCGCGAGAGATGGAGCACCTGGAAGACCTCGCCGGGCGCCTTGGGGGAGGCGTCGGCCCAGAGCGAGAAGTGGACGATCTCCCAGTGGCGCGGATCGACGGCGGCAGCGGCACTCACCACCCCGTCCAGGGACGCGAGCCGCGCGGTCTCGCGCACGGCCTCGGCCATCGCCTCCGTCAGGTCCACTCCCTCGCAGACGGGCCGGCGGGCGCGGACGGCCGTCACGGCCGCCGATCCCGCGGCGCCGCCCTCCTCATGGGCGAGTCCGGTCCAGTGCTGGACGACGGGGCGCCCGAAGTCGTTCACCAGACCCTGGAACGCCCCTCCCCAGAGGAAGGAGTTCATGCCCTCGACCGTGTTCCACAGATAGAACGGTGCGTACTGGTTGACGGGGGAGCCGTCGATCCCGCGCTCGCGCATCAGATACGCCTTGAACCCGAGGCCGTCCCACGCGTCGAGCAGGGGGCCGACCCGGGCGACCCGGTCGCGGACGACGGTCATGTCGTAGTCGGCGGGGAGTGTGATCTCGTACTGCATCGCGTGCATGGCGGTGTCCCTATCCGTGCGCGGTGTCGGGGGCGATCGGGGCCAGCAGGGCGAGCAGCCCCCGGACCCCGGCGTCGAAGGCGGCCGGGGAGCCCGAGGCGCGGGCCAGCACATAGCCGCCCTGAACGGTCGCGAGGATCGTCGCGGCGATGTCGGCCGCGTCGAGCGAGGGCGCGAACTGCCCCTGCTCCTTGCCCTCTTCGACGAGTGCCGCCAGCCGTCCGCGCAGCCAGTCGAGCGTCTCGTCGACCGGTGCGCGCAGCGCGGAGTCGGCGACCACGTCCGGATCCATCGTGAGCCGCCCCACGGGGCATCCGCGCAGGACGTCCCGTTCACGGCGCAGATAGGCCTCGATGCGCCCGTACGGGGAGCCGGGCGCGTCGAGTACGGCCTCGGCGGCGGCCCGCATGTCGGCCGCCGTGCGGCGGATCGCGGCGAGCGCCAGGTCGGGCTTGCCGCGGAAGTGGTGGTACATGCTGCCCTGCCCGGCCCCGGCGCGCTCCAGGATCGCCCGGGGACTGGTGCCCACGTAACCGCGCTCCCACAGCAGCTCCCGGGTGGATTCGATCAGCCGGTCCGCAGTGTCCATGCCCTCACTGTACATACCAGTAGGTACAGCGGCCAGTAGGTACAGCGGTCGAGGCGGACGGTGGATCGGCCGGTCCCCGGCGTGGCCGGCGTCGTGCGGAGCAGTCCCGGGCGCCGTGTGTACTCCCGCCGAGGTACGCGGACAGCCGCTGGCAGTACGACGACTCGGACCCCCTCGCGGAGCGAGTCTCGAGGCATCAGCAGATCCCGCGCGACAGCGCGGACCCACCGAGGAGATGACCCGAGATGCAGACCCTGGCGAACTGGGACGGCGGCCCCGGCCCGTGGATCCTGTTCTTCCCGCTGATCTGGGCGGCCGTGGTGATCGGCGTCGTGACCGTCCTGCGGCGTACCGCCTGGCGAGGCCGCCGCGGGCCGTGGCGGGCCGTGGGCGGCTTCGGCCCCGGTGACCCCCGCCCGACGGGCGACTCGCCGGTCGCCGTGCTCGGCCGGCGCTTCGCCTCCGGGGAGATCGACGAGGACGAGTACTGGCGCCGGCTGTCCGTCCTCGATGAGCAGTTCGGCGGCACGGGCAAGGGCGGTGCGGCATGACCGCCGGGACCCCCGCCCGCGACGCGGCCCGGGTCACCGAGGCCGTGAAGGTGTACGGCAGCGGTGACACGGCCGTCCGGGCCCTCGACGGGGTGAGTGTCGGCTTCCCGGCCGGCCGCTTCACCGCGATCATGGGCCCGTCCGGGTCCGGCAAGTCCACCCTCATGCACTGCGCCGCGGGCCTGGACACCCTCACCTCGGGAACCGCGCACATCGGCGACACCGAGATCGGCACCCTCGACGACCGCCGCCTGACCCTGTTGCGACGCGACCGCGTCGGCTTCGTCTTCCAGGCCTTCAACCTGATCCCCACCCTCACCGTCGCGGAGAACATCACCCTGCCCCTGGACCTGGCGGGCACCGGCGGCTCCCGTGAGTGGATCGACTCGCTCGTCGACGTCGTAGGTCTCCGCGACCGGCTGCACCACCACCCAAGCCAGCTCTCCGGCGGACAGCAGCAACGCGTCGCCGTAGCGCGGGCGTTCGCCGGCCGGCCCGATGTCGTCTTCGCCGACGAACCCACCGGCAACCTCGACTCCCGCTCCGGCGGAGAGGTCCTGAACCTCCTCGGCCGGACGGTGCGCCGGACCGGCCGCACGGTCGTCATGGTCACGCACGACCCGGTCGCCGCCGCACACGCCGACGAGGTCGTCTTCCTCGCCGACGGACGCCTGGTCGACCGGATGGAGAACCCGACGGCCGAACGCGTCCTCGACCGTATGAAGGCCTTCGACGGAACGGCGGCCCCGGTATGAACGCCGCACTGCGCCTCGGCGTCTCCTCGCTGCGCGCCCACCGGCGGCGCTTCGCCGGCACGTTCCTCGCGGTGTTCCTCGGCGTCGCGTTCCTGGCCGGCACGCTCGTCATGGGCGACACCCTGCGCGCCGGCTTCGACACCATGTTCGGCAACGCGACCAAGGGCACCGACGCCGTCGTCCGCAGTGCCGGGGCCGTCACCGCGCCGGGCGAGAGCCAGGGCGTGCGCAGCCCCGTCGGCACCGACCTGGTGCGGACGATCGAGGCCACTCCCGGGGTCGCCGCCGCGGTGCCCGACATCCAGGGCGCGGGCCAACTGGTCGGCGCCGACGGCAAGGCCATCGGCGGGCAGGGACCGCCCACCCTCGCGGGCAACTGGATCGACGACCCGGAACTCAACGCCTACCGCCTCGCCGAGGGCAGGGCGCCCGCGAGGACGGGCGAGGTCGTCGTCAACCGGGGCGCCGCGAAGAAGGGCGACCTGAGAATCGGTGACACGACGGTCCTGCGCACCCCCGATCCCGTCCGGGTGACGATCGTGGGCCTCGCGACCTTCGGCGGCGAGGACGGCATGGCCCAGGTGACGTTCACCGGCATGACGCAGACCGACGCCGAGCGGTATCTCACCCCGAAGCCCGGCGAGGCCGCGAGCATCCGCGTGCGGGCCGGCCCGGGAGTCGGCCAGGACGACCTCGTCGCCCGCCTGACTCCCGTGCTGCCCGCAGGAGTCGAGGCCATCACCGGACAGGAGTCCGCGCAGGAGAACACCGACATGATCTCCAGCCAGTTCCTGACGATCTTCACCACGCTGCTGCTCGTCTTCTCCGGGATCGCGCTGCTCGTGGCGACCTTCTCCATCCACAACACCTTCGCCATCGTCGTCGCCCAACGCGCCCGTGAGAACGCGCTGTTGCGTGCCCTCGGTGCCTCACGCCGACAGGTCACCGCGTCGACCCTGGCCGAGGCGACCGTCGTCGCCGTGACGGCCTCCGCCGTCGGCCTCGCCGGTAGCGTCGGGATCGCGGCCGGGCTCCAGGCGCTGTTCCCGGCCATCGGATTCCCCTTCCCCGACGGCGACTTGGTGATCAGCGGCCTGTCCATGCTGCTGCCGCTCGCCGTCGGCGTCGTGGTCTGCCTCACCTCCGCGCTGCTGCCCGCCGCGCGGGCCGGACGCACCGCCCCGCTCGCCGCCCTGCGGGAGACCGCCGTCGACGAGTCCGGCGCCTCCCGAGGACGCGCGGTCACCGGCGGGGGACTGGCCGCACTCGCCGTGGCCGTCACCCTGACCGGCGTCCTGCTGACACCCTCGCTCTGGCTCGCCGGCCTCGGCGCGGTGCTCGCCCTCGCCGCCTTCGTGGTCCTCGGACCCGTCGCGTCCTCCACCGCCGTACGCGTCCTCGGCGCACCCGTCGCCAGGCTGCGCGGGGTCACCGGCGGACTCGCCCGGCGCAACGCGCTGCGCAGTCCGCGGCGCACGGCGGCCACGGCCGGCGCCCTGATGATCGGCGTCGCCGTGGTCTCGCTGTTCACCGTGTTCGGCGCCTCGCTCAAGGCCACCATGGACCAGACGGTCTCCCGCTCCTTCGCGGGCGACATCGCGGTCAGCGCACCCTCGTTCGGTGCGGGCGGCAGCGGGCTGAGCCCCCGGCTGGCCCCAGCCGTCGCGCGGCTGCCGGTGGTCGGGAACGCCGTCGGGCTCGGCAAGGGCGTCGCCGAAGTCAACGGCAGCGGGAAGGCGTTGACGGTCACCGATCCGGTCGCCCTCGGCAAGGTCTTCGATCTCGGCGAGGTGCGGGGCTCGTTGAGCGGCCTCGGCGCCGACGGCATCGCCATCACCCGCAAGGAGGCCGACCGGCAGCACCTGGTGACCGGCGACACGGCCCGTCTCACCTTCGCCGACGGCCGGGAGCAGGACTTCACCGTCCGCGCCGTCTACGGACAGTCGGAGCTCGCGGGCGAGTACGTCATCACCCGCGCGGCCTGGGCCCCGCACCGCACCCAGGACTCCGACACGCTCGTGGCCGTCTCCCTGAAGGACGGAGTGAGCACGGCCCGGGGCAAGGCGGCCGTGCGACAGGTCGCCGAGCGCTACGGCAACCCCGAGGTGCAGACCCGCGACGAGTACGCGCGGTCCTCCGCGGGCGGCATCGACATGATGCTCACCCTGGTCTACGCCCTGCTCGCCCTCGCGGTCCTCATCGCGCTCCTGGGCATCGCCAACACGCTGACGCTCGCGATGCACGAACGCACCCGGGAGATCGGGCTCCTGCGGGCCGTCGGGCAGACCCGGGGGCAGTTGCGCGCCATGGTCCGCTGGGAGTCGGTCCTCGTCGCCGCGTTCGGCACGGCGGGCGGTCTCGCCCTCGGTGCCTTCCTCGGCTGGGTCCTGGTCGAGGCCTCCGACGGGGTGTCCGACACCGCGTTCGCCTTCGCGGTACCACCGCTCCGGCTCGTGGTGGTGGCCCTGGTGGGCCTCGCCGCCGGGGCTCTCGCGGGCCTGCGCCCGGCTCGGCGGGCGGCGCGACTGGACGTACTGCGCGCCATCGCCACCGAGTGAGCCGTCCGGACCCGTACGACGTCCCTGACGGAGCGGCGTACGCGACGGTGGTCACCGCCCGGTCAGCCGGCAACGGCCGACCGGGCGGGAGCGTGTTCCGGCCTGAGCACGTCGACGGTCTGCCGCAGCGGGGCCTCGCGGGAGATCTCGTACGGCGTGCGGAGCGTGGACGCCACCACGGGCGCCTTCGCCGGAAGCGTGAACCAGACGACCTTGCCCGACTCGCCGTCGGGCCGCGCGCCCCAGTTCTCGCTCACCGCGGCGACCATGGCGAGGCCGCGTCCGCACGTGGCGCCGGTGTCCGCCTCCCGCACCTCGGGAAGCCGGGGATCGTGGTCGCGCACCGAGACCGTGAGGGTGTCGAGCAGCAGCTCGATCTTCACGGTGCACTGTTTGTCGGGCTGCGCGTGCAGGTGCACGTTGGTGAGCAGCTCGGTGACTCCGAGCGCGGCCCGGTCTATCAAGGGATCCAGATGCCAGTAACGCAACTGTGCAGAGACGATTCTGCGGACCTGGCCGATCCGCGACGGCAGGGCTTGGAGCTCCACCGCGCAATGCCTGCTTGGCTGGCTGATCACGGCTGCGACTCCCCGAATTGAGGTCCGGAAGAAGACGGAGATCGGATCCAGCAGGGTGGCTGAGTGGAACGACCGCCTGCTGTGGTGACCGGCGGGCTGGTTCGCAGCGTTATCGCCGGTTGACCCAGAGTAGTGAAGTGACATCAGAGTGACCCAGGGGGCGCCGTCCTGCAACTCGCGGTGCCTTCCGAGCCGTCGTGGGCCGCCTCAGCGGCCGCCTCCCGCCGCCCTGCGGACCGCGTCGATGAAGCGGCGCGCCGACGGCGGTCCCGGCTTTCCGGGGGCGGGATCGTGCTCGCCGAGAGTGAGCGAATAGCGGGTGCCGTTGACGTCCGCCGACGCCCGGTCCTCGTGCGCGAACCAGGGTTTCGACGCGCGCACCGCCTGCACCGGGGCACTGTCGATCTCACTGCCGTAGCTGGTGAGCAACTGCAGCCTGCCGTCGCTGATCCGGACCTGTCCGGCCCGGGTGAGCGAGCGCAGCCGCTTCCCGATCCGCACGCCCGTGGCCGTGAACTCCGGCTCCGCCATGCTGCTCCGCCCCCTTGTGCGCCGCGGCTGTGTTCTGTCGTGATGCCCGGTGTCCGTCCCGGTGGGGGCGATCGCCCCGTGGGGCAGTCTGCCCGCAGGTGGCGCCCAGCACCAGTGCGCATGGCGAGGCGGTCGGGGCGCCGGGCGCAAAGGCCGGTATGCGCCCCCCTCGCAAGCGCCCGCACGCCGTACCCAGGGGTGCCTTTGGGGCGCCCAAAGGTGTGTTTATGCAGGTGAGAAGCGTGCGGAAGGTGTTTATGATCGAAGGGTCCGACCAGCTCAAGCGGCGTCGGCACCAGGCGTTAGGAGCCCTGCCGTGAGCACTCCCCAGCAGATCCGGACCGGCGAGACCCTCGATGTCGACCGTACCGACGAGGGGTACCGGAGCTGGCTCAAAGAGGCCGTCCGCAAGGTCCAGGCCGACGCCAACCGCTCGGCGGACACCCACCTGCTCCGCTTCCCGCTGCCCGAGGCGTGGGGCATCGACCTGTACCTGAAGGACGAGTCGACCCACCCCACCGGCAGCCTCAAGCACCGCCTCGCCCGCTCCCTGTTCCTGTACGGCCTGTGCAACGGATGGATCCGTCCGGACCGCCCGGTGATCGAGGCGTCCAGCGGTTCCACCGCCGTCTCCGAGGCCTACTTCGCGGGGCTCATCGGCGTTCCGTTCATCGCCGTCATGCCCCGCACCACGAGCCCCGAGAAATGCCGGCTCATCGAGTTCCACGGCGGCCGGTGCCACTTCGTGGACGACTCGCGCAGGATGTACGAGGAGGCCGCCGCCCTCGCGGTCGAGACCGGCGGCCACTACATGGACCAGTTCACCTACGCGGAACGCGCCACGGACTGGCGCGGCAACAACAACATCGCCGAATCCATCTTCCGCCAGCTGGAGTTGGAGCGGTTCCCCGAACCCGCGTGGATCGTCGCCACGGCCGGCACCGGCGGTACCTCGGCCACCCTCGCGCGCTACGTGCACTACATGCAGGCGGACACCCGCATCTGTGTCGCCGACCCGGAGAACTCCTGCTTCTTCGAGGGCTGGACCACCGGCGACCCGGACGTCACCTGTGACTGCGGCTCGCGCATCGAGGGCATCGGCCGGCCGCGTATGGAACCGAGCTTCGTTCCCGGGGCCGTCGACCGCATGATGAAGGTCCCCGACGCCGCCAGCGTGGCCGCCGTGCGCGCGCTGGAACAGGCCATCGGCCGCAAGGCGGGAGGTTCGACCGGAACCGGCCTGTGGAGCGCCCTGAAGATCGTCGCCGAGATGGTGGCCGCGGGGCGCACGGGAAGCGTGGTGACCCTGCTCTGCGACCCGGGCGACCGCTATCTCGACAAGTACTACTCGGATACGTGGCTGGAGGAGCAGGGCCTGGACATCGCGCCGTACACCGAGGCGATCACCAGCCTGCTGCGCACGGGCGTCTGGCCCAACTGACCTGCTTGGAGCCGGAGTTCAGGCGTGTGCGGACGCCAGGCGCCGGTCCAGTGCCGTCACCGCGCCCCGGAAGGCGCGGCCCAGACCGGCCCGCCCCAGGGTGAGGCCAGCGCGGAACAGCGCCGTCCCGTCGGCGGCGAAGGTCCACTGCACACGCGTGCCCCGGGCCGTGGGGGTCAGCCGCCACTCTTCGACGAGCGCCCGTATCCCCGGCGCGTTCGTGGCGTCCACCCGGTACGCGTAGGTCCGGGGCGCCTCGGCGGCCAGAACCGTCTCCTCGAACCGTGTGCCACCCCGCAGCCGGACCTCGCGTCCCGCACCGTCGGCGGCGGCCCTGGCCAGCGTCACCGCGGGGAACCAGTCGCTCCAGCCGGACACGTCCTCGGCGAGCGCCCGGAAGACCGCCTCGGGACCGGCGCCCACCTCCCGGGCGAACACCAGACGCACCGGAGCGGTCTCGACGAAGTCGGTTCCTACCGGACGCAGACGGCGTGCCATGAGCGAACCCCCCAGCGGGAACGAGTCCCGGTCGGCAGCGATCGATGACCTCGGTGCCCCAGGCCGCGGTCGGCTCCCGTGGAGCGACCGGCGGCGCGGGCAGCGACACCCTAGCTGGCGGTCCGTCAGATGTCTGTATCGTCCTCGGGCTCACCGGCCACGACCAGCCGCCGCAGATGTTCCGCTATCTCCGAGCGGGCGCCGGCCGGAAGGCCCCCGTCGGTCACCAGCGTGTCGACCTGCTCCAGCGCGGCGAACGAACTCAGGCCCACCGTGCCCCACTTGGTGTGGTCGGCGACCACGACGACCCGCCGCGCGGACTGCACCAGCCGCCGGTTGGTCTCCGCCTCCGCGAGGTTCGGCGTCGACAGCCCCGCCTCCAGCGATATGCCGTGCACGCCGAGGAAGAGGACGTCGAAGTGCAGGGTCGCGATGGCCTGATCGGCCACCGGCCCGACGAGCGAGTCGGACGGCGTGCGGACACCGCCCGTGAGGACCACGGTGGCGCCGCCCTGGCGCTGGCCCGAGGTGCGCTGGGCGGAGTGGAACACGTCCGCCACCCGCACCGAGTTGGTCACCACCGTCAGGTCCGGGACGTCCAGGAGCCGATGCGCCAGCGCGTACGTCGTCGTGCCACCGGAGAGCGCGATCGCCGACCCCGGCGCGACCAACTCGGCCGCCGCCCGCGCGATGTCCTCCTTGGCCGTCAGCTCCAGACCCGACTTGGCCTCGAAGCCCGGCTCGTGCGTACTCGCCTCGGCCACCGGGACCGCACCGCCGTGCACCTTCTCGACGGCACCCTGACGGGCCAGCGCGTCGAGGTCGCGGCGGACCGTCATGTCGGACACACCGAGCTTGCGCGTCAGTTCGTTCACACGGACGCCGCCGCGGCGGCGCACCTCGTCGAGGATCAGGGCGCGACGCTGCTCCGCGAGGAGGTTCTGATTCTCACTCACGACCCGCTCCGGTCCTTTCGCCGCTGCCTGCCCGACACTCCGTCCGAACCCACTCCCACGTGGACATTCTCCTTGTCCGAGGTCTGGAGGAGGTCCCATCCTCGCACGGGACACCGTCGGTCGCGCCACTGCCCGCACGCCCGTTCCGACCCTCCAGAGGCGTCACTTTCACACGTATCGGGGAGATTCCGCGCGTTCGGCTGTGCCTGGCGCCGCCCAGCCGCGATCCTTGTGCCTGGACATGACAGATGTGGCACGCGTTGCCCGGGGGAGTGCGGAACAGTGGAACACGCACCGGAACAGACCACCGGCGGGGAGCACGGACGAGCGTTACCCCGGCCCGAGGCGGACGACATCGCCCTGGAACTCCTCGTCCACGGCGTGGGTGGCGCCACACCCGAGGACATGCTGGACGACCCGCGGACCGTCCGCGTCACCGGCGACGCGACCGCGGCGGTCTTCCGCCGCGCGGACGACGCCGACGCCGAGGAACACCCGGAGACCCACCGCGGCGGCCCGGTGCGCGAGGCCTACGTGTGGTGCAACCTCACCTCCGGAAACGGCGCCCGCGCCCTGTGGCTCCTGCTGCTGCCGTTCATGGTCGTCAACCTCGCGCACTGGATGCGCCCGGCCTCCCACCACCGCCCGCGCACGGTGCGCCTGTACGGCCTGCTCGTCCGGCTCGCCGGGCTCACCCTCACCGTCCTGCTGGTCGCCGCAGCCTGCGAGGTGGCACTCGATCTGGCCGCCTGGCAGTGCGCCGGCACCCGCGCGTGCGTCCGCAACCACTCCTGGCTCGGATTCCTCTCACCGGACCGCCCCGACGCCGGCTGGTGGAGCCAGCCGGGCCGCCGCCTCGCCCTGGCCGCCCTGGTCCCCGCCGCGCTCACCGCGCTCCTCTGGTACCTCTCCCACCGCACCTGGAGCGCGTACGAGTCCCAGCAGCCGATGTCCCGCCAGGCCGAACCCGACGAGGAGACCGACGGCACCGGACTCGGCCGCCCCGGCTTCTGGTACGGGCGCCGCCTGGTGGCCCGGCTGCGCGCCGCACACACCGCCGCCGGCTTCCTCACCGTCGCCGCCGCCGTGACCGCCTCGGCGTCCCGCCACGACCGCGGACCGGGCGGACCCGGCGCACTGGACGCTCTGGGCACCCTCCTGAACGCAACCCTCGTCCTGGGAGCCCTCGTTGTGCTCTGGGTGGTCTGCCGCCGGGGCCGCAGCGAGAACCGGATCGACCGGGGGCGCGACCGGACGCCGGTCCGCCTGCTGCCCCAGGGCGCCGTCGTGCTCCTCGTCCTCGCCCTGGTGTACGCCGGCTGGTCACGCCCCGAGTGGCACGCGACCGGACGCCTCCCCGGCGACGCCACGTTCGGCGGCCTCGCCCTCGTCCAGGGCCTGCTCGTCATCGGGCTCGGAGTCGTCGCCCACATCCTGTACCGCACGAACCCCGCGACCTGGGGCACCCCGGGCGGTGCGGACGCCCCCGTCGACACCCGCACCGCGATGCGCGGCTTCGCCGGACCCGCCGTCGCCATGCTCGCCTGCGCGCTGGGCGGCGTGATGTCCGGAGGCGTCTCCCAGCGGGTCGCCGACTGGCTCGACGGAACCCGCCACTCGATCCCCGGCCCGCCCGTCCTGCTCACCTGGCAGGCCTCCGCGATCCCGCCGCTCCTCCTCGTCCTGTCCGCCGTCGTCGCCCGCCTCGGCCGGCGTACCTGGCTGCTGCGGCGCCGTGAGATGAGCGCCGTCGAACGCGACTACCCGGGCGAGCCCAAGGACACCACCCGCACCCGCCGCATCGCGAGCACGCGCGCGATGGCCGGCCTCACCGACCGGGCGCCGTTCATCGTCGGCGTCCTCTCGTTCGCGACGCTCCTGCTCGGAGCGGGCGCAGTGGCCGGGGCGTTCGCCACCGGTGACGCCCCGAGCGAGGCCGCGCGAGGGACGTACGGCGTCGTCCGCGGCGCGGCCGAGACCGCCCAGGCGCTCGGCTCCTGGCTCATCGGACTCGGCTTCATACTCTTCGTGACCTGGGGCCGCCGCGCCTACAAGGACCCCGCGGCCCGCCGCACCATCGGCATCCTCTGGGACGTCGGCACGTTCTGGCCGCGCGCAGCCCATCCCTTCGCGCCGCCCTGCTACGCCGAGCGCGCCGTGCCCGACCTGACCTGGCGCATGGCCACCTGGACCCGCGCCACCGGCGGACGGCTCGTGCTCTCCGGGCACTCCCAGGGCAGCGTGCTGGCCGCCGCCGCGGCCTGGCAACTGCGGCCCGCGACCCGCCGGCGGATCGCGCTGCTCACCTACGGCTCCCCGCTGGAGCGCCTGTACGGGCGCTGGTTCCCGGCCCACTTCGGACCCGCCGCACTCGCCTCACTGCACCGCGAGGTCGCCTGCTGGCGCAATCTGTACCGTCCGACCGACCCGATCGGCGGCCCCGTACGGCTGCCCGGCGACTGCGGCCCCGAGGTCGACCACGAGCCCCTGAAGGACCCGCTCGCCTACGGTCGCACCGCGCGGCAGCCGCTCCCCGCACCCATCCTCGGCCACTCCGACTACCAGGCGGACCCCGCCTTCGCCGCCGAGCGTGAACTGCTGCTGGCCCGGCTGCGGACCGAGGTGCCCGGCCAGCGCCCGCACGGGGTCGCTCAGGACAGCTCCGGCAGGTCCTCGGAGTAGAGCAGTGTCAGATCGTCCGTGCTCGGCTCGTCCAGCTGGGCGACCCGGCCCGCGTGCCGCTCCACCATCGCCTCGAACGTCTGCCGTGCGGTGCGGCCGTTGCCGAACGCGGCGCCCTTCGGGATCGCCGTGAAGTACTTCAGGAGTGCTTCGGCCGCGCCCGGGCCGAGCCGGTACTCGTGCTCCTCGGCCTGCTGCTCCACGATGTGCAGCAGCTCGTCGGGGAGATAGTCGTTGAAGGTGATGGTCCGTGAGAAACGGGACGCCACACCGGGGTTGACCGAGAGGAACCGCTCCATCTCGGCGGTGTACCCCGCGACGATCACCACCACCGCCTCCCGGTGGTCCTCCATCAGCTTCACCAGCGTGTCGATGGCCTCACGCCCGAAGTCGCGGCCCGAGTCCTCCGGCGACAGCGCGTACGCCTCGTCGATGAACAGCACGCCGCCGCGCGCCCGGTCGAACGCCTCCTGGGTGCGGATCGCGGTCGACCCGATGTGCTCACCGACCAGGTCCACCCGGGACACCTCGACGAGATGGCCCTTCTCCAGCACACCCAGCGAGGCGAGGATCTCGCCGTACAGCCGGGCCACGGTCGTCTTGCCGGTGCCGGGGGAGCCGGTGAAGACGAGATGCCGGCGGGCGGACGCCGCCTTCAGCCCCGCCTGCTGCCGGCGCCGGCCCACCTCGATCATGTCGGTGAGCGCCCGCACCTCACGCTTGACGTTCTCCAGGCCCACCAGCGCGTCCAGTTCACCGAGGACGGCCTTCGAGGCACGCGCCTGCGGGGTGACCTCCGGCTCGGTGGCGAGCGGCTCCCGCTCGGTGGTGCGCTGGCCGGGGATCGCCCCGATCAGACTCGTCGACGGGGCCGACGTCTCGACGGCCGTCTCGTGCGCCGGGGCACGCAGCCCGGTGCTCTCGTCGCTGGCGCAGTCCTCGACGACCGGGCCCGCGCCGGGCGCGCCGCCTTCGGCGAACTCGTACCCTCCGCGCGCGCACCGCTCCGTGCGGCACTTGCGCAGGGTCGCGCGGCAGCCGTCGATCACATGGAAGCCGTAGCCCCCGCTGTCCACCACACGGCAGTTCAGGAAACTGCCCCGGCCGTCGGCCGACACGTAGAAGCCGGCCTCGGCGGGCGAGGTGACCGTGCAGCGCTCGATCGTCGGATCGGCGCCCTTGGTGACGATCACGCCCGTCTGGGTGCCGTCCACCGTGCAGCCGGAGAGCGTGCCACCGCTGCCGTGGTCACGGAACCAGGCACCGGTCGCGGCGTCCCGGATGCGGCAGTCGTCGAGCTGCGCCGTGGCGCCGTCGCTCACCGACACCGCCGTGTTGCGCACCTGCGAGATGTCGCTGTCGACGACGTCCGCGCGCGATCCCCGGTCGAGGACGAACAGCGCGTCCGGCACGTCGTGCACCCGGCACGAGTCGAGCACCGCCGTCGCGCCGTCACTGACCCACACCGCGGGGTAGTCCCCGGTGCTGTCGAAGATCTCGCACTGGTTGGCGTCGACGCGGGTGCCCGGGTCCCAGACCGACAGGCCGTTGCGCCCGAACTGCCGCACGGTGGTGCGCGTCAGGGTCAGCACGGAGCGGGACCGCAGGTCGACCGCGTTCTCCGGGATGTCGTGGATACGGCAGTCGGCGAGTGTGAGGACCGCGTCCGTGTCCAGGGTGACGCCGTCCGCGGTGGTCCGGTGCACGTCGCAGTCCGTGAGGTGGGATGTGGCCCGCGCGGTGACCTGCACCCCGGACCCCTTGACCTCGTACACCTCGCAACCCACCGCCTCCAGCGACGAGTTCTCGCCCGTCACCGACAGGCCGGCACCGGAGGTGTGGTGCACCCGGCAGCGCTCGAAGCGCGGATGCGCGCCCCCGCGGACCAGGACGCCCGACTGGCCGGCCGCGACGACCTCGCACTCCTCGAACACCCCGCCGCCGCCGTCCAGTACGGCGATGCCTACGCCTCCGGGGTTGTCGACCGTGCAACGGCGCACGGTGGGCCGGGCGCCGCCGCGCACCTCGATCCCGGCCGCGGAGCGCGTGACGATCCGCACGTCCAGCAGCTCGGGTGTGCCTTCCTCGACGAGCAGCGCGGGCGCCGCGGAGTCCTGGCCCTCCACGTGCAGGTCCTGGACCACGGCGGAGGCGCGGACGGTCAGCGGCACGCCGTCGACCGGCGCGATGCGCACGGAACCGGGCGAGCCCTCGGGGCCGCGCAGCGTCACCGCCCGCTCCACCACCAGGTTCTCGCGGTAGGTGCCGGGAGCGACGGTGAGGACGTCACCGTCGGCCGCTGCCTCCAGGGCGGCGGCCAGCGATGCGTACTCACCCGTGCGGCGCCGCCACCGCGAGGTTCCGGTGTGCGTCACCTGGACCGTGCCCTGTGCCATGGCGCTGTCGTGCCCCCACCTCGTCGTACGCGGGTTCTGCGAGGCCGTGCTGATACCCCGTCGGCGGGGATTCAGGCCCCTGTCCGACAGCCTCTCATGACGGTGCGGGTCAGCGCGGCCGGTCCACCGTAGCGTGCGCGGACAGGGCCGGTTGACCGCCGACGGCGGGCCGTCAGCTGCCGGTGCCCGCCTTGCCCCAGTCGGGACCGGCCTTGTCCCAGGCTCGGTCCCAGCGTGCGTACCGGCGGCGGACCATGTGCCAGACGATCAGCCGTCTGCCGCACTCCACACAGCCGGCCGTCAGGACGGCCGCGCCGAAACCGGCCAGAACGGCGTGGGTCGTCGCGGTGGCACCGTCGAGCGGGCGGCCCACCAGGCGGCCGTGCCGGTCGGTCCAGAGCGCGAAGTGGGCGCCGGGACGCGGGGACTTGAGGAGGGTGATCACGACGCCGCGCTGCCGGGTTCCGTCCGGCGCCGTCCAGGCGGCCATGACCCGGCTACGGACGTCCCGCGCGGTGGACGTCTCGGGATCGGGCTGCAGCGGGCCGCGAGTGAGCTTCCTGACGACGGTGGCCGCCACCACGTGGCGGTCGGCGCGCTGGTGCCGGACGGCCCGTTGCAGCGCGTGCTCCGCCGAGGCGCCGACGGCGGCTCCCACGAAGGGCGCTCCGACGAGGACGATCAGAAGGGTGGCCAGGGCGAGCCAGGCCTCGACGAGATCCGATGTGCGGCGCAGCGGATTGTGCCGCCAGCGCCAGATTCCGATGATCGAACGCACCGTCCCGCACCCCCCTTCCGCGTCCGTGATAACCCCCCGCGGAGCCGTTCACGCCGAGGGCCGGGGAAGAGAGAGCGAAATCACCTCTCCCGCACGGCCTCCGCGAACGTCCCGCACGCCTTCAACGATCCTGCCCGCGGCCGGGGTTCCCCGTGCGGCCGGTCTCCGGCGGGGCGGGCCCGTGCGGGCTATCCGAGGATCGTGACCGGGTCGCCGACGCGCAGCGTCCCACCGGACTCGGGCACCAGATTCTGCCCGAAGACCAGCTTGCCTGCGAAGCGGCGGTGGCGCGCGAGCGTGCGCAGGGGCTCCTTGCCGCGCCGGGCGGTGTCCTGGTCGGTCGTGGTGACGACGCATCTCCCGCACATCTTCGTGACGCGGAAGGTGACGTCCCCGATGGCGATCCGGGACCAGTCGTCCTCGGCCCAGGCGTCGGTGCCGGAGACGACGGCGTTCGGCCGGAAGCGGGTCATGGGGAGGGGCCCCTCGTCCGGGTGGTCGCCCCGCGCGATCAACGCGTTGAGGGCGTCGAGCGAGCCCAGGGTGGTGACGAGGAGCGGATAGCCGTCGGCGAAGCTGACCGTCTCGCCGGGCAGCGCGAACCGCGGGTCCACGGGGCGGCGGACGGCGGGGTCGTCCATGTGGGCCAGACGCACGTCGGCACCGAGATGGTCACTGCACCACGCGTGGGCGGCGGCATCGGCGAGCACCGCCTCCACCTTGTCGCCGAAGATCTCGACGGTCGTCGTGCCGGCGGGCTCGGGCACGGGAACGGTCACCGGGCCGCTGCCCTCGGCGGACAGGCGAAGGCCGCCGTCCGAGATGATCTCGGCGGCGGCCAGCGCCATCCGCGGCTGCTCGCGCTGCGTGACGACCTTTCCCCCGTCGTCGATCAGGACCCAGCGTCGGTCTCCGGCCAGCCCCCAGGGCTCCACCACGGCCTCCCGGGGCGACTGGGCCCGGAACGCCTTGACCGGATGGACGTGAATCGAGTGCAGTACCGCGTTCCCCATGACCGCCATGGTGCCAGGGGGCACCGACAATCCGGTGCCAAGGGGTCAGTACCCGCGGTACTGCTGACTGTTGTAGGGGTCCTGGTACGGAGCCGGCGCGGGGCGGGGAGCGGCAGGCCGCATCGCCTCGTAGCCGGTGTTGCCCGACATCGGGCGGGGCTGCTGCGGCTGCTGGCCGGGGTAGCCCCGCTGGGCGCCCGCCTGCTGCGGGATGTACGGAGCGGGCGCCTGGTGCAGCGGAGCGGGCTGCTGGGCCTGCTGGTAGCCGTACGAGGAGGCCTGGTGGTGCGAGGGGCCGGCCGGCAGTGCGGGGAGAGCGGACGGCAGTGCGGGGAGGTGGCTGCCCGAGTCGTACGCGGAGGGAACGCGAATCGGGGCGATCTGAGGGGTACCCCGCTCGGCGACGAGGGAGTCGTAGATCGGGGTGTCCTGGAAGGCGGAGTAGTAACCGCCGCCATAGGTGGAGCGGGGGGAGGTCATGGCACATAAGTTAAGCCCACGATGTGCTGGTTGGGGAGACCGATAAGAGGGTTGTTTTCCGTGTCCGCGGTGACGCGGGATCCCCAATGCGAGCGAACTCGGCAAAAAAGGACGCCAAAGCGGGTTCAGATCGTGTAAAGGGCGAGTTCCTCGCGGGTTACCGGCGGTTGGCCGGGGATCTTCCGGTCCGAGTCGGGGGAGTTCGGCGGGCCGGGGGATTAGGTTGGGCGGGAACGGAGCCGGCGGGCCGCGCGGGGCTCGTACCGGGCGCGGAGACACGCGATGGGGGCGCACATGACCATGTCCAAGGGATCGAATGTTCCTGTCCCGACGAGCACGCTGCGGGTCGAGCTGGGCTGGCGTCCGGGCCCCGGGGTGCCCGACGCGGACGCCTCCGCACTGCTGCTGGTGAACGGCAAGGTGCGCTCGGACGGCGACTTCGTCTTCTACAACCAGCCGGCGCACACCTCGGGCGCGGTGCGTCACGAGGGAAAGCGGACCGCGGCCGGCCAGGTCACCGACTCCCTGATCGTCGACCTGCCGAGCATGGAGCCCGTGATCGAGAAGGTGGTCCTGGCCGCCTCCGCGGACGGTGGTTCCTTCGGACGCGTCCCCGGGCTGTACGTGCGGGTGCTCGACGCGCGCGACGGCACCGAGATCGCCCGTTTCGACAGCGCCGACGCGACCGTGGAGACCGCCTTCGTACTCGGTGAGTTCTACCGGCGCCAGGGGACCTGGAAGTTCCGTGCCGTCGGACAGGGCTACGGCAGCGGCCTCGAAGGACTGGCCACCGACTACGGCATCAGCGTGGACGAGCCGCAGCACGCGGCGCCCGCGCCGGCCCCGCCCTCGCCCGCCACGCGCGTGCAGGGACCGCCGCCTCCCGTGGCCCCGCCGGCCGCCCCGCCCGTGACCATGCCCCCGCCGCAGGCTCCCCCCGCGAATCCGTGGCAGCCCGCGGCCCCTCCGGCGCCGGTCCGCCTGTCCAAGGTGACGCTCACCAAGGAGGCGCCCTCCGTCTCGCTCAGCAAGCAGGGCGGCACCTCCGGCGCCCTGCGTGTGAACCTCAACTGGCAGGTGCGCAAGCAGTTCTCGGGGTGGGGCAGCAAGCGCGGCCGGGCCGTCGCCATGCACGCCGACCTCGACCTCGACCTGTGCGCCCTGTACGAACTGAGCGACGGACGCAAGGGGGTCGTCCAGGCCCTGGGCAACGCCTTCGGCGCACTGCACCAGCCGCCGTACATCCACCTCGACGGCGACGACCGCACCGGAGCCGTGGACACCGGCGAGAACCTCACCATCAACCTCGACCACAAGCAGGACTTCCGCCGCATCCTCATCTTCGTGACCATCTACGAGGGCGCCCGTTCCTTCGCCGACCTGCACGCCACGGTGACCCTCCAGCCGCTGCACGGCGCCCCGATCGATTTCTCGCTCGACGAGTGCACGGTCCCCTCCACCGTCTGCGCGCTCGCCCTCATCTCCGGCAACGGCACCGACCTGGTCGTCCAGCGCGAGGCCCGGTACCTGGTCCCCGAGCGAGGTGTCAGCCCCCAGCGCACCATCGACCACATCTACGGCTGGGGCATGAACTGGACGCCCGGCAGGAAGTGAGCGCCCACGGCGCCGACCGGACGTCCCGCAGCTCTCGTCAGCTCTCGTCGAGGGCGGTGTCGGGCCGCGCGTAGGTGCGGCCCTTCCAGGCGGCCCCGCGTCCCCTGTAGTGCTGCACCGCGGAGTCGACCGTCATCAGGAGATAGAGGAACGCCGTCACGGGCAGCAGCGGAGCGAGCCACCGGGGCTGCCCGTAGTAGCGGAGCATCGGCAGGTACGTCGCCGCCATCAGCACCCAGGCGAGCCCGCCGGCCGCCGCCGCCGCCCAGGCGGCTCCCGTGGCGAGTCCCGCCAGCAGCGCGACCGGCGGCACGAGATACACCAGGGCGAGCCCGGCGACCGTCCCCGCGAGCAGCGGCGGGCTGTGCCGCAGCTGCGCGTACGCACTGCGCGAGACCATGCGCCACAGATCGCGCAGCCGCGGATAGGGACGCACGCTGTCCACCCGGTCGGCGAGCCCGAGCCAGATCCGGCCGCCGCCCCGCTTGACCGCCTTGGCGAGTGCCACGTCGTCGATGACGGCGTGCCGGATCGCGTCCGGGATCCGTGCCCGCTCGGCGGCGTCCGCGCGCAGCAGCACACAGCCGCCCGCGGCGGCCGCCGTCCGCGAGCCGTCCACCGCGATCCGGCGGAACGGATAGAGCTGCGCGAAGAAGTAGACGAAGGCCGGCACCACGAGACGTTCCCACACGCTCTCCACGCGCAGCCGCGCCATGAGGGAGACCAGGTCGAGACCGCCCGTACGGGCCGCCGCGACCAACTCCCGCAGGCTCCCCGGCTCGTGCGCGATGTCCGCGTCCGTCAGCAGCAGGTACTCGGGCCCCCGCGCGCGGGCCAGACCGATGCCGTGGCGCACGGCCCACAGCTTGCCCGTCCAGCCCGCCGGGGGTTCGCCCGGCGAGCCGACGGTGAGCGGCAGGCCGCCGTGCCGCCGGGCCAGTTCACGGGCCAGCTCACCGGTGCCGTCCGAGCTGCCGTCGTCGACGAGGAACACCTCGGCCCGGCCCGGGTAGTCCTGGGCGAGCAGCGACGGCAGGCTCTCGGGCAGCACGGAGGCCTCGTCCCGGGCCGGCACCACGACACAGACGAAGGGCCACTCGGCCGGCTCCTCGCGCGCGGGAAGCCGGACGTCGGTACGCCAGAAGAAGCCCTGGCAGAGGAGCAGCCACAGCCACGCGGCCAGCGATCCGAAGGCGATCCACACGAGGGCGCTCACCCGCCGCAGTCTGCCCCACCACGGAAGGCGTCCGAGGCGGATCGTCTATGGTGACCGGGTGAAGATCGCGCTCATGGACTCCGGAATCGGACTGCTCGCTGCCGCCGCGGCGGTGCGTCGACTACGGCCCGACGCCGATCTCGTCCTCTCCTCGGACCCCGGCAGCATGCCGTGGGGACCGCGCACCCCGGAGGACGTCACCGCCCGCGCCCTGGCCGTCGCGGAGGCCGCCGCGCTGCACCGGCCCGACGCCCTGATCGTCGCCTGCAACACCGCCTCCGTACGGGCCCTGCCCGCGCTGCGCGCCCGGCTGGAGCCGGACGTGCCCGTCATCGGCACCGTCCCGGCGATCAAGCCCGCCGCCGCGGGCGGCGGACCCGTCGCGATCTGGGCCACGCCGGCCACCACCGGCAGCCCCTACCAGCGCGGACTCATCGAGGAGTTCGCCGGGGACGTCGAGGTCACCGAGGTCGCCTGCCCCGGACTCGCGGACGCGGTGGAGCACGCCGACCAGGCTGCCGTCGACGCCGCCGTCACCGCGGCGGCGGCACGCACCCCCGAGGACGTGCGAGCCGTCGTCCTCGGCTGCACGCACTACGAGCTGGTCGCCGAACGCATCCGCGCGGCCCTGCAGCGTCCCGGCCTTCCGCCCCTCGTCCTGCACGGTTCGGCCGGCGCGGTCGCCGCACAGGCGCTGCGCCGGATCGGCGCGCGGCCCGATCCCGCCGCGCCCGCTCGCTCCACGGTCACGGTGCTGCTCACCGGACAGGAGGGCGCGCTGCCCGCGACCGCCCTCACCTACGAGGAAGGCCGCATCCTCGCGGCGGTCAGCCCCGCACACTGAGTGACGGGCGCCGCGCGGGCTCCTCGCGTACAGCTATGCGAAGCCTCTGATCCCCATACGCCCCGGACACCGGTGGTTCAGGGGTGGACACCCTCGGTACGGGCACGGGCCGTCACCATGACGAAGGCGTCGCCGGGAGGATCGCCCACCCGGGGGAGTGACGCTCCGCGACCCGGTGCCCCCTCAGCGGAACCTGAGTAGTCTCATACGTATGAGGGACCACCCCCACGGCAAGACCATCCCGCTGCCGGAGCTCTGGACCGGCCGCGCGAGGAACCGCGTCCAGTTGCTGCCCGCCCTCGGCGGTGTGGCCTGTCTGGCTCTGGGGATCGAGCTGGCGGTCGACTCCGGCTGGACCTCGGGCACAGCGCCCCTGATCATGTCCGTGGTCGGCTGTATCGCCGCCGGACTGCTCATCCTCTTCGGCACGCTCGCGTTCGTGCATGTCGCCGTGAAGGTGGACAAGGACTGCCTGGAAGTGCGGTGCGGCCACATAGGGCTCCCGAGACGCCGCATCCCCCTGTCGACCGTCGTCGGCGCCGACTTCGCGCCGCAGGTCACCCCGCGCCAGTGGGGCGGCTGGGGCTACCGATGGCGGCCCGAACAGGGCACCGCCGTCATCGTCCGACGCGGCGAGGGCGTCGTGCTGCGGCTGGGCGACGGCCACACGTTCACCATCACCGTGGACAACGCCGAGGCGGCGGTACGGATCATCCGTGACCACCTGAGGCCCGGCGGGTCCGGGACGGTGCGCTGACGCACCACCGGGTCCTCAGAGCCGTGGCTCACCCGACGGACGCGGGATCGCGCCGACGGAATCGTCCCGTTCCCCCGCGCCGAGAGGGCGGGCCGTCGCGAGGCCGGCGAGCAGTCCGGCCCCGGCGGTGACCGTCATGAAACTGAGCGCGTTGCCGATCGACGCGATCACGGCCAGAGCCGTGAGAGCCGCGCCCGCCGTCAGTGCGATCGGCGTGGAGCGCGGGCTGCGCAGGAGCGCGTAGAGCATCCAGCAGAACGCCGCCGCGAGCAGGGCGACGCCGATCAGCCCCTGCTCCGCCGCCTGCTGGAGGGGCGCGGAGTGCGCCTTGCCGTCCGGCAGCAGCGACTGGGCGACCGTGGGACTGAGGTCGCCGTACCGCCCGGGCCCGACGCCCAGGGCGGGATCGCCCCGGACCATCCGCAGCGCGTCGTGCCAGAGCAGCATCCGGTGCCCGGTGAGCCCGCCCCGCAGGGAGGCCGTCAGACCGTCGGGCAGCGCGTTCTCGCAGATCGCCCAGACCGCCGCGGTCACCACCGCCGCGGCGGCCGCGAACCCCGTGAGGCCGACGGCGCGGCGGCGCACCCGTGCGGCGGCGAGCGAGCACAGCAGGACGCCGGCGCACGTGATGAGACCGGTGATCGACCCGAGGAGCGCCGCCGTCACCGCGATCACCGCAGCCAGCAGGCGCAGTGCGAGCCGCAGTGCGGGCGGGCGGGCCGCCCAGGCGGCGCAGCACGCGGCGCCGGAGGAGAGGGTCAGCAGGGCGGCGGTGGCTCCGCTGTGGCCGAGTTGCAGGCTGATCTGCGGGCCGGGTGTGGCGATGGCGAGGCCGAGACCGGTCAGTGCTCCGGCGCAGGGTGCGGCGACCGGCAGGAGTACGCCGAGGATCCGTCCCGAGGCGTAGCCGGCGGTCACGGCGAGCACCGCGAGCAGCACCCCCTCGGGGCGGCCGTCGTGCGCGGCCGCCGTGATGAGCGACCAGGCGGCACAGGCCGCGAGCACCCCCATGCCCGCCGCGTCGGAAGCGCTGCGTCTCTCGCCCGTGGCCGAGGCGTCCGTCGCGGACGCCGTCCCCGTGGAACCCACCCCGTCGCCCCCCGACGTCGCCGTACCTCGGGCGCCGTCCGCAACGGGCCGCACGTCAGAGGCTCGGGCACACCGTAACGGGTGATGTGCCGCTTTGGGGAGAAGTTGTGCAGGAACGTTGCTGCGCGCGACGGCGCGACCGCCTTCGGAGCACTGTCCCACCCTGCGGGGGCTGTCGGACCGAGCTGTCGGCCCCCAGGTCAGCCGCCGTACACTCCCGGAGTGACCGCCACCGCAACCACCGTAGACGAGCCGGAACAGCTCGAACCCCAGGCCGCGCCCGCCTCGCGCGGGGCCGCTCTGGTCCGCCGTCTCGTCCCGGCCGCCGCCGCGGCACTCTCCGGAGTACTGCTGTACGTCAGCTTCCCGCCACGGACGCTCTGGTGGCTGGCGCTGCCCGCCTTCGCGGTCTTCGCCTGGACCCTGCGCGGTCGCTCCTGGAAGGCCGCTCTCGGCCTCGGCTACCTGTTCGGCCTCGGATTCCTGCTGCCCCTGCTCGTGTGGACGGGCGTCGAGGTCGGCCCCGGCCCGTGGATCGCGCTCGTCGTGGTGGAAGCGGTCTACATCGCGCTCGTCGGCGCCGGCATCACCCTGGTCTCCCGGCTGCCCGGGTGGCCGCTGTGGGCCGCGGCCATCTGGATCGCCGGCGAGGCGGCACGCGCGCGTGCGCCCTTCGGCGGGTTCCCCTGGGGGAAGATCGCGTTCGGCCAGGCCGACGGCGTCTTCCTGCCGCTCGCCGCGCTCGGCGGCACCCCGGTGGTCGGCTTCGCCGTCGTGCTCTGCGGATTCGGGCTCTACGAGATCGTCCGGCTGGCCGTCGAGGCCCGCGGCACCCGTGTCCTGCGCCGGGGCGCGGCGGCCGCGGCACTGCTCGCCATCGCCGTCCCGGTCGTCGGAGCGCTCGCCGCACGCACCCTGGTCAGCGACAAGGCCGAGGACGGCACGGCGACCGTCGCGCTGATCCAGGGCAACGTCCCGCGCGCGGGACTGGACTTCAACTCCCAGCGGCGGGCCGTCCTCGACTACCACGTACGGGAGACCGAACGGCTGGCGGCCGAGGTCAAGGCCGGCAAGGTCGCCCGGCCCGAACTGGTCCTGTGGCCCGAGAACTCCTCCGACATCGACCCGTTCGCCAACGCCGACGCCCGCGCCGTCATCGACGAGGCGGCGCGGGCGATCGGCGCCCCCATCTCGGTCGGCGGGGTCGTAGAACGCGACGGCAGGCTCTACAACGAGCAGATCCTCTGGGACCCGGCCAAGGGCCCGGTGGACACGTACGACAAGCGGCAGATCCAGCCGTTCGGCGAGTACCTGCCGATGCGCTCGCTGCTCGGCGCCATCAACAAGGACTGGACGACCATGGTCCGCCAGGACTTCAGCCGGGGCACCGAGGCGGGCGTCTTCACCATGAACGGCACCCGGGTCGGCCTGGTCACCTGCTACGAGGCGGCCTTCGACTGGGCCGTGCGCAGCACCGTGACCGACGGTGCCCAGATCATCTCGGTGCCCAGCAACAACGCCACCTTCGACCGCAGCGAGATGACCTACCAGCAGCTCGCCATGTCCCGTATCCGCGCCGTCGAGCACAGCCGTACCGTCACGGTGCCCGTGACGAGCGGTGTCAGCGCCGTGATCATGCCGGACGGACGGATCACCCAGAAGACCGGCATGTTCGTCGCCGACTCCCTGGTCCAGAAGGTGCCGCTGCGCTCCTCCCAGACCCCGGCCACGAAGCTCGGAATCATCCCGGAGATGTTCCTGGTGCTGGTCGCCGCCGGCGGTCTCGGCTGGGGCGCCGCGACGGCCGTGCGGGCCCGGCGGAACACCGCGCGGCGCTGAACCGGGTCGGCTCCGGGGGAGCCCGGACGCGCGGTTAGGGTCGGGACCATGGCTACTCCCGACTTCATCCTCGCGATCCGGGCCTCCGCCGGCCACCAGCTCCTCTGGCTCCCCGGAGTGAGCGCCGTCGTCTTCGACGACGAGGGCAGAGTGCTGCTCGGCCAGCGTTCCGACAATGGCAGGTGGGCGCTCATCTCCGGCATGCCGGAGCCCGGCGAGCAGCCCGCCGCCTGTGCCGTGCGCGAGGTGTACGAGGAGACCGCCGTGCGCATCGAGGTCGAGCGGGTGGTCGTGGTCCAGGCCGGCGAGCAGGTGACCTTCGACAACGGCGACGTCTGCCAGTTCATGGACACCACGTTCCGCTGCCGCGCCGTCGGCGGCGAGGCCCGCGTCAACGACGACGAGTCGCTCCAGGTCGGCTGGTTCGCCGTCGACGCCCTGCCGGAGCTGAGCGAGCACGCCCTCTTCCGCATCAAGCAGGCGCTGGTCGACGAGCAGACCTGGTTCGAGCCCGCGACCTGATACCGGCCCGGCCCGCTCCGCCGCGCGGCCGGATCACCGGCGCGGCGGGCCCGGTGCGACGCCCCCCAGCGGGCCGTCTGCGAGCCGGTGTCGTCGGTCCGCCGCGTTCAGTCGCGGAGCGACGCCAGTGCGGCGGCCACCCGGGCGACGGCCTCCGGCGGCGTCGAGGCGTGCGGGGAGAACCTGAGGGAGTCGGCGCGGACCGTCGGCGTGACGCCCTCGGCGTGCAGGGCCTTCGCGACGACGGAGGGATCGTGGTCCGGCATCGTGAAGGCGAGGACGCCCGCACGCCGTGCCGGATCGGCGGGGGAGATGACATGACCGCCGTGGTCCTCGACGGCCTCGGCCAGCTCGGCGACCCGTAGCGTGATCGCGGCCTCGATCGCCGCGACCGTGTACCGCTCCACGAGGCCGAGACCGGTCGCGAACGCGGCGGCCGTCACCGGGCTGAGGTTGGTGATCGACCACCGACGCGCGTCCACGGCGGGTACGTGCTCCGTCCCGTCGAAGAGGCCGACGTCCTCGACGCCCGTCCAGCCGGTGAGGACCGGCTCCAGGGACTCCAGCGCGCGATCGGACAGCGCGGCGAAGCCGGTGGCCCATCCCGCGCGCAGCCACTTCTGGCCGCCCGCGACCACGACGTCGGCCGCGTCCCACGCCATCCGCGCCACCCCGAACGCCTGGATGGCGTCCACGACGAGCAGCCGGTCCGGCCCGATCGCCTCGCGCAGCGCCGCGAGATCGGCACGGAAGCCGGTACGGAAGTCGACGGCGCTGACCGACACGGCGACGACATCGTCGGTCAGCGCGGCGCGGACCAGGTCGGGGGTGACGCCGCCGCCGGGTGCGGGATCGAGCCAGCGGGGCGTGGCCCGGCCCAGGTCGGCGCTGCGGCGCCACGGATAGTGGTTGGCGGGGAAGTCGGTGCGTGGGGCGAGGACCACGCCCTCGCGGATCCCGAGCGCGGCGTGGAACAGCCCCGTGGACGCGTTGGGGAGGAGCACGGTGTGCCGGCTGTCGGTCCCGGCGAGCCGGGCGGCCGTCTCCCGTGCTACCTCCTCCGCGAGCATCAGGCCGTCCACGGTGGTGTGGTCGGCGCGGGCCGACTCCTCCATCGCCCGGGCGGTCGCGGCCAGGACGTCGCGCGAGGGCGGCCCGAACCGTGCGAAGTCGAGATACCCGGCAGGCGTGTCGAAGTGGTCCGCGTACGACGTGAGCACGGGGCTCGTCCTTCCGGGAGGGTGCGGGTCGGTCGGCGGCAGGTACATCGGCGCGGGTGCCGCGCGCCCGGCGGGCGTCGTCCCGCTCCCGGGCTCCGCGTGCGCGTTCTGCCTGCTCGAACGGTACGCGGCGCACCCCGTGCGGACCTGACCGGGGTGAAGCGTGTTCCGCCCGGACCGGCGCGCCGCGGGCGGGATTGCTTGTGGGAGTGTGCCGTCGCCCCACGCCACGCACCGGGGTTGCCGTGCGGCCGCCGAACACGGGCGGGGTCTCTGCCTGATCCAGGAATCGGGTCGGCCCGACCGCGTGCCGCACCGCCACAGCGGACGGGACGGCCGGACACCCTTCCGAAGGGCTTTCCGACCGTCCCGTCCGCGATGCCGTGGCCCGGCTCAGTGTCCGGCGGACTCCTCGGGGCGGGCGCGGCGCGGCAGGAGGAACGCGAGCAGGAAGGTCAGGGCGAGCATGCCGTCGACGATCCAGAGGACGGTCTGCATGACCGACCCGAAACCGCTGCGGAAGGCCGACGACGCCGTGGCCTCCAGCGCGGCGGGCACGCGGGCACCCGCCTCGGGCGAGGTCACCGCGGACCGGGTCTCCTTCGTCAGGAGTGCGCAGGACGCCGGGGTCGCGGCCGGGTCCTTCGCGGTGGCGCGGTCCGCGGCGCACCGGCGCAGGTCGGCGACGATGCGGTCCTGCGCGGCGGGGGCGACGTGCGCCGCGGTCAGCTTCCCGCGCAGGTCGTCCGAGCGGTGGTCGACCGCGGTGGCGATCCCGCCGCCCAGCAGTCCGAAGAACACGGTGCCGAGGATGGCCACGCCGAAGGCGCCGCCGAGCTGCTGCACCGCGGTCATCGTGCCGGACGCCGAACCCGTCTCGTGCTGCTCGACGCTGGCGAGGACGATGTCGAAGAACGGCGCCATGAGCAGGCCCATGCCGATGCCGGTGACGAGCAGCGACGGCAGCAACTGCCAGGGGCCGACACCGGATCCCACCTGGTCGAGGGTCAGCCAGACACCGAACACGCCGAGCGCCATGACCAGCGCGCCCGCCTGCAGCACCGTCCGTCCGAACCGGACGACACCCTGGGCGAGTCCGAAGCCGACGATCATGCCGCCCGACCAGGGCACCATCACCAGGCCGGCCTTGAGCGGCGAGTAGCCGAGGCCGATCTGGGTGTACAGGTTGAACACCAGCATGAAGCCCTGCATGGTCGAGAAGAAGACGAGCCCGAGGACCATGCCGCCGCTGAAACCGCGCTTGCGGAAGAGGCTGGGGACGACGAGCGGGTCCTGGCCGGTGCTGCTGCGGTGCGACTCGTACCGGGCGAAGACCGCGAAGACGACGACCGAGGCGGCCATCATCGCGAACGTCCACAGCGGCCAGTCGTACTCGCGGCCCTGGACCAGCGGGAAGATGATGAGCAGCGCGGCCAGCGAGACCAGGAGCATGCCCGGGATGTCGAGCCGCGGCTTGGTCTCGGAGCGGCCCTTGGGCAGGTAGCGCAGGGCGCCGGCGATCGCGGCGGCACCCAGCGGAAGGTTGATCAGGAAGATCATGCGCCAGCCGGTGCCGAAGTAGTCGGCGTCCACGAGCCAGCCCGCCAGGATCGGCCCGCACACCGCGGACAGTCCCATGACCGGGCCGAACATGCCGAAGGCCTTCTGCGACTCCTTCGGCGGGAACATCTCCTTGATCATGCCGAGGCCCTGCGGCAGCATCACCGCGCCGAACAGGCCTTGCACGATGCGCGCGCCGATCAGCATCTCCGGGGACACGGAGATCGCGCAGAGCAGCGAACCCAGGGTGAACCCGGCGGCTCCCACCAGGAACATCCGGCGGCGCCCGTGGATGTCGCCGAGGCGTCCGCCGGTGACGAGCCCGACCGCCATCGACAGGGTGTACGCGGCGGCCAGCCACTGCAGCGTGGAGGCGCCGCCGCCGAGGTCGGCCCGCATGGAGGGGCCGGCGATGTTCGTGACGACGGCGTCGAGGAGGTCCATCACCTCGGCCGCGAGAATCACGAAGAGCGCAGCCCAGCGCCACCGGTACGGGGCTGGTGAGTCGATGGGCGTCTCGGCGGACGCGACACCGGTGGTGGACATCGGAACTCCTCGGAAAAGACCGCGCGACGACGATCGGCGAGCGCGGAGGGGCGGATGGAATGCGACTGCCCGGCTCCCTGGAGGGCGCGGGGGAGAGGCGACCAGACACCGGAGAACACTGTTCACCCTAGCAGAACGGTGCTCACCGAGAGAACGGCGTTCATTAAGATATAGCGCAACCGGCAAGCCGAGACAAGATATATCGTGTATCTCCGGATGAACGCTGCTCACCTGGAGAGAACACCGCTCTCCCGGCACCTAGACTGTCCACATGACCGACGCGGCCGACGGCACCCCCGCACAGCCCCCGCCGTCCCCCTGGGAGCGCGAGCGCCCGGCCCGGGGCCGCGTCGCCCCGGCCCGCACACCGCTGTCGCGCGAGCGCGTCGTCGAAGCCGCCTTCACCGTCCTGGACCGTCAGGGACTCGACGGCCTCTCGATGCGTCAGGTGGCCGCCGAGCTGGGCGTCACGGTCTCCGCCCTCTACGCCTACGTCAGTTCCAAGGACGATCTCCTGGAGCTCATGTACACCCGGCTCTTCGACGGCTTCGAGCCGCCCGAGGCCGACCCGGAGCGCTGGCAGGAAGCGATTCGCGCGTACGCCCGCGCGGGGCGGCAACGCCTGCTGTCCCACCGGGACATGGCGAGGATCTCCATGGCCCACGTCCCCTTCACCGCCGAACTGCTGCCGCACGTCGAGGCGTTGCTCGCCGTGTTCCGTACCGCCGGGCTCCCCGACCGCATCGCGGCGGAGGCCGGTGACCTCATCTCGACGTACATCGACGGGTTCGTCCTGGAGGAGGGCATGTGGCGGGACCGAGCCGCGCAGCAGAGCGCCGGCACCTCCTCGCCGGCCCGGCCCGACTGGCGCGAGATGGCCGACGAGATGCAGAACTACTTCGCGTCCCTGCCCGCCGCGGACTTCCCCCATCTGCGCGCCCTGGCCGGGGTCATGGTGACGGACTCCTCCGACGAGCGGTTCGACATCGGCCTGGAGATCATTCTGCGCGGCCTGGCGAGCTATCTGCCGGACCCGGCGGCCTGAACGAACAGACCGGGAAGCGCGGTCAGTTGTTCCAGCTCTCGTCGTACGGGTCGCGCGGCGTCGGGACCGGTCGCGCGCTGCTGACGTCGAAGAACGGGATGATGCCGCCGTTCACGGAGTCCTTCGTGCGCCTGCTGCTGTAGGTGCCGGTCACCTCGAGCCAGGTGTCGGGCTGGAGCACGGGCGGGATCCGCCCGGACAGTCCGATCTTGACCGGCTGGGCGTCGGCGGCACAGCAGTTGAGGGCCATGCGGACGAGATACGGGGTGCCGGCGTGGTCGAGCGCGACGAAGCCGGTGATCCTGATCCGCCGGTCGCCGAGTGTGTGTCCGTGCCCGTACGCGGCCCGGCCCGCGTAGTCGACCAGCCCCAGCGGGACCGGGTCGCCCGCGGGCAGCGCGGGGTATCCGAAGGGCGCCTGCAGCGCCGTACCCGTACGCATCGCGCTGTACGAGCCGAGCGCGGGCGGGGCGACCAGGATGAGCGCCAGCAGAGGCAGCACCAGGAGCCAGGAGATACGCGGCTCGCGGTGCGGGTGCGCGTGACCGTCGCCCGCCGTGCTCCCGGACGCGGTCCGCCGCTCCCGCACCTCATACCAGACCGTGGCGAGCGCCGTCGCGATCAGCACCACGCCGGCCGCGAGCAGCAGCGGCCGCAACCCCGCCTTGACGTACCGGAGATAGAGATCCGTGGCACCGGCGTGCAGCACCGCCGCGCCGACCAGGAAGAGCACCGCCGCCTGCGCCTGCCGGTTCACAGCAGCACCGCCCCGACCAGCACGGACATGAGGATCGCGAGGGCGAAGGTGGTGGGCGCGAACCGGGTCGCGAAACCGCGCCCGAACGTCCCGACCTGCATCGCGAAGAGCTTCAGGTCGATCATCGGCCCGACCACGAGGAACGCCAGCTTCGCGGTGAAGGAGAACTGGGTCAGCGAGGCCACCACGAAGGCGTCGGCCTCCGAGCAGATCGACAGCAGGACGGCCAGCACCGCGAGGGCGAGCACCGACAGCACCGGATTCCCGGCCGCGGCCTGCAGCCAGCTCGCCGGTACCACGGACTTGAGCGTGGCGGCCGCCATCGCGCCGAGCACGAGGAAGCCGCCCGCGTGCATCACGTCGTGCCGCACCGACCCCCAGAACGCGGCTCCTCTGCCGAGCCCCTCGTGCGCGGGGCGCTCCGGCGGGCGCAACCAGTCGGCCCGGCCGAGCCGTTGCCACAGCCAGCCCATGACGCAGGCCACGAGCAGACTGGCCACGAAGCGGGCGAGGACCATCTCCGGGTTGCGGGGGAAAGCCACGGCGGTGGCCGTCAGCACGATCGGGTTGATCGCCGGCGCGGACAGCAGGAACGCGAGGGCCGCAGCCGGGGTGACCCCCCGCCGCACCAACGCGCCCGCCACCGGAACGGAGGCGCACTCGCAGCCCGGCAGGATCGCCCCGGCCATCCCGGCGACCGGCACCGCGAGGGCCGGACGCTTCGGCAGCGCCCGGGCGAAGAACGACGGCGGGACGAACACCGCGATGACCGCCGACAGCAGCACACCGAGGACGAGGAACGGAAGCGCCTGGACGACCACGGCGACGAACACCGTCATCCAGCTCTGCATGACCGGTGTGGACAGCGCCCGCCGGACCGGACCCTGCGCCGCGACGACCAGCAGCAGAAGCATGGTCAGGGCCAGCGGGGAGCTGATCTGCCAGCCCTGCCGGGGCGGCTGCTCCGCGTCGTCGTGCGGATGCACCGGCGGCGGGGCCGGTCGGGTGATGGTCACGCGTGTGCTACCTCCGGTCGGGAGGGGCCCGCCGGCTGCTGTCGCCCCTCCACCGTGAATACGCCGGTTCGGCCCGAGCGTCTCACCGGGGTCGCCGACATGGCCCGCACCAGGGGAAATCTTGACCTGGTGGTGATACGCGAGGGGGCGCGGCCTCGTAGACCGCCCGATCGTCAGTCGCGTCCCGAGCCGCGGTAGAGGTCCAGTTCGCCGTCCAACTCGACGGCCAGCACCGTCGCGTGGGCGTCCAGATCGTCCGCGGCCGGAGCGTCGATCCAGGTCACGCCAGGGACCGCGTGCAGGCCGCCTGTCACGCGATGGCCGAGTTCGGTGCCCGTGCCGAGGACGGTCACCCGCCGGACCGCGTTCCGCAGACCGCGGATCGACACCGCCTCCCGGGGCGCGTCGAAACACACCAGGTACAGGGTGCGGCGGTCCGCGGACAGGGTGCTCGGACCGTAGTGGTGGCCGGCGGGCAGTCCGGCGACCGTGCCGTACACCGCGCCTGCGTGCCGCGCGATCCACACGCCGAGCCCCTCCAGACGCTCGGTCTGTTCCCGGGGGATCGTCCCGTCCTCGCGGGGGCCGACCGCGAGCAGCAGGTTGCCGCCCAGGCCGATCGTCTCCGTGAAGTACCGCACCAGTCGGCCGACGGACTTGAAGTCGCGGTCGTCCGGCCGGTGACCCCAGGAGCCGTTGACCGTCAGGCACAGTTCCCACGGCCCGTCGGGCGCCCGGAGCGGGACACCCTGCTCGGGGGTCGCGTAGTCGCCGTGGCCGAGCATGCGGGCGTTGAGGACGGTGTCCGGGTTGCCCGCGAGGATCAGGGCGGCGAGTTCGCGCATCCGCCACTGCTCCTCGGTGCGCTCCCACTCGCCGTCGAACCAGAGCAGGTCGGGGCGGAAACGGTCGACCAGTTCGCCGACCTGGCCGTCGCGGTACGCCAGATAGCGCTCCCAGGCGGCCGGGTCCTCCGCGCCGGGCCCGGCGTGCGAGAAGCGGCTCGGCGGCACGTCGCCGGGCTGCACCTGACGCAGGCTCGGGTAGTCCGGGTGGTTCCAGTCGGAGTGCGAGTAGTAGAGGCCCACCTTGAGGCCCCGGGTGCGCAGGGCGTCCGCGAAGCCGCCGACCAGG
The DNA here is from genome assembly GCF_040607345.1 of Streptomyces sp. NPDC005302. Lineage (NCBI taxonomy): Bacteria > Bacillati > Actinomycetota > Actinomycetes > Kitasatosporales > Streptomycetaceae > Streptomyces > Streptomyces sp. NPDC005302. The sequence goes on from NZ_JBEXGN010000008.1 coordinate 247,867, forward strand.
TCCCGTCCGGCGGGGGTGTCCCGTGCCACGTCCAGGTTGTGGTGGGCGGTGTCCCACAGGGCGACGCCGTCGTGGTGTCTGGCGGTCAGGACGGCGTACCGGGCGCCGGCGCGGGCGAAGAGGTCGGCCCAGCCCTGTGGGTCGTAGTGCGAAGCGGTGAAGCCGTCGAGCTGTTTCATGTACCGCTCGTAGGTGACCTCGCCCGTGTAGAAGGACCAGGACTCGGCCACTCCGTCGACGGCGTAGATGCCGTAGTGGAGGAAGATGCCCAGCTTGGCGTCGGTGAACCAGGGTTGCATCGGCATGCCCACACGCTAGGCGCGGACCCCCGGCGGGCGCGTGGGCGCCCGTCACCATCACTGGTCCGTTCTCACCCTGTGTTCCGGGCGCTGTGAGATGTCTTTACGTCGCTGTCATGTCCCTGTAGCTTCCGCCCGCAAGCTCTTTCAGGAACTTGCCGGTTGTTCTTGCAATGCAACTCCCCGCTCCCCGGCCCGCATTGGAGACGCCCCATGAGACGCAGGCACCGACACCGCCTGATGCGACCGCTGGTGGCGATCGCCGCGGTGACCGGGATCTTCGCGACCGCCACACCGGACGCGAGCTCCGTCCCCCTGACGGAGACGGCCGCCACCTCGGCCACGACAACGGTCTTCTACTACACGAAGACCAAGAACTGGCCCGCCACCTATCTGCACTACGCGCCCGACGGCGGCTCGTGGACGACCGTGCCCGGCGTCCGGATGGAGGCGGCCTGCACGGACTGGGTGAAGGAGACCGTGGACCTCGGCTCGGCCGCCGGGCTGCAGGCCACCTTCAACAACGGAAGCGGGACCTGGGACAACAACGGCGGCAACAACTACGCGCTGGGCACAGGGACCGTCACCGTCAAGGACGGCGTCATCGCCCACAGCGACCCGTGCGCCGACACCGGAACGGGCAGCGGCAACCAGGCGACCGTCTACTACTCGACCGCCACCTCCGGCTGGAGCACGGCCAACCTCCACTACGCGCCCACCGGCGGCTCCTGGACGACGGTCCCCGGCATCGGCATGGAGTCCGCCTGCGCCGGCTGGTGGAAGAAGACCGTCGACCTCGGCTCGGCCACCTCGCTCAAGGCGGCCTTCAACAACGGCAACGGCGTCTGGGACAACAACAACGGCACCGACTACGCGCTCGGTTCGGGCACCACGACGGTGAAGGACCGGACCGTCACGGCGGGGGCGGCGAACCCGTGTGCGGCCCAGGTGCCCGACACCCAGGCCCCGAGCACGCCCACCGGGGTCACCGCGGACGCCACCGGAACCTCGGTCGTGGTGAGCTGGAAACCGTCCACCGACAACACCGCCGTGACGAAGTACCAGCTCACCCGGACCGGCGGCACCAAGGGAACCGTCGTCACCGACGTCGGTTCGACGGTCTACTCCGACACGGGACTCGAGGAGAAGACCACCTACACCTACACGGTGAAGGCCGTCGACGCGGCCGGAAACACCTCTCCGGCCTCCTCCGCGGCGCCCGCCACGACGGGCGAGAAGGCTCCGGCGCCGGCCGCGGGAACCCCGCTGGGCACCGACCCGCGCAAGGACCCGATCTACTTCGTCCTCACCGCGCGCTTCGAGGACGGCGACACCTCCAACGACCGGGGCGGCAACCAGGACGTCAAGTCGGGCAACGCGGCCAACAACGACCCCATGTTCCGCGGCGACTTCAAGGGGCTCGTCGACAAACTCGACTACATCAAGGCGCTCGGCTTCTCCGCCGTCTGGATCACCCCGGTCGTCCTCAACCGCTCGGACTACGACTACCACGGCTATCACGGCTACGACTTCTACAAGGTCGACCCGCGCCTGGAGTCGCCCGGAGCCTCCTACCAGGACCTGATCAACGCGGCCCACGCCAAGGGCATGAAGATCTACCAGGACGTGGTCTACAACCACAGCTCCCGCTGGGGCGCCAAGGGCCTCTTCACGCCGACCGTCTACGGCGTGCGCGACTCCCAGTGGAGCTGGTACTACGACGAGAAGAACGACGGCTTCGAGTACGACGGCCTGACCGTCGAGCCCAAGTCCGGCAAGTCGTACTACAACGGTGACCTGTGGTCGACCGCCGAACCCACCGGCAACACCTGCCTCAACTGGGGCAAGCCCACCGGCGGGAAGAGCGCCGAGGGATACACCGTCTACAACTGCCAGTGGCCCAACCCCACTTCGGGCATGTTCCCCAAGGCGTACTACCACCAGTGCTGGATCGGCAACTGGGAGGGCGAGGACTCCCGCTCGTGCTGGCTGCACGAGGACCTGGCCGATTTCAACACCGAGAACGCCACCGTCCAGAACTACTTGATCGGCGCGTACGACAAGTACATCGACATGGGCGTCGACGGATTCCGCGTCGACACCGCCGTCCACATTCCGCGCGTCACCTGGAACCGCCGCTTCCTGCCGGCCATCTTCGACCGGGTCACCCAGCGGTTCGGCACCGACGCGGCGAAGAACTTCTTCGTCTTCGGCGAGGTGGGCGCCTTCGTGAACGACAAGTGGAACCGCGGCTCGGTGAACCACTCCGCGCAGTTCTTCACCTGGAAGGAGCGCAAGGAGTACAGCGCGGACGACGAGAAGGCGGCGATCGAGCAGTACGACTACGAGGAGCAGCTCGGCACCGGGAACCAGCCGACCTCCGCGAACGCCTTCCTCAGCGGGAACAGCTATCACACCCCGGACCGCAGCCAGTTCTCCGGCATGAACATCATCGACATGCGGATGCACATGAACTTCGGCGACGCGCAGAACGCGTACAACAACGGCAAGGACTCCGACGACTCCGTCAACGACGCCACGTACAACGTCGTCTACGTGGACAGCCACGACTACGGACCGAACAAGTCGAGCACCCGCTACAGCGGCGGCACCGACGCCTGGGCCGAGAACATGGCCCTGATGTGGACCTTCCGCGGCATCCCCACGCTGTACTACGGATCGGAGATCGAGTTCCAGAAGGGCAAGCAGATCGACTGCGGGCCGAGCTGCCCGCTGGCCACCACCGGACGCGCCTACTACGGGGACCACCTCGCGGGAAGCGTGACGGCCTCCGGCTTCGGGACGGTCGCCTCCGCGAGCGGCGAGGTCGCCACGACCCTCGCCCAGCCGCTGGTCAAGCACCTCCAGCGGCTCAACCTGATCCGCCGGGCGATCCCGGCCCTCCAGTCGGCCCAGTACTCCACCGACGGGATCACCGGATCGATGGCCTTCAAGCGCCGCTACACCAGTGGCTCGACCGACAGCTTCGCCCTGGTCACGGTCACCGGTGGGGCCACCTACACCGGCATCCCGAACGGCACGTACACGGACGCCGTCACCGGTGACGTGAAGACCGTCTCCGGAGGCACCCTGTCCGTGGCGGCGCCCGGCAAGGGGAACCTGCGGGTGTACGTCCTGAACGGTCCCGGCAAGATCGGCACCGACGGACCGTATCTGAAGTAGCGCGCACACCGCACCGGCGGCCGGTCCACCGGCTGCGGCCGAGGTCACCCCGGGTGTCGGATGCCCGGGGTGACCTCGTGAGCGGTGTGAGTGACGCACCCGATTCCGGATGGGTCGGGGCCAGGATGAATGGCGCGGTGTGCGATGGGTACGCGACGGTCGTTGCACCCGGGAAGACCGAAACCCGCCCGGGTGGTCACCCACCGACCACGACCGAGGGATCTGCCATGGACACCCCCCAGAACAACCACCACCCCACCGCGGCCGAGGCGACCCCCGCCCAGGAGGCACTGAACACCCTCGCCGAGAACACCCAGGACACCGCGGCGCTGAACACGCTCGCCGGCAGTGACGTACTGGTCCCCGTGCCGGACGACGTCACGGACGCGGACGTCGCCGATCCCACGGCCGTCGCACTGCCCGTCCTGGACCAGCCGGGCGGGGAACAGGTGGTCCCGGTCTTCACCTCCGAGCTGGAGATGGCCGAGCTGCTCCCGTCGGTCTCGCGCTACCGCCTCGTACCGCTCGGCGCCCTCGCCTCGCAGTGGCCGACGGGTGATCTGGCCCTGACGATCGACGCCAGCTCGCCGCACGGTCTGACCCTCAGCTCGGAGGGCGTCCGCACGCTCCTGGCCCGGCCGCTCGGCTGAACGCCGGGGCCTCGGAGCCACCCGGCGACGGCCGGGTGGAGGGGGTCATTCCGGCAGCATGCGGGCGAGCACGGACCGCTGCAGGGGGAGCACCTCGGCGTGCAGGTCACGGCCCTTCGCGGTGAGGGCGACCCAGACCCCGCGGCGGTCCTCCTCGCAGACGGTGCGCTCGACCAGGCCGTCCTTCTCCAGACGTCCGATGAGCCGCGACAGCGCGCTCTGGCTGAGATGGACCCGGCCCGCGATGTTCTGCACCCGGCAGTGCTCGCCGGGCTGCGACACGGCGCCCGAGGCGAGGATGTCGAGGACCTCGAAGTCACTGGCTCCGAGGCCGTGCGGGTGCAGGGCGCGGTCGATCTCGCACATCGTGCGGGCGTGCACCGAGAGGATGTCCCGCCACTGGTCCTCCAGCCGGGTACCGGGCGTCTGCGTTGCCATAACCGAATGGTACTGGAGATCGGGCCATTCGTTGACTGTGCAACTAGTGCGCTCGCATGGACTTCCTCCGCGGGCCGCGAGCCTGGGGGCGATCCGTCGAACGCCCCGGGCCCGCGCGGCTCTGTCTACGCGGCCGTGTCCTGGATCAGCCCGACCTGGTTGCCCTCCGCGTCCCTGACCGACGCGATGAGCCGGCCGCCGCCCACGTCCTGGACGTCCTGGAGCGTCTCGGCGCCGGCCGCGAGCAGGCCCGACAGGGTCTCCTTGATGTCGTCGACGTGCCAGTACGGCACCGGGCCGGTCAGCCCCTTGGAGTGGCCGCTCGGGTCCAGGCCGACGTCCTGGCCGGCGTCCTTGAATCCGACGTAGTACGGCTCGTCGACGTACGGCTCCACCCCGAGCAGCGCGGTGAACAGCGCCTTCGCCTTCGCGATGTCCTTGACGGGGTAGATGACGGTCTTGAGTCCGGCGGTCATGGCGAGTCCTCCGTGTGCGTGGCGGCCGGGTCGGCCGGCCCTCGTCCCGTCGGCTGTTCCGGCGGTCCCCTCACGCTAGGCCGGGGGACCGGCCGGTGGCTTCTCGAATCCTGACCGGTACCGCCGCCCGGGAGAAAAAGACACCGGAGCGGCGGGGGAGCGGACCACCGGGCGGCAGGCCGGGAACTCCGGAGCGGTGGCCCCCCGCTCCGCCTCAGGCGGACTCCCGCCGGATCAGTTCCGTCGGAAGGATCACCGCCGCGGGATCCTCGCCGCCGATCTGTGCGAGCAGCACCCGCACCATCTCGGCGCTGATGCGGTCCCACGGCTGGCGGATCGTCGTGAGGGCCGGGGTGACGGCCGTTGCGGCCGGGGAGTCGTCGAAGCCGCCGACCGACACGTCCTCGGGGACCCGCCGGCCGGCCTTGTGCAGCGCGGCCAGCACCCCCTGGGCCATCAGGTCGGAGGCGACGAACACGGCGTCCATGTCCGGTGCGCGGTCCAGGAGTTGAACGGCGCCCGCCTCGCCGCTGGCGCGGCTGTAGTCGCCGGAGGCGATCAGCCGGTCGTCGGCCTCGACGCCCGCCTCGGCCAGCACCTCGCGGTAGCCGGCCAGGCGTTCCACACCGCCCGGGGTGTCCAGGGGGCCGGTGACCATGCCGATCCGGCGCCGCCCGAGGGAGAGCAGGTGCCTGACCATGTCCCGGGCGCCGTCCCGGTCGTCCGCGGCGACGTAACTCACCTTGGAGCCCATGCCGATCGGCTTGCCGCACGCGACGAGCGGAACGCCCGCCTCGCGCAGTTCCTCGGCGACCGGGTCCCCGGAGTGGCTGGAGACCAGCAGCACGCCGTCGACGTGACCCGCCGTGATGTAGCGCGTGATGCGGCGGCGCTCGTCCTCGGTGCCGGCGAGCATCAGCAGGAGCGGGACGTCGTGCGCGGCGAGCGCTTGGGTGCAGCCGCGCAGCAGGACGTTGAAGTTCGGGTCCTCGAAGAACCGCTCCTGCGGCTCGGTCAGCAGGAATCCGACCGAGTCCGACCGTCCGGTGATCAGCGAGCGGGCGTGCCGGTTCACCACGTAGCCGGTCCTGCGGATGGCGGCGTTGACCGCCTCCTGCGCCGTCGGGCTGACGTAGTGGCCGCCGTTGAGCACGCGCGAGACGGTGCCGCGCGACACACCGGCCTCGCGCGCGACGTCGTGGATCGTCGGCGGTCGGCGCCGGCCCCCCGTGTTGCTCATGGTCATGACTTTACGGCTCCGGACAGCAGGTCGAGGCTCCAGAAGCGCTGGATCACCAGGAACAGGGTGACCAGCGGAACGATCGCCAGCAGGGCGCCGGTGATCACCAGGGTGTACAGGGCCGGGGTGTTTGAGCCCTGTTCGAGGAGGGTGAACAGACCGAGCGTGATGGGGAACTTCTCGTCGTCGCTGAGCATGATGTAGGGGAGCAGGAAGTTGTTCCACACCGCGACGAACTGGAACAGGAACACGGTGACGAGGCCGGGCACCATCATCGGCAGCGCGACCCGGACGAAGATCCGCCACTCGCCGGCCCCGTCCATCCGCCCCGCCTCGACCACGTCACCGGGCACGGCGGCCGAGGCGTAGATCCGGGCGAGGTACACGCCGTAGGGGGAGAGGACGAGAGGCAGCAGCACGGAGGCGTACGAGTCGGTGAGGTCGGCCTTGGCCAGCAGCAGGTACTGGGGGATCGCGAGGATCACCGGCGGCATCAGCACGCCCGCCATCAGGACGCTGAAGATGGTCTCCCTGCCGCGGAAGCGATAGATCGCGAGGGCGTAGCCGCTGACCGCGGAGACGGCCGTCGACAGGAGGGCGCCGAGTCCGGCGTAGAGGGCGGAATTGCCCATCCACGTCCAGTAGATGCCGTCGCGGTAGGCGTTGAGATCCGTGACGTTCCGCGTGAAGCCGGTGCCCGGCAGGAACGTGAACGTCGAGAAGAGTTCAGTGCCCGACTTGGTGGCCGCGATCAGCACCCAGGCGACGGGGAGCAGGCAGTAGAGGGCGCCGAGCAGCAGCGTGAGGGTCGGTACCAGGGCGATCCGGCCGCGCCGGGGCGGTCCCTGGGCGGTGCCGGGCGTCGTTCCCGCGGCCGGCGCGGCCTTGCGGACGGCGAGCGTGCTCATCGTGCTTCCTCCTGCTGGGTACGGGAGTTCGCGGCGCGCAGGAATCCGAAGGACAGCACCAGCGTCACCACCGCGATGATCACCGCCTCGGCGGCGGCCGCGTAGATGTCGCCGGCGCCGAACGCGTCCCGGTAGACCTTCATCAGCGGACTCCACGTCGTGGAGACGGAGTTGGTGAGGGGTTTGAGGGTGGTCGGCTCGCTGAACACCTGGAGGGTGGCGATGATCGAGAAGAAGAAGGTGAGCACCAGGGAGGGGGCCACCATCGGGACCTTGATCCGCAGGGCGATCTGGAGCGGGGTCGCGCCGTCCAGCCTGGCCGCCTCGTGCACCTCGACGGGGATGGCCCGGAGCGCGGTGTAGATGACGATCATGTTGAAGCCGGTGCCGCCCCAGACCGCGATGTTCGACAGCGCGACGTACAGCGGACCGCCGTCCAGCAGGTTCGGCTGCGGCATGCCCAGTCTGTCGAGGACGAAGTAGAAGGGGCTGACGTCGGGGAGGTAGAGGAACCCCCAGAGCAGCGCGGCGACGACGCCCGGGATGGCGTACGGGAGGAAGATCGCGAGCCGGGTGAACGGGGTGAGGCGCACCTTGTCCGCGTCGAGCATCAGCGCGAAGAGCAGTGCGAGGCCGAGCATCACCGGGACCACGATGGCTCCGTAGCCGGCCACGCGCAGCGCGCCGTGGAGCAGTTCGCTGTCGGTGAGGGCGTCCGTGTAGTTGCGCAGGCCCGCCCACACCTCCTTGCGGGCTCCGGAGCCGAGGCCGAGGCCCTTGACCTCGACCTTGTGCAGGCTCAGCCAGAGGGCGTAGCCGATGGGCAGCGCGAAGAACAGGACGAAGAGGACGGCGGCGGGGAGGAGGAAACCGTACGGGGCCCCCTTGACCCCGTACGGCCTCCGGTGTGCGGTGGTCACTGAGCGACCCCGAAGCCCTGCTTCTGGAGGTCGGCGACCGTGGTGTCCTGCATGGTCTTCAGGGCGTCCCCGAAGTCGGACTTGTTCTTCGCGGCGGCGCCGAACGCGTCGTTGAAGGACGTGTAGGCGACGTTCACGTTCGGGCCCCAGGCGGACGGGGCGGTGTTCTTCGCGATCTTGGCCGCCTTGGTGTAGAAGTCGGGCTGGTTGGAGAAGAACGCCGGCGGCTCGGCGAACGCGTCACCGGTCTGGGCGCTCGTCGAGGCCGGGTAGATTCCGCTCTCCTTGGCCAGCGCGGCCACCGCCTTCGGGTCCGTGTTCAGCCAGGCGGCGAACTTCGCGGCGGCCGACCGGTGCGGCGAGTCCGTGGTGACGGCCGTGGAGGAACCGCCCCAGCTGCCGGTGGTGCTGTCGCCGTCCGACCACTGCGGCAGCGGGGCCATCGCCCACTTGCCCTTGGTGTCCGGGGCCGCCGTGGTCAGGGTGCCGGGCGCCCACACCGCGCTCACCCAGGCGATCTGCTTGCCGGTGTTGAGGGCCTTGTTCCAGGCGGGCTGGTACATCGGCTGGTTGTCGATGGCGCCCTCCTTGACGAGACCGCCCCAGAAGTCGGCGACCTTCTCGGTGGCCGCGTCGTCGATCCCGACCTTCCACTTGTCGCCGGACGTGGTCCACCAGCGGGCGCCCGCCTGTTGCGCGAGACCCGCGAAGAGGCCGGAGTCGTTGGCGGAGAACGTGGTGAGGGCCTTGTCCGGCGCCTTCTTCTTGAGGGCGCGGGCGGTCTCGGCGAACTGCTCCCAGGTGGCGGGGACGGTCAGTCCGTACTTCTTGAAGAGGTCCGCGCGGTAGTAGAACATCATCGGGCCGATGTCCTGCGGGATCGCGTAGACCGCGTCCGTCCCGAGCGTCGTCTGCTGCCACACACCGTCGGCGAACCTGCTCTTGGCGTCCTTCGCGTCGCCGGCTATGTCGGCGAGCGCGTCGTTGCTGACCAGGGTCGGAAGCGCCTGGTACTCGGCCTGCACGAGGTCCGGCGCCTTCTTCGCCTTGTGCGCCGTGAGGATCTTGGTGACGAGCGTGTCGCCCGACGCCTGCTTCTTCACGGTGACCGAGATCTGCTGCTGCTTGCCCGGCCCCTTGTTCCACAGGTCGACGACCTTGTCCATGCCCGGCGCCCACGTCCAGTACGTCAGCGACACGGGACCGGACGAGTCTGCGCTCTTGTCGTCGTCGGACGAGCCGCAGGCGGTGAGCGAGGCGGCGCCGAGGACGACGGCGACGGCGCCGGCCGCGAGGCGGCTGTGCTTCGTGATGGGCATGGATCGTTCTCCCCTGACCTGGGCCTCCGCCTGTCGCGAAGGCCTGCCCTGTTGGTGCGCGGTATGCGCTCCGTGCTTCTGTGAGCGTTCACAGTAGAGAAACATCCCGGACACTTGTCAATGGTTGTTGCTGTGCGGTTATGTTGGGCTCACGCCCTCGACAGTGTGTGTGCACGTTCCCAAATGATCGACCAAACGGGAGAGATCCGATGCCGGAGACCAACCCCCAGAGCCGCACCGGGCTCGCCTTCGGTGGGGACTACAACCCCGAACAGTGGCCGGAGGCCGTCTGGTCCGAGGACGTCCGGCTGATGCGCGAGGCGGGCGTCACGATGGTGAGCGTCGGGATCTTCTCCTGGGCGCTGCTCGAACCGGCTCCGGGCGTCTACGAGTTCGGCTGGCTGGACCGCGTGCTCGACCTGTTGCACGAGAACGGCATACGCGTCGACCTCGGCACCCCCACCGTGGCGCCACCCGCCTGGTTCTACCGCGAGCACCCCGAGGCGCTGCCGGTGACCGCCGACGGCACCCGTCACGCCTTCGGTTCACGAGGCGCCATCTGCCACAGCAACACCCACTACCGCGCCGCCGCCGCGTCCATCACGACGCGGCTCGCCACCCGGTACGCCGACCACCCCGCACTCGCCCTGTGGCACGTCCACAACGAGTACGGCGTCCCCGTCTCGGCCTGTTACTGCGAGTCCTGCGCCGCGCACTTCCGCCGCTGGCTCGCCGACGCCCACGGCACGGTCGAGGCGCTCAACGAGGCCTGGGGAACGGCCTTCTGGGGTCAGCACTACACCGGCTTCGACCAGGTCGACCCACCACGCGCGACCCCCACCGTCGGCAATCCCGCCCAGGCCCTGGACTACCGCCGGTTCGCCGACGCGACCATGCGCGAGAACTTCGTCGCCGAGCGGGACATCCTGCACCGTCTCGCCCCGGGCGTCCCGGTCACCACCAACTTCATGACGGCCCTCAGCCAGTGCGACTCCGTCGACTACTGGGCGTGGGGCCGAGAGGTCGACCTCGTCACCAACGACCACTACCTGATGACCGACGGCCGCCGCACCCACGTCAACCTCGCGATGGCCGCCGACCTCACGCGCTCCGTCGCGGGCGGCGCACCCTGGCTCCTCCTCGAACACTCCACCTCGGGCGTCAACTGGCAACCCCGTAACCCCGCCAAGGCGCCGGGCCAGATGGCCCGCAACTCCCTGTCCCACGTGGCGCGCGGCTCCGAGGGCGCCCTCTTCTTCCAGTGGCGGCAGTCCCGGCGCGGCGCCGAGAAGTTCCACTCCTCGATGCTCCCGCACGCCGGCACCGACTCCCGGGTGTGGCGTGAGGTCGTCGAACTCGGTTCCACCATCGGCGCGTTGGCGCCCGTGGCGGGGACGCGGACGGTCGCCGACGTGGCCGTGCTGTGGGACTGGCACTCCTGGTGGGCGCAGAACCTCCAGTGGCGGCCCAGCGAGGACCACGACGCCCGCGAACGCGCCGACACGTTCTACGAGGCACTCTACGACCGGCACCTGACGGTCGACTTCGCCCACCCGGAAGGCGACTTGTCGGCCTATCCCCTTGTCGTCGTCCCTGCCCTGTACCTCATGACGGAGGCCGCGGCGGACAACCTCCGCCGGTACGTCGAGAGCGGCGGCACCCTGCTCGTCTCCTACTTCTCCGGCATCGTCGACGAGCACGACGCCGTGCACGAGGGCCCCTGCCCCGGAGCCCTGCGTGACGTACTCGGCCTGACCGTCGAGGAGTTCTCCCCGCTGCTCAGGGGCGACCAGGTCCGTATCACCGGGCCCGACGGCGCCGGACTCACGGGCGACGTGTGGACCGAGTTCGTCGTGCCGCGCGGCGCCGAGACCGTCTGGACCTACGCCGACGGCCTCACCGCCGGGCACCCTGCCGTGACCCGCCACGAACTCGGCGCGGGAAGCGCCTGGTACGTGTCGACACGTCTCGGAGCCGCGGGCCTGGACACGCTCATCGCCTCCGCCGCCGACGACGCGCGCATCGCACCGCGCACCGACCTGCCCCGCGACGTCGAAGTGGTGCGCCGCACCGGCGAGTCGGGCACCTTCGTCTTCGCCGTCAACCACACCGGTTCCGACGCCAAGGTCACGCTGGACGCGCACGGCACCGAACTCCTGACGGGCGAACGCGCCGCCGGCCGCCTCGCGGTCCCGGCGGGCACCGTTCGGGTCGTACGACTCGACGACTGAGCCGCCCGCCCGCAACCGCTCGGCGCGGTGGCCGCGCAGGCCCGTCCGGGTCGTCGGCCGACCCGCTCCGCGCCGACCGCCGCCGATCCACTGCCGTCCGGCCGGCGGCCAGACGGCCCACCGACCCCCTCCGCCGCGCGAGCCACCAGGCCGCGGGCGGAGGGAACAGCCCCCGGGCAGGGGGTCTCTCTCCCCACCACGTCGAAGGGACGACGGACGATGATGTTCCATCCCAGACGCACCCTCAGAGCCCTGCTGATGCCGCTCGCGGCCGGACTCGCCCTCACCGCCCTCCCCGCACAGCCCGCGCACGCGGCGAGCACCTTGACCAACGCCGGATTCGAGGCCGACGGCACCGGGGCGGCGACGCCGAACGGCTGGTCGGAGTACGGCGACACCGGCGCCTCCTACGTCGAAGCCGGTGGCCACGGCGGGAGTTACCGCCTCAGCCACTACTCCGCCGCCGCGTACAAGGTCGAGACGTACCAGTACCTCTCCGGACTCACCGACGGGAACTACCGGCTCACCGCCTGGGTCCGCTCGGGCGGCGGACAGAACTCCGCCTATCTCGCCCTGAAGAACTGCGGCGGCACCGAGCAGCGCACCGACCTGCCGGTCTCCGCGAGCGGATGGATCCACCTGGTCGTGCCCGTCGCGGTGACGGGCGGACGGTGCACGATCAGCGTGGTCTCCGACGCCAGGGCCGGAAACTGGATCAACGTCGACGACCTGACCTTCACCGCCGGCACCACCGGACTGTCCGTCAAGGGCTCGGACATCTCCTCCCTCGCCAAGAGCGAGGCCCTCGGCGGGGTCTACCGCACCGGCTCCGGCACGGCCGGGGACGCGCTCGCCATCCTCCGGTCCTCCGGGATGAACTACGCACGCCTCAAGGTCTGGGTGAATCCGGCCGACGGCTACAACAACAAGGCACGCGTCCTCGCCATGGCCAAGCGCGTCAAGGCGCAGGGCATGAGACTCCTGGTCGACTTCCACTACTCGGACACCTGGGCGGACCCCGGCAAGCAGACCGTACCGGCCGCGTGGGCGGGACATTCGTACAGTCAGCTCAAGACGGACGTCTACAACCACACGTACGACGTGCTCAACTCCCTGAAGGCACAGGGCACCACGGCCGACATGGTGCAGATCGGCAACGAGATCAACGGCGGCATGCTCTGGTCCGAGGGCTCCACCGACAACTGGCCGCAGCTCGCGGGCCTCCTCAACTCCGGCTACTTGGCGGCCAAGGCGGTCAGCACCTCCACCGTCGTGGGCCTCCACCTCGCCCAGGGCGGCGATCTCGCCGGCACCCGCTGGTGGTTCGACAACGCGGTGGCGGCCGGCGTGAAGTTCGACGCCATCGGCCTCTCGTACTACGGCTACTGGCACGGCTCGCTCGACGCCTTCCAGACGACCCTGGACGACGCCGCCGCCCGGTACGCCAAGCCGGTGTTCCTCGCCGAGACGGCCTACCCGTTCCGGCTGGACAGCGACGACGCGCTCGTCAACCAGATCGACACGACCGGTGAACTGGTCTCCGGTTACCCGGCCACGACCGCCGGGCAGTCCGCCTGGCTTCGGGACGTCATGAACATCGTGGAGGCCGTTCCGAACGGCCGCGGCCTCGGTGTCTTCTACTGGGAGGCCACCTGGACGGCGGTCACCGGCAACGGCTGGGACCCGGCCGACCCCGCCTCCGGCAACGGCTGGGAGAACCAGGCCCTGTTCGGCTTCGACGACAAGGCCCTTCCGGCGATGTCCCTGTTCGGCCACCGCTGAGACCACGGGCCCGGCCGCCGGTGCGGCCGGGCCCGTACGTTCCGCCGCCGTGCGGCTCCGGCCAGGCTCGCCGAAGGCCGTGCGGGCCGCTCCGGGCTGCGGGAGAGTAGCGGGAGACCGTCACGACGGAGGGGGACGAGATGCTGAAGGTTCCCGACAACGGGCATCGGCTGGACATTCTGGAGTGGCTGCGTGACCCGGCGGAGCACTTCCCGCGGCAGCGGCACGGGGACCTCGTCGAGGACGGCGTGAGCCCCGAGTCACTCGCCCACAAACTGGGCGTGAGCCGGGCCGTGGCGCGCACCCACCTCGACCTCCTCACCGGGGTCGGCCTGTTGCGCGCCAAGAGGGTCGGACGGCGGACCTACTACCGGCGCGACGAGTACCGCATCGCCGAGGTCAGCCACTTCTTCGAGAAGGGCTGGTAGCCGCGTGGACCGGATCTCCGACGCCGCTCGTCCCACCGCCCTCGTGCCCCGGCGTCTCGTGCCGCTCGGCGGCCGCGGCCCCGAAGACGTGGTGGCCGACCACCGCGGCGGGGTGCTGACAGGCCTGGAGGACGGCCGTATCGTCCGGGTGGAGCGGCCCGGCGAAGCCGACCGCGCCGGAATACGCGTCCTCGCCGAGACGGGCGGCAGGCCGCTGGGTCTCGAACTCCTCCCGGACAACGACCTGTTGGTGTGCGACGCCGAACGAGGACTGCTGCGGATCGGGCTCGATGACGGGGTGGTCCACGTCCTCGCCGACACCGTCGCCGGCCAACCGCTGCGCTTCTGCAGCAACGTGGTCGCCCTCGCCGACGGCACCGTCCTCTTCACCGTCTCCAGCCGGAGCTACCCCCTCGCCCACTGGATCGGCGATCTCGTCGAGCACACCGGAACCGGCCGCCTGCTGCGGCTCGCGCCGGGCGAGACGGAACCCGAAGTGCTCCTGGACGGACTGCAGTTCGCCAACGGGCTGGCCGTCGCCGCGGACGAGTCCTTCCTCGTCGTCGCGGAGACCGGCGCGTGCCGCCTCACCCGCTTCTGGCTCACCGGGCCGAAGCAGGGCCGCGGCGAGACCTTCCTCGACGACCTGCCCGGCCAGCCGGACAACCTCTGGCGCGCCCCCGGCGGGCCGATCTGGGTGGCGCTCGCCGGACCCCGCGTCGGCGCCCTGGAACTCCTGCACCGCCGGGGTCCCGCCGTGCGGCACACCGCCGCGCGGATCGCCGTCCGCGCCCCCTTCCGCCCGCCCCGCACGACCGGCGTCCTCGCCGTCGACGACGAGGGCCGTGTCCTGCACCACCTGGAAGGCCGCCGCTCCCGGTTCCGCATGGTGACCAGCGCCTGCGAGTCCGACGGCCGGCTGATCCTCGGCAGTATCTGGGAGCGCGGCCTCGCGGTCTGCGACCTGCCCGGCACCCCGGGCTGAGCCGCCGGGCGGAAACCCGCGCGCGCGAACCGGCGCCGCGGGGGAGCCGATATCGCCGGCCGCCGGGGGCGGGGCGCGCGTGCGCCCAGCACGCACGGCGGTACGCTTTTCACCGGCCGCGATCTTGTGTCGCGGCGCGGCGGTGGGGCCCGCCGTACCCGAACCGCGGCATTCGAGCCGCCGACGGTCCCTGCTTGCGATGCCGTGCGCCCACACCGGCCCGGCGAGTAGGAGCACGAGCACCATGACGGTCCCGCACCCCGACCGCGTCGACGAGTCCGGCACCCCGGTCCGGGCACCCGCGCGCAGAGCCTCCCCCTGGCACGGCCAGGGACCCGTCGTCGCGGTGGTCGCCCTCGGCGGCGCCATCGGCGCCACCGCCCGCTACGGCGCGGGCGAACTGTGGCCCGTGTCCGCCGGCACCTTCCCCTGGACCACCTTCACGGTCAACGTCGTCGGCTGCGCGGCGATCGGCGTCCTCATGGTGCTGATCACCGACGTGTGGGCGGCGCACCGCCTCGTCCGCCCCTTCCTCGGGACCGGCGTGCTCGGCGGCTTCACCACCTTCTCGACCTATGCCGTCGACATCCAGAAACTGATCGACGACGGCCACCCGGGCATCGGGCTCGGCTATCTCGCCGCGACCCTGCTCGCGGCACTCTCGGCGGTGTGGCTGGCCGTGACGGCGACCCGGCGCGCCCTGGCACGGAGGCAGCGATGACGAGGCTGACAGGCAGCGCCCTGCGGGTGACGATCTTCATCGGCGAGAACGACACCTGGCACCGCAAGCCGCTCTACGCGGAGATCGTGCACCGCGCGCACGCCGCCGGCCTCGCGGGCGCCAGCGTCTTCCGCGGTATCGAGGGCTTCGGCGCCTCCTCCCTGATCCACACCTCGCGGCTGCTGTCGATGAGCGAGGACCTGCCGGTCGCCGTGATCGTCGTGGACACCGAAGAGCGCGTACGTGCCTTCCTGCCCCAGCTCGACGAACTCGTCACCGAGGGACTCGTGATCCTCGACGACTGCGAGGTCATCCGGTACGCGGGCCGGGGCGGCGCACCCGACCAAGAACGCCCGGAAACCGGCGACCGCGCTCCGGGCGAAGGTGAGAACTGGTTGTGAACTGGCTGCTGGTGATCCTCGGCGCCGCGGTCGGCGCACCCCTGCGCTATCTCACCGACCGGGCGGTGCAGGTGAGACACGACACGCTGTTCCCCTGGGGGACCCTCGTCGTCAACGTGGCGGGCTGTCTGGTCCTCGGCCTGCTGACCGGCGCCGCCTCGGCCGGACACGCCTCGGACCACCTGCAACTCCTGGTCGGCACAGGCCTGTGCGGGGCCCTGACCACGTACTCGACGTTCTCCTACGAGACCCTGAGGCTGACCGGGACCGGGGCGGGGCTCTACGCTGCCGCCAACGTGATCGTCAGCGTGACGGCGGGCCTCGGCGCGGCGTTCGCCGGGGTCGCGTTCGCGCACGCGGTATGGACGTAGGTACCGTGCTGCGCCGTGCGTAGGCAACACTGTCTCCTGCACTGTCTACAGCACTGTCGTCCATCTCCTCAGAACTGGATCCCATGAGCGTCATCAACGTCGGTCAGGCCGTCGTCCTCGGAGTCGTCGAGGGGGTGACCGAATTCCTTCCCGTCTCCTCGACCGGCCACCTCAAGATCACCGAGGGGCTGATGGGGATCCCCGTCGACGACAACGCCGTCGTCGGCTTCTCCGCGGTCATCCAGGTCGGCGCGATCGCGGCCGTGCTCGTGTACTTCTTCAAGGACATCGTGCGGATCGTCTCCGCCTGGGGCCGCGGGCTGCGCGACAAGGAGCAGCGGACCAGCCACGACTACAAGTTCGCCTGGTGGGTGATCTACGCGACGATCCCGATCGTGATCGTGGGTCTCGCGGCCAAGCCGCTGATCGAGGGTCCGCTCGCCTCGCTGTGGGTGGTCGCTGCATCGCTGATCGTCGGAAGCGGTGTGATGTGGGCCGCCGACCAGATGGGCCGCCACAAGCGCGGTGAGGACGACACGTCGTTCAAGGACGCCATGCTGGTGGGCAGCTCGCAGATCCTCGCCCTGCTCTTCCCCGGTTTCTCGCGCTCCGGCGCCACCATGTCGACGGCGCTCATCCTCGACCTGGACCGCGTCGCCGCCACCCGGCTGTCCTTCTTCCTCGGCATCCCGGCCCTCACCGGCGCCGGCATCTACGAGCTGAAGGACGCGCTCGGCACCGGTGTGGGCGCCGCCCCGCTCGTCGCCGGCACCCTCGTGTCGTTCGTGGTCGCCTACGGCTCGATCGCCTGGCTGCTGAAATTCGTCGCCAAGCACTCCTTCAACGCCTTCGTGATCTACCGGCTCGTCATCGGCGTGGCGCTCCTCGGGCTGCTGGGCGCCGGAGTCCTCGACAGCTAGAAACCATCCGGGGCGCCCGCGCGAGTGCCGCCCCAGGGCATGTACGACACGCTCCCAGGGGGCGCGGAGCCGCGAGACCGGGCTCCGCGCCCCCTGGTGCGTGCCGCACCCGGTTTGACAGGTCCTTCACCCATCCGGAGGATCGCGTACGTGAACCTGTCAGACAGCCAGACAGGTGGTCCGGTGCCGCGGCGCGTCAGCGCGATGGAAGCGGTACTCACCCACCTCCGCGACGCCATCGAGCGCGGCGACCACGCCGTCGGCGACAAGCTCCCCTCCGAGGCGGAGCTGTGCCGCCGGCTCGAAGTGAGCCGCCCGGTGCTCCGCGAGGCGCTGCGGGCCCTCCAGGCGATGGGCCTGACCGTGTCCAGGACGGGCAAGGGCACCTTCGTGGTCGCCGCCACGGTCCAGGACCCCACCCTCGGCGACTACACGGCGGGCGACCTGCTGGAGGTGCGCCGCCACGTCGAACTCCCCGTCGCCGGCTACGCGGCCGTGCGCCGCACCCCGGAGGACCTCGACCGCCTCACACGGCTGCTGGACCGGATGGAGCGGGAGACCGACACCACGGCCTGGGTCGCCATGGACACCGTCTTCCACATCACCGTCGCCGAGGCCTCCCAGAACCCCGTCTTCCGCCGTGTCATCGAGGAGATCCGGGACGCGCTCGCACGGCAGTCGGCCTTCCTGAACGAACTGGGCGGCCGGCGCGAACAGTCCGACCGCGAACACCGGGCGATCCTCGAAGCGCTCGCCGACGGCAGCGAACACGACGCCGTCGACGCGATGGCCCACCACCTGGACCGCGTGGAGACCACCCTCGCCTCCATCGTGCGCCCCGAGCGCGCGGACACCCCCACGAAAGGCCGCCCCGAGTCATGAGCGAGCGCACCCGAAGCCAGGACGGCCCGGCGCACACCCCGGGCACCCGGATACGGAACGGGGCCCAGGCGTGAACCCCGCCCCGGTCCACGCCGGCCCGCGCCCGGCGGCGGCGCCCGTCATCCGCGAACCCCTGCACGCTCCCGTCGCCCAGCTCGTCCGCGGCGGTGTCATCGAGGGCATCCACTACGGCTCGGTCGTCGTCCTGGGCGCCGACGGCGGCGTGGAGCTCCAGCTCGGCGACATCGAGGCCGCCTTCTACCCGCGCTCGGCCCTCAAGCCCGTACAGGCCGTCGCGATGCTGCGCGCCGGGCTCCCGCTCGACGGCGAACTGCTCGCCCTCGCCGCCGCGAGCCACTCCGGCGAGGAGCGGCACCTCGCCGGAGCCCGCCGGATCCTGGATCTGGCCGGACTCCCGGAGGAGCGGCTGCGCAACACCCCCGATCTGCCCTACGGCCCCGCCGTCCGGGACACCTGGACCCGCCACGGCCGGCCCGCCTCCCGGCTCGCCCAGAACTGCTCCGGCAAGCACGCGGCCATGCTGTACACCGCGCTCCTCAACGACTGGACGCTCGACGACTATCTCGACCCGGAGCACCCGCTCCAGCGGGCCGTCGCCGCGACCGTCGAGGACCTCACCGGCCAGGCCGTCGCCCAGGTCACCGTCGACGGCTGCGGCGCGCCCCTGTTCTCCGTCTCGCTGCACGGGCTCGCCCGCGCCCTCGTCCGGATCGCCGGAGCCGCGCCGGGCACCCCCGAGGCACGGGTGGCGCGCGCGATGCGCGAGCACGCCGAGATGGTCTCCGGGGAGGGCCGCGACGTGGCGGCCCTGATGCGCGCCGTCCCGGGGCTCGTCGCCAAGGACGGCTTCGAGGGCGTGCAGGTCGCCGCCCTGCCGGACGGCCGCGCCGTCGCCGTGAAGATCGCCGACGGCGCCGACCGGGCACGCGTCCCGGTGGCCGCCGCGGCGCTCGCCCGGGCCGGGGTCGACCCGGCGGCCCTGACCGCCTTCGCCGGCGCACCGCTCCTCGGCGGCGGCGCGGTCGTCGGTCACATCCGTCCCGTCCGGGCTCTCGATCCGATCGGCGCGGTGGCCCACGTCTGAGGGCGCCGCACGGGGCGTCCCGTCCTTCACCGCCCCGACCAGCCGAAGCGACGGTCCGGGGACGAGCCGCGCGACCGGGAGGGCCGCACAATGGTGATCATGCCTGGGGAATCGTCGTATCCGTCGTCGCTGACGTTCCAGCCGGTCCTGGAGCGGATCGCCACCGAGGTCGCCCAGACGCCCGGACGCGGCCGGCCCGCCGACTACATCCCGGCGCTGGCCGCCTGCGACCCGCGCCGCTTCGGCATGGCCGTCGCCGAACTCGACGGCACGGTGTACGGCGTGGGGGACTGGCGCGAGCCGTTCTCGACGCAGTCCATCACCAAGGTCTTCACCCTCGCCCTCGACCTGGCGCGTGAGGGCGACGCGCTCTGGGAGCACGTCGGGCGCGAGCCCTCCGGCAACCCCTTCAACTCCCTGGTCCAGCTGGAGTACGAGAACGGCATCCCGCGGAACCCCTTCATCAACGCCGGCGCCCTCGTCGTCACCGACCGGCTGCAGACCCGGACCGGCGACGCGGCCGGCGCCCTGCTGGAGTTCCTGCGCGCCGAGAGCGGCAACCCCGGTCTCGCCTTCGACCAGGACATCGCCGCCTCCGAGGCCGCGAACGGCGACCGCAACGCGGCGCTCGGCCACTTCATGGCGTCGTACGGCAACATCGACAACCCGGTCCCGGTGCTCCTGGAGCAGTACTTCCTGCAGTGCTCGATCGCCGCGTCCTGCGCCGACCTCGCCCTCGCCACCGGCTTCCTCGCCCGGCACGGCATCCGTGCCGACGGCGGCCGGCTGCTGACCCAGAGCCAGGCCAAGCAGATCAACGCGATCATGCTGACCTGCGGGACGTACGACGCGGCGGGCGACTTCGCGTACCGGGTGGGGCTGCCCGGCAAGAGCGGGGTGGGCGGCGGGATCATCGCCGTGGTGCCGGGCCGCTGCACGCTCTGCGTCTGGAGCCCGGGCCTCGACGAGCGCGGCAACTCGGTCGCGGGCGTGGCGGCCCTGGACCGCTTCACGACCCTCACCGGTGTGTCGGTGTTCTAAGCCCCGACGACGGGCACAGGGAGGTCACGCGCCGGACCCCGTCAGGAGAGCGCCACGTCGCCTCGCGGCCACTCGGCGTTGACACCCTGACCGAGTGTTGGCCATGGCTTTTCCCGTCGATCTCCGCCGCTGTCAGGCCCTCGGCCTGGCCGGTACCGCCTTCCTGGCACTGGGCGGCGAGACCGCCGGGGCGCTGCCCGCCCACGACTTCCTCGCCCCCGGTTCGGGGCAGGCCGTGCTGGGCCTCGTCGGCGTGTACTTCGGCGTCGTCCTGCTGATAGCGGCCTGGGTGCTGCTCGGCTCCGTCGTCCGCGGGCCCGAACCGCCCACCCCGCGTTCCCTGTTGCTCGTCCTCGCCGTCTGGGCGGCGCCGCTGCTGCTCGCGCCGCCCCTGTTCAGCCGGGACGTCTACAGCTACCTCGCGCAGGGCGCGATGGTCGACGCCCACATCGACGTGTACGCGCACGGGCCCGCGCAGCTCGGCGGCCCGCTCGCCGACGAGGTCGCTCCCGTCTGGCAGCAGACGGCCACGCCGTACGGACCGGTTTTCCTCGTGGTCGCCTCCGTCCTGTCGGCCCTGACCCGCGGTCAGCTCCCGGCGGGACTGCTCGGCATGCGTCTGATCGCGCTGCTCGGTGTCGCCCTGATGGCGGCGGCGCTGCCTCGCCTCGCCCGGCACAGCGGCGCCGATCCGGCCGCCGCGCTGTGGCTCGGGGCCCTCAATCCGCTCGTCCTGCTGCACCTGGTGGCCGGCGCGCACAACGACGCCATCATGCTCGGCCTTCTCGGCGTCGGCCTGGTGGCCGCGCGCGGCCGGTGGCCCGTCCTGGGTGTCGTCCTGATCACGCTCGCCGCCCTGGTCAAGGCGCCCGCGGCGCTCGGCCTGGTCGCGGTGGTCGCGTTGCGCTCGCGCGGGCGCGGACCACGGGCCGTGCTGCGGCACACGGTGACCACCACGACGGCGGCGGTCGCCACGACCGTGGTGGCGACGGCGGTCGCGGGGACCGGGTACGGCTGGATCGCCGCCCTGAAGACCCCCGTCTCGCCGCACAACTGGTCACCCACCAGCCTCCTGGGGCGCGTCACCGGTGCGGTGCTCCAGCAACTGGGCAGCGGACTCGCGCCGTTGGCCCTGCCCGCCTGGCACGCCGCCGGACTCCTCGTGACCGCGGCACTGCTGCTGTTCATATGGCTGCGGCTGCGGCCCGGCCCCGTCTACGCCCTCGGCCTGAGCCTGGCCGCCGTCGCGGTCTT
Source organism: Streptomyces sp. NPDC005302 (assembly GCF_040607345.1). Lineage (NCBI taxonomy): Bacteria > Bacillati > Actinomycetota > Actinomycetes > Kitasatosporales > Streptomycetaceae > Streptomyces > Streptomyces sp. NPDC005302. The sequence continues at coordinate 269,421 of NZ_JBEXGN010000008.1, forward strand.
CGGACCGGCCGTCCGGCCCTGGTACGCGCTGTGGGGCCTGTTCCTCATCGCCGCGGCGGCGCCCACCGGTTCGGTGCGGACCCGGGTCGCGGCCGCCAGCGCGGTCCTCGCCCTCACGGTGCTGCCGAGCGGCACCCCCGCCGACGTGGAACAGGTGATCCTCGCCGTGTCCGGGGGCGTGCTCGCCCTCGTCGTCCTCTGGCAGGCCCACCAGGCGGCCCGGCCGCAGTCACCGGTACGGGAGCGAACGGCATGACGGCGGACGGTACGACGAAGCCCCCGCGCGGCGCAACGGTCCGGAGCAGGGTGCGAGGGATGTACGGGGCGCGCGGGCGCGGCGGTGACGTGCGAGGTCCCGAGGGCGTGCCGGCGGTGCTGAGCACCGACCGCGGACGGCTCGCCCTCGTCCTCGTCCTGGCGGCGGCCGTCGGCGTGTTCACGGCCACCGTGCCGCTGCTGCGCGACTGGTTCGACCTGCGTGTCTACTACGGAACGGTCGACGCCTGGGTGCACCACGGCGGCCGGATCTACGACTACCGGGTGCCGGGCACGACGTACGGCTTCACCTATCCGCCGTTCGCGGCCCTCGGCATGCTGCCCATGGCGCTGGTCGGACTGCGCACCGCGATCGCCTTCGGGCTGCTGCTCAACCTGGCGGCCCTGGCCGTGGTGCTGGTGCTCCTGGTGGGGCCGGAGCTGCGCCGGCACGGTTGGTTCGGTCTCGCCCTGACGGCCTGTCTGCTGCCCCTGTTCGAGCCCCTCCGCGACACGTTCAGCTTCGGGCAGGTCAACCTGGTGCTGCTGGCCCTCGTGCTCGGTGACGCCCGGCTGCTGTCCCGCGGGCGCGGGCGCTGGGCGGGTGTCGGTATCGGCCTCGCCGCGGCGATCAAGCTCACTCCGGCGCTGTTCATCGTGCTGCTGCTGCTCGGTCGGCGCCCTCGCGCCGCCGGTGTCGCCACGGGCGTGGCGGCGGCGGCCACCGGGCTGGCCGCCTGGGCCGCGCCGGACGCCTCGCGCTTCTACTGGACCGACGCCCTGTGGGACACGGGCCGGGTCGGCCGGCTCGCCTATGTCTCCAACCAGTCGGTGCAGGGCGTGCTGGCCCGGCTCGCCGCGCCGGGGGAACCGAGCAGGGCCCTCTGGGCGACGGCCGTCCTGCTGGTCCTGTGCGTCTGGGCGTGGCGGGCCTCGCGCGCCCTGGCAGCCGGGGACTGGGCCGCCGCGTTCGCGCTCACCGGCCTCGCCGCCTGCCTGGTCAGCCCGATCACCTGGGTGCACCACCTGGTCTGGCTGCTGCCGTCCTTCGCCGTGCTGCTGCGCCACCGCAGGCTCCGGATCGCGGCGGCGCTGTACGGGGTGCTGTGCAGCAGTGTGGTCTGGCTGTGGTTCGACGACGCGTCCGGGCTCGACGGGTTCCTCGGCAGCAACACCTATACGTGGATCACACTCGGGCTGCTGCTGTGGCTGCCGGTGGGGGAGGCCGTCCGGGACGGCCCGGACAGGGGAGCCGTGTCCGGTTCCGGGGTGGTTTCCCGTGGCCTTCGGGCCGTGCGGACAACCCGCTTGACGGGGCGCCAGCCCCGCAAGGGACGTGCTCGGGTGTCTCGACAGGGCCGCGAGGCGCCGGAGCGGGCAGCCCCGAGCCGGGCCGATCCGAACGGCGCGGCCCGGATCAGCCGCGCGGCCCCCGGGCCGCCTTGAGGCGCAGGGCGAGGGCGACGCTCACGGCGCCCAGGACGGCGGCGCCGGCGATGCCGGCGACCCCCGGCCAGCCGATCCCCTCGTCGTGCGGGAGGGGGGCCGCCGCGGGACGCGCCTCGGGGCCGGCCGCCGGCACGGACCGGGTGTCGAGCAGCGTGCCCACGGGATCGACGTGGCCGGCCGCCGCGAAACCCCAGTCGAGCAGGGAGCGCGCCTCCTCGTACACGGTGAACCCGCCGCCCGCCTGAGGGTTCATCAGGGTGACCACGAGGGTGCGTCCACCGTGCCGCGCGGCGGCGACGAGGGTGTTGCCCGCGTTGGTGGTGTAGCCGTTCTTGATGCCGATCATTCCCGGGTACCGCTCCACACCGTCGGCGCCGGTCAGCAGCCGGTTGGTGTTCTGGATCCCGTACGGGGAGCCGTTGCCGGGGAACATGGAGTCGACGGTGGCGCAGTACCGGGCGAAGTCGGCGTTGCGCAGCCCGGTGCGGCCGAAGACCGCCAGGTCGTACGCCGACGAGACCTGTCCCGGGGTGTCGTAGCCGTCGGGCGACACGACGTGGGTGTCGCGCGCGCCGAGGGCGCGGGCCTTGGCCTGCATCTGGGCGGCCGTACTCGTCCAGCCGCCGTTCATCGAGGCGAGGACGTGCACGGCGTCGCTGCCGGAGTTGAGGAAGACCCCGCGCCACAGGTCCGCGACGCGATAGGTGTGTCCCTCGGCGACGCCGACCATGCTGCTGCCCTCGCCGATGCCCTCCAGCTCGCGCTCGGTGACGGTGTGCCGGATGCCTCCGGGCAGGGCCGGGAGGACGGTGAGCGCGAAGAGCGTCTTGAGCGTGCTGGCGGGCGGCAGCGGGCGGTGGGCGTCGTGGGCGGCGAGCACGTCGCCCGTACGGGCGTCGGCGACCAGCCACGAGAGCGCGGAGATGTCCTCGGGAACGCCGGGTGCCCCGGCCCGGAGCCGCGCCTGGGTCCCCTCCTGGTACAGCGAGGGAGCCGGGGAGGCCGTGGGCCGCGGTGTACCCGGGTCGTTGCCGGACAGGGCGGCCGCCTGGCCCGGTGCGGCGGCCAGCGCTCCGGCCACGCAGAGGACGGAGCAGCGGGCGGCGACGCGGGAGACCGCGGTGCGAGTGACGGCAGTCCGGAATGAGAATCCGATGGTCATACCGCAAACGTAGGAACGGAGTCGCGACACGCCGGGATGGCCTGGCCGGGCGACGGCGTCGAGCACCCGGATGCCGCAACGGGAGAGGTCAGGAGCGCAGGGTGGGCTGCACCTGCCGCAGGAAGGCCGCGTTGTCGGGCGTGGCGCGCAGACGCTCCAGGAGGGTCTCCAGGGAGGTCTGGCCGTCCCGGGTCTGCAGGGCACGTCGCAGTCCTCGTACCGTCCGCAACTCGGCTGCGGGGAGGAGCAGTTCCTCGCGGCGGGTGCCGGACGGGTTGATGTCGACGGCGGGGAAGACGCGGCGGGTGGCCAGGGTCCGGTCGAGCCGGAGCTCCATGTTGCCGGTGCCCTTCAGCTCTTCGAAGAAGTACTCGTCGGCGCGGGAGCCGGTCTCCACCAGAGCGGTGGCGAGGATGGTGAGGGAGCCGCCTTCCTCGGCGAGGCGTGCGGCGCCGAACAGCCGCTTGGGGCCCTGGAGCGCGGCGGCGTCGACGCCGCCGCTCAGGGTGCGGCCGCCGGCGGAGGCCGCGTTGTTGTGGGCGCGGCACAGCCGGGTGAGGGAGTCCAGAAGGATCACGACGTCCTGGCCCGCCTCGACGAGCCGCTTGGCCCGCTCGACGACGAGTTCGGCGAGCGCGATGTGCTGCCGGGGAGTCTGGTCGAAGGTGGAGGCGAAGACCTCGCCGCGTACGGAGCGCCGCATGTCGGTGACCTCCTCGGGCCGCTCGTCGAGCAGCACCACCATCAGGTGGCATTCGGGGTGGTTGCCGGCGACGGCCGCTGCGATCTGCTGGAGCAGGACCGTCTTGCCCGTCCTGGGCGGCGCGACGATCAGCCCGCGCTGGCCTTTGCCGACCGGCGCGAACAGGTCGACGACGCGTCCGGCGGCTCCGCTCGCCGGGTGTTCGAGGCGCAGCCTGTCACGCGGGTGGAGCGGGGTGAGGTCACGGAAGTGCGGGCGGTGGCGCAGCTCTTCGGGCGAGCGTCCGTTCACGCGCTGGATCTCGGTGAGGGTGCGGGGCCCGCCGCGTACGCCTTCGAGGGTGTCGCCCTTGCGCAGGCCGTGCCGGCGGATGAGCGCGGGGGAGACCTGGAGGTCGGCGGACGAGGGCAGGCAGTCTGTGGAGCGCAGGTGCCCCTTCCCGTTGCCGTCGATGTCGAGGACACCGGTGGCGGTCTGGGTCCGGGGCTGCTCCTGTACAGGGGGGTGTTCGAGTGTGGTGGTCATGGGGTGTCCTCTCGGGGACGGGACGCATGGGACATGCGGAAGGAAGGGGGGAGAGGCCGCGGAAGGGAGGGCGCTGGGCGCGCCTCGGGGCGGCGGGGCATCACCTCGGGTGCGGGTACGACGGGAACGCGTCCCTGGTCGTGCGCGGGAGGTGGTGCGGGAAGCTGGTCCGCCGGTCGGAGTCGACGGCGTGTCAGCGAGGAAGAAATGAACCGGCACCGGCGCCTGAACGAAGAGGCGTACACAAGTGCTGGGGCTACCGTACCACTGGTGTGGCGGGCCCGACAGTGATCCGCCTCTCGGCGGTCCGTGTTCGTCCGGGTCAACGCGCCGGTGGTCCTGCCTATTCCCGCGCACCCTCGGGGCCTTCCGAGCCTTCTCGGGGTGTTTCCGTGGACGAGGGCGCGGGCAGCGGACGGCCCGGGGCAGGGGCCGGTCAACTCCCCTTGCTGTAAGCCTGGTTGGGGACACGTGGCCGGGATCCCGACCGGGCCGACGTCCGGCGCGGTCGGGCGGGTGCGCGCGGTGGGGGCATGGGCGGCACGGAGGGCCGCCGGGCCTCGCTCCCGGCGTGCGGTGTCGGTTCGGCGACGGCGCATCTACGCTGAACTGGCCGCCTTCGAGCAGTCCGCCGGCCCCCTTCGATCCGCTCAGACCACCCGAGGTGAGGACATGACCACGATCGCCGTCATCGGAGCCGGTCCCGGTCTTGGCGCGGCCGTCGCCCGGCGGTTCGGCCGCGAGGGCTTCGGGATCGCCCTCGTCTCGCGCAACCAGGAGCGGGTGGACGCACTGGCCGCCGAGCTCACGGGCGCCGGCCTCACGGCACGCGGTTTCGCCGCCGACGTGCGCGATCCGAAGGCGCTCGCGGCGGTCTTGGACGCCGTGCCCGAGGCCCTCGGCCCCATCGAGGTGCTGCAGTACAGCCCGATTCCGCACCCCGACTTCATGCGGCCGGTCCTGGAGACCCGCCCCGACGACCTCGTCGGACCGATCGAGTTCTCCCTCTACGGGCCGGTGGCCGCCGTACGCCAGGTGCTGCCCGGGATGCGCTCCCTCGGCCGCGGCACCCTCCTGTTCGTCAACGGCGGCAGCGCGGTGATCCCGCACGCCGAGCGGGCGGGCACCTCGATCGCGTTCGCCGCGGAGAGCGCGTACGGCCATCTGCTGCACGACACGCTCGCCCCCGACGGCATCCACGTCGGACAGCTGATCATTCCCGGTGCCATCAGCCCCGGACACCCCCGCAAGGACCCGGGCGCGCTCGCGGAGACCCTGTGGGGGATGCACCGGGACCGCCACGGCTTCCGGCACTTCGCCGACGACCTGGACAGCTGACCCTTTCCGGCCGAATCCCGGACGCGGGTTCCCCGCGGGCGCGAAAGCGCTCCCGGAGGTGCTGCGCGCGCTGCTCCGAGCGGACACAATCGATCGTCGCAGGACGCCGACGGTGTCGTGCGACCGTCAACTCGGCCCCGCAGCAAGGAGAACCCGGTGGACAACCCGCCCCTCACGCCGCACCGCCTGGACCCCGCCGGCGGCTGCCCGCACGCCGACAACGCGCGGCTGCTCGCGCGGGGCGCCGTCGCGACGGTGCTGCTGCCCGGCGGCGTGGAGGGCGCGGCGGTGCTCGGACACGACGCGCTGCGGGAGTTCCTCGCCCACCCCGACGTCGCGAAGGGGGCCGAACACTTCACCGCGCTGCGCGAGGGACACGTCGGCGCGGGCTGGCCGCTGCTCACCTTCGCCACCGTGCGGGGCATGACGACCGCGGACGGCGAGGACCACCGGCGGCTGCGGTCCCTGGTCAGCAAGGCCTTCACCGCTCGCCGGGTGGAACAACTGCGCCCCCGGATCGCCGATCTGACGGACAGTCTGCTCGACGATCTGGGCGCGGCCGCGCGGGACGGCGGGGGAGTGGCCGACCTGCGCCGGCACTTCGCGCTGCCGCTGCCGATGGGTGTCATCGGTGAACTCCTCGGTGTCGAGGCCGAGTACCTCGATCGGCTCCACCATCTGTCCAACCAGGTCGTCGCCACCGACATCGGCCCCGAGCAGGTCGTCGCCGCGAACCGTGAACTCGTCGCCGTGCTCGCCGCGGTGGCCGCCGCACGCGCCGAGAACCCCGGCGACGACCTCACCAGCGCGCTGATCGCCGCCCGGGACGAGGAGGGTGACCGGCTCAGCCAGCAGGAACTCATCGGCACTCTGGTCCTCATGATCATCGCCGGGCACGAGACCACCCTGAACCTCATCACCAACGCCGTACGGGCGCTCTGCGGGCACCGGGACCAGCTGGAGTCGGTGCTGCGGGGCGAGGCGGACTGGGCCGACGTCGTCGAGGAGACGCTGCGCTGGGACGCGCCGGTGAGCTACTTCCCGTTCCGCTACCCCGTACGGGACCTGACCCTCGACGGGACCGTCATCCCCCGGGGCACGCCGGTGCTCGCCGGATACTCCGCCGCGGGACGCGACCGGGCCGCGCACGGGCCGGACGCCGACCGCTTCGACATCACCCGCGCCCGCCGTAACGGCGCCGCCCGCCACCTCTCCCTCGGACACGGCGCCCACTACTGCCTCGGCGCCCCACTCGCCCGCACGGAGGCCACCATCGCCCTGCGGCGGCTCTTCACGCGCTTCCCGGACCTCGACCTCGCCGTGCCCGAGCCGGACCTCACCCGGCACGCCAGCTTCGTCGGCAACAGCGTCCGGTCCCTTCCGGTCCGGCCGGGTGCCGCACGCTCCTGACCTGCGGCGTCACCGCTCCAGGGGTCCGGACGCGAAAAAGTCCGCGGCTCCTGTCGATTCGTCGTGACCCCGTTCGTCGGTGGGGTGTAGGAAGCACCTGAGCACCGGGAGGAACCATGAAGTACATGCTGCTCGTCTGCGGCGGCGGAGACGACACCGAGGTGTCCTCGGAGACGGAACCCGTGGAACCCTGGGTGGAGGAACTGAGCGTCGAGCACGAGGTGCGGCTGCACGGCCACCGGCTGCGGCCCCCCGCCGACGCCGTCACCGTTCGCGTCCGCGGCGGTGAGGTGCTGCGCACCGACGGTCCGTTCGCCGAGACCAAGGAGTACATCGCCGGGTTCGACGTCCTCGAGTGCGACAGCCTCGAGGAGGCCGTCGCAGCCGCTGCGCGGCACCCGGTCGCGTCCGCCGGTGCCATGGAGATCCGCGCGTTCTGGGACGAGACGGACGCCGAGACCGAGATCCGCCGTCTCGGCACGGAGCTCACCGAGGCCGCGCGCGAGCGCGACATCGAGCGCGCGATGGCCTGCTACGCCCCGGACGTCGAGGTCTTCCACCCCGTGAGCGGCCAGGAGCAGAGCGGAATCGAGGCCCTCCGCAAGGCCGAGGAACTCCGGTACTCGTCGGTCACCGGGCCCGTCGGGCGCGAGGTGTCCGACTACCGCCTCCGCATCGACGAGAGCATCGCCTTCAGCCACGCCCTGGTACGGACGTGCGCCACGCTCGCGGACGGCGGGACACTGGAGACCACGGAACGCGTCACCACCGGCTACCGGGAGGCGGGCGACCGCTGGCAGATCGTCCACGAGCACAGGTCGGTACCGGCCGGAACCGGCGCCCCCGGAACCGAGGAGGTCCGGTCATGAGGTACGCCCTGTTCATCTGCACGCCCGTCGAGGGCGAGGAACTCAGCCCCGGGGAGATCGCCGACGACCCCCGCTTCACCTCGTACATCGACGAGGTCCGCGCGCGCGGCATCGTGAAGGGCGGAGCCCGGCTGCGGCCGTCCACCGACGCCACCACGGTCCGCGTCCAGGGCGACGAAGTCCTGCTCAGCGACGGCCCGTTCGTCGAGTCGAAGGAGTACGTCGCGGGCATCGACATCATCGAGGTCGCGGACCTCGACGAGGCCATCTCCCTCGCCTCCCGCCATCCGGCGGCGCTCGGCGGCGGATCGGTGGAGGTGCGGCCGGTCTGGGAGTGAACGACGACGTCGAGAACGCGGTCGCCGCCGCCTTCCACGAGGAATGGGGCCAGGTCGTCGCCACCCTCATCCGGGTGACCGGCGACTGGGACCTCGCCGAGGAGTGCGCTCAGGACGCCTTCGCCCAGGCCCTCGACCGGTGGCGGCGCGACGGAGTGCCGCGCCGCCCCGGCGCCTGGCTGACCACGACCGCGCGCCACCGTGCCCTGGACGTACTGCGCCGGGAGGCGGTTGGCGCGCAGAAACTGCGGGAGGTGGCGGTGCTGGCACGCGACGACGGACCCCGCGACCCGGAGTCCGAGGACGGGAGCGGAGTCCAGGACGACCGGCTCCGGCTGATCTTCACCTGCTGCCACCCCGCGCTGCCCATCGAGGCCCGGGTGGCGCTCACCCTGCGCACCCTGGCCGGGCTGACCACACCCGAGATCGCGCGGGCCTTCCTCGTCCCCGAGGCGACCATGGCCCAGCGGCTGGTGCGCGCCAAACGCAAGATCCGCAACGCGGGCATCCCGTACCGCGTACCGCCCGCGCATCTGCTGCCCGAGCGCACCACCGGCGTCCTCGGCGTGCTGTACCTGCTGTTCAACGAGGGGTACGCCGCCACCACCGGCGCCGACCTGGTGCGCGGCGGCCTGTGCGCCGAGGCGATCCGGCTCGCCCGTGTCCTGGCCCGCCTGATGCCCGACGAGCCCGAAGTCCTCGGCCTGCTCGCGCTGTTGCTGCTGCACGACGCCCGGCGCGGCACGCGCGTCGACGCGGCGGGCGACCTCGTCACCCTGGAGGACCAGGACCGCGCCGCCTGGGACCGGACCGAGATCGACGAGGGTGCCGCACTCCTGGAGACCGCCCTGCGCCGCGGACGCCCCGGGCCGTACCAGATCCAGGCCGCCATCGCCGCCTGTCACACCACCGCCGCGACGGCCGGCGACACCGACTGGGCCGACATCGCGGCCCTCTACGGCGAGCTCCGGCGCCTCGTCCCCTCCGCCGTCGTCCGGCTCAACCGCGCGGTCGCCGTGGGCATGGCCGAGGGCGCCGACGCCGGGCTCGCGCTGGTGGCCGAGCTGGAGGAGGAGGGCGAGCTGGCCGCGTACCACCTGCTCCCCGCCACCCGCGCGGACCTGCTGCGCCGCGACGGCCGGACGAAGGAGGCCGCCACGGCGTACGAGCGGGCGCTCGACCTCGTGGAGAACGCGGCCGAGCGGCGGTTCCTGGAGAACCGGCTCGCGGAGTGTCGATCCGCCTGGCGCGGCTTCGTCGGTGGGGTGAAGACATCTTCCGCGCCCGACGGCCGGGAGGTGTCGGCACCGCCCGCCGGACGCCCCAGGAGGACCCGATGACCACCCCACCGACCACGCCCCGCCCCGACGGCCACAACAGCGTCCGCGGCCTGCTCGCACGCCGTACCCGCCCCCGGGCCGGCGCCCCCGCCCCGTCGGCCCCGGCCCGGGAGGCGCGGCGCACGGATCCCGGCGTCCCGGACGTCTGGCTCGCCGGGCTGCGGCTCGGGAGCTGACCATGTCCGCCGTCACCTCCGGCGGCGCCCCGTGGGCCGTGAGCGCCCATCTCCTCGGCCTCGGCGGACCGCTGCCTCTAAGCTCGGCGAAATGTTCTCCCCGCAAGGTCCCACCCTCCGCGAACTGACCGTGCAGGCCCTGTCGTCCGTCGAGCACGGCTACGACCTGCTGGCACCCAAGTTCGACCACACGCCGTTCCGGACGCCGGACGCGATCCTCGACGCCGTGAGGCGGGCGCTGGAGCCTTCGGGGCCGTTCGCCGCGGGCCTCGACCTGTGCTGCGGGACCGGGGCGGGCATGGAGGTCCTGCGCGAGCTGTGCCACGACCGCGTGACCGGCGTCGACATCAGCGCCGGGATGCTCACGACCGGACGGCAGAGGCTTTCCGCCGGCACGGCTCCGCCCGCTCCGGCACCGTCCGGCGCGGCGTCACCCTCGGCCGCCCCCGCCGCGGGCGGCGGTTCACCCGCGGTCTCCTGGGTGCGCGGTGACGCCCGCGCGCTGCCTTTCGGGTCCGCGTTCGACCTGGTCGTGAGTTTCGGCGCGTTCGGGCACTTCCTTCCGGACGAACTCCCGGGTCTGTTCGCCGGGATCCACTCCGTGCTGCGCCCCGGCGGACGCTTCGCGTTCCCGATCGCCGCGCCCCCGCGGATCGGCTCGCCCTGGTACTGGGCGCTGCTGGGCTTCGACTCGGTCATGCGGGTGCGCAACGCCGTCCTGCGCCCCGCATTCGTCATGTACTACCGGGAGTTCCGGCTCGGGGACGTGCGGCGGGAGCTGGCGCGGGCCGGCTTCCGGACGGAACTGCGGGCGCTGCCGGAGTTCGGCCGCCGGAAAGACGGCAGCCCGCGGGCCCGGATGGTCGTGGCCACCCGGTCCGGCGCGCCGGACCCGCGGACGCCCACCGGGCGCGCCTGACATCCACGCCGCACGGCGCCGTCGGTACGCCCCGCCGGCGCCGCTCCAGGACCTGGTCAAGCGGCCGGCAGCGTGAACTCGTAGACCAGAGCGTCCTGTTGGGCGTCCACGGTGAGGTCGGTGATCTCCAGCGGACGGTCGTACTGGTCGTGCACGCGCCGGGTGACCCGTACGGACTGGGGGAGGCGCGTGATGGCGTCCCGGTGGTGCAGCGTCAGGCCCGCCTTGCGCATCCAGTCGTAGGCGCGTGACAACTGGGCCGAGGCGTTGCCGTCCGCTCGGTCGCGGTAGCGGGCCAGCTCCTCGACCTCGGACACGGCGATCGCCGAGAAGGACGTGACGGCCGTCCGCAGCCCGCTGCCGTCCGCCGCGGCGGACTCGTAGCGGTGGACCAACGTGGCACGCCGCGGGGCGAGTCCGAGGGCCGTCGCGTGCTCGGGCGGGGGAGTCTCCCAGGTCACCGTGGTCCGGCGGCGCGCGCAGGGCTGACCGGTGTGCGCACCGACAGGGAAGTCGAGGGACGGTACGGGTTCGGCGGGGGCGCCGGACAGTGTCGCGTGGCTGCCGCGCCGGTCGGTGGAGACCCGGCCGCTGCGCCGCAGCAACTGCAGTGCCTGGCGTACGGTCTCCCGGCTGACGCCGAACCGGGTGGCCAACTCCCTTTCTCCCGGCAGGCGTTCACCGGGCGGAACGGACCCGTCGCGCAGCTCGTCGAGCAGCTGCGTGGCGATGCGGGCGTAGAGCGGTTCGTGCTCGGACGTGTGGGTGGTGCGGGCCATGTCCGCGCCTCCTGCGTGGTGACTCGACGTAGCCGTGCGGGCTCATTGCGCCACCACATCTAGCATTGGTCTAAACCACTTGGAAAGAGCGGCCGGAGACTTCGGCCGGTTTCAGTCCGCGTCGCCGGACCGCGCTGGAGCCTGTCCGAGCGCCTCGTACAGCGCGTCGACGAGGGCCGTCTTCCTTGGGTCGTCTGCGATGTGCGGGCCCATGCGGTTCATCACGTACCCCAGCGAGACCCCCGCCTCCGGGTCGGCGAGCCCGCAGGAACCGCCGAACCCGTCGTGTCCGAAAGCCCTCGGGTTCGGCCCGTACGAGCCGTTGGCCCCGCTCAGCCACAGCCCGAGCCCCACCTCCGTCTCGTGCGCGAACCCGGCGCCCAGCACCAGGTCGACGCAGCTGCCCTGGCCCTCGCGGACCCGCTCGGCCGCCGCCGGGGTCAGCACCTGCCGGGAACCGTAGGTGCCCTTGGACGCGAGGATCCCGTACAGCGCGGCGACCGCCCGGGCCGTGCCGTGGCCGTTGGCGGCCGGGATCTCCGCCGCCCGCCAGCGCGCGGTGTTCGCCTCGGCGGCGCCGAACGCCGGGTTCGTGAGGGCCGCCAGTGCCGCGGGCGCCAACTGGGAGAGAACGGCGGCCTGTTCGCTGCCGGACGCGGCCGTCGGATGCACCAGCTCGGCCGCTCGTCCGGCCTCCTTCTCGGGCAGCCCGATCGTGAAGTCGATCCCGAGCGGCTCCGTCACCTCCCGCCGCAGGAACGCGCCGGGCATCAGCCCCGATACCCGCCGGACCACCTCGCCGACCAGGAACCCGAACGTCAGCGCGTGATAGCCGGACCGGGTCCCCGGCTCCCACCACGGTTCCTGCGCCGCGAGCCGCTCCACGGTCAGCTCCCAGTCGCAGAGCTGCGCGAACGAGTGCGGTTCACGCAGCCCCGACAGCCCCGCCCGGTGCGACAGCAGATGCCGTACGAGGACGTCCTGCTTGCCGGCCGCCGCGAACCGGGGCCAGTACGCGGCCACCGGGGCGTCGAGGTCCAGGAGCCCGCGGTCCGCGAGGATGTGCGCGCACAACGCGGTCGGCCCCTTCGAGGTCGACCAGACGTTGACCAGCGTGTCCCGCTCCCAGGCGCGGGTGCGGGCCGCGTCGGACCAGCCGCCCCACAGGTCCACGACCGTCTTTCCGCCGAGCGTGACGGACACGGCGGCACCCAGCTCGTCGCGGTCGCGGAAGTTGTCCTCGAACGCGGTCCGCACCGCCGTGAAGCGGGGATCGCAGTGGCCGTCGATCAGGGGGGCCGGCTGAGGCATGAGTTCTCCGAGCAGCGTCCGCGGGCGAACCGGGAAGGGATCCGGGCCCGTTGAACGTACCGACTGGTCGGACTGGAGGGAAGACACGTGACGCACGGACGCCGTCCCGGGCGTCGCGTACGTCACCGCGCCCCGGTCAGATGTGTGCGGGAAGCCAGTCGAGCTGGGCCGCCTGCTGGTAGGGGCCGCCGCCCTCGTGGTCGTTGAAGTCGTACACCTCGATCCGCTTCTCCCCGTTCGCCCAGGCGTTGTACGCGGCGAAGACCGTCGACGGCGGGCAGGTCTGGTCCTCCAGGGCCACCGAGAACAGCGCGGGCGCCCGGCCGCGCGCGGCGAAGTGCACTCCGTCGAAGTACGACAGGGTGCGCAACACCTGCCCGGTGCGCCCGCGATGGGTCTTCAGGTAGTTGCCGATCTCCCGGTACGGCGAGCGGTCCGTGACGACCGTGGCGCGCGGGAAGTCGCACAGGAACGGCACGTCGGGCAGGACCGCGGAGAGGTCCGGCACAAGACCCCCGACCGCGATCGCGATACCGCCTCCCTGGCTCCCGCCCAGCGCCGCGAGGCGCGCCCCGTCGACCAGCGGATGCGAACGGGCCGTCTCCACGGCCCGCACCGCGTCCGTGAACAGGCGGCGGTAGTAGTAGGTCTCGGGGTCCTCGACACCACGCGTCATGAAACCGGGGAAGGCGGGCGCGCTGCCCACCGGGTCGGGGGTCCCGCCGCCGCCCCAGGCACTGGCCTGCCCCCGTGTGTCCATCACGAAGTGCGCGTAGCCGGCCGAGGCCCACAGTAGATGGGTGTGCGCGAGTCCGCGGCCGCCGCCGTACCCCACGAACTCGACGACCGTCGGCAGTGGCGCGTTCGCCCAGGACGGCACGGTCAGCCAGCCCTTGACAGGATGGCCGCCGAAACCGGCGAACGTGACGTCGAAGGTCCGCACGGTCTTCAGCGACGTCTCCACCGGCTCGAAACGAGCGGCGAGTTCGTGCTCCCTCGCCTCCTTGAGCGTCTTGGCCCAGAAGGCGTCGAAGTCCTCGGGCTCCGTGGACGCGCTGCGGTAGGAGCGGAGTTCGTCGAGGGGGAGGTCGAACAAGGCCATCGAGGATCACCTTTCGGCGTACGGGGTGCGGGTGATCACACCGTACGCGCGGCCTCGTGGGGCCCGCCACGGCTCCTCCCCGGAGCCGGTACTCCGGCCGGTCCGGCGCGGTGCGGGCCTCCGGAAGCCACTGGTCAGGCCGTGCGCCGGGTCCAGCCGGGTTCGGTCAGCGCCCAGTCGCGCGTCCACTGTTCGAGCCGTCTGCGTTCGACGGACCGGTGGACGCCGAGCCGGGTGACGAGGACGGCGAGGACCGCGCCCATGGCGGTGAACAGGCCGACGGCCAGGGCGCGTTGCCAGATCACCGACATGCTCGACGGCGCGCGCACGATCCGGTCCCGGGCGTCGGTCCAGATGTCGATGTGCGCACCGCCCCGTACACCCGAGGGCACCCGCACGAGGTCCGTCCGCGCCTGTCCGTCCGTCCCGGTCCAGCGGACCAGGGCGGGGAAGGAGCGCTGGATGCCCGCCGGTGTGGCGGGTACCGCCGCCGGCGTGTCGTCCACGAGGACGGCGCGGACCTGATGCAGCGTGGCGCGCTGTGCCGCCGCCTCCGCGCGGGCCACGTCGTACGTCCACCATCCCGCGGCCGCCCCGGCCAGCGGTGCGCCGACCAGCAGCAGAACGCCGACCACGAGCACACACCACGCCTCGACGACGTCGCATCGGCGCCGCAAGGAGTTGCGTCGCCAGCGCCAGCCGAGCACCCGGGTTCGCATGTCCCCTCCTCACTGCCGTGCGCCGCCGTGGACGCCCGGCCGAACAGACCCCGCGGAGCACCGGAAGGCCTCTCCCGGCGTACCGCGCCCGGTGCCGGAAGTCCATCACCGCGCCGATTCCGACGCCGTACGACTGATCCGCGCCCGCCGTGGAACCCGCGGACCACTGCGCCGGCGAACAGGAGTCCCGAAGACGTGACTCCGGCCGCCTCCGCCGTGACACCCGGTGCGACCCGGCTGCCCCGACGTCGGTCGGATACACCTGCCCGTCGGCGGACCGGGTCATGCGGGCAACTCCGGTGCGGCGCGCGCCGGTGGCTCGCCCGCGCCCCCTCGGGCGGAACACCGCCGACACGGGCCGACGCCATGCGCACCGCGACCGATCACCGAAGACCGATCACCGAGACGGGTCACCGAGACGGATCACCGAAGTCGGATCACGAATGGCGAACCGGCCACCGACCCACCAACCCTCGAACGACGAGAGACGAGAGGCAGCACCATGAACCCCGGCACCCGCACCATCACCGTGGGGATCGACGGCTCGCGAGCCAGCCTGGACGCGGCCGACTGGGCGGCCCGTGAAGCCGGACGCCGCCGACTCCCGCTGCGCCTGCTGCACGCGAGTCCGCGGCCGCACGTGCCCGTGCGCGTCCCGGACGTCGACGTGCCGGCCGGCCGGACGAGGTCCCCGCTCGACCGCGCGGCCATCCAGCTCTCCTACGCCCACCCGGCGTTGGACATCGTCGCGCGGGGCGCCGAGAGGCCGGCCGTGCCCGCGCTCATCGAGGCGGCCGCCGCGTCGCAGACGCTCGTGCTCGGCTCCCGCGGCCACACCGACCACACGGGCGTCGCCGGATTCCCGGCCGGCTCCGTCGCCCTGGCCGTCGCCGAGGGCGCCGAACGCCCGGTGGTCCTCGTGCCCGCGGGCGAACTCCCCGCGGACGAACGGGTTCCCGTCCCCGCGGGCGCCTCGCCGAGCGCGGCGGCCTACCGTCCCGTGGTCCTCGGTCTCGACCTGGCGCGCCCCGCCGACCAGTTGATCGGCCATGCCTTCGACACCGCCGCCGTCCGCGGCGCTCCGCTCCATGTGGTGCACGCCTGGACGCTGCTCGGGCCGGACGGTGCCACCAGCGTCGTTCCGTCCGCTGACGCGTCCGACGAGGAGACCGCCCGGCGGCATGCCCTGACCGGCGCGCTGCGGCCGTGGCGCAGCCGGTTCCCGGACACGCCGGTCGCGGAGCAGGTCGTCCACGGACGCCCCGGCCACCACCTCCTCGGCGCCTGCACCGGTGCGGGGCTGCTGGTGGTCGGCCGCCGCGCCGGCGAACGCCTGGGCCGCGCCGTGCGGACCCTGATCCACCAGGTCACCTGCCCGGTCGTGGTCGTTCCCCATGGCTGACGCCCCGGCCGGCGCTCCGCCGACGCCCGCACGGGACGCGGCCGCACCCGCCGCCGCATCCCCGTGCCGGGCCCCGGCGGCACGCTGATCATTGCGGCCGTATGAACTCTCCCGGCGGCCGGGAATAGCCGCGCCGCGATCATCCTTGCTGCTGAAGCCGACTCCGGTGGCCCGTACACCCACAACGGGTGAGCGGTCCGCGGCGACCGGTGACGACAGCGAGGGAGAGTGAGGGAGCAGATGCCCAAGGCGTACGTCTTCACACGCTACGGGGGCCCGGAGGCCGAGGCCCTGGTGGAGCGGGACAGGCCGAGCCCCGGCCCTGGCGAGGTCCTCGTCGCGGTGCGCGCCGCCGGCGTGAACCCGGTGGACTGGAAGCAGCGCACCGGTCACCGCCGCCCGGGCGGCGAGCCGCGCCCGCTGCCCGCCGTCTTCGGCAACGAGGTCGCGGGAGTCGTCGTGGAGACCGGCGCCGAGGTGACCACGTTCACCGTCGGTGACGAGGTCTTCGGCAACCCGGTGGACGGCGGATACGCCGAGTACGCCCTGCTGCCCGTCGCCGTCACCGCCCGCAAGCCCGCCGGTCTGTCCTTCGCGGACGCCGCGGCCCTGCCCGTCGCGGCGGCGACCGCGTACGACGGCATCCGGCAGCTCGGCCTTCCCGCCGGCGCCACCGTGCTGATCACGGGAGCCGGCGGTGGAGTGGGTGTGGCCGCCGTGCAGATCGCGCGGGACGCCGGGCTGCGCGTCGTCGGGGTCGCGAGCGAGGGCAAGAAGGACTTCGTCGAGTCGCTCGGCGCCGTGCACGTCCCGTCGGGGCCCGGCCTCGCGGAGCGGCTGCGCACGGCGGAGCCCGACGGCGTGGACGGCGTGTTCGACCTCGTCGGGGGAGAGGCACTGGAGGACGCGGCGACCGTGCTGGCCGACGCCGGGAAACTCATCACCGGCGCCGACCGCGAGACGGTCGCCAGGCTGGGCGGCACCGGAGTCGAGCGGGCGCGTACGGCGGCCGTGCTCGACGAGGTGGGCCGGCTCGCCGCCGACGGCAGACTGCGGCCCCACGTCACCCGGACGTTCCCGCTCGAACGCGCCGGTGAGGCACTGCGCGCCGTCGAGGACGGGCACGTCCGCGGCAAGATCGTGATCGAGGTGGCCGCGTGAGCACGCACCCCCTCGACAACCCGGCCCTCGGTTCCCTCACCGGCCCGCACGCCCACTTCGCCGAACGGCGTGGGCGCGTCCTGCGCTACCCGGTGGACGTGTCGCCCTGGCTGGCCCTCCCGGACGAGCCCGACGCCGACGACTGGGCGGATCTGGCGGCCCTGGTGGGACCCGGAGGCGAGGCACCGCTCGCCGGCTACGTCGGCGCGACGCCGGAGGGCTGGGAGGTGACGTTCAGCATCGAGGGTGTCCAGCTCGTCGACGACGGGCTCGCCGCGGCGCCGGACCCCGAGGCGGTACCGCTAGGCCCCGCGGATGTCCCCGAGATGCTCGACCTGGTGGAACGCACCCGGCCCGGACCGTTCCTGCCCCGCACGGTCGAACTCGGCACGTACCTCGGGATCCGCCACGAGGGCGCCCTGATCGCCATGGCGGGGGAGCGGCTGCATCCGCCGGGCTGGACCGAGATCAGCGCCGTCTGCACCGACCCCGCCCACCGCGGCAAGGGCCTGGCCGGCCGGCTGATCCTGGCCGTCGCGCACGGCATCCGCGAACGCGACGAGACCCCCTTCCTGCACACGGGAGCGGGCAACACCAACGCCATCCGGCTCTACGAGTCCCTGGGGTTCCGGCTGCGCCGCCCGACCCGCTTCCTGGCCGCGCGCGTCCCCGAGCACCTGGACGACGGGCGGACCGTGGGCGTCGGGTGACCCGCCACCGCTGAACCCCGGCGGGCCGCGGGCCCGTCGGCTCAGCGGCCGGGCGGACCCGCGGCCGGCCCGCCCGGCGCGGCGAGGTCCGTTCCCGTCGCGTTGTAACGCAGCAGATACGAGGCGAATCGGGCGAGGTCCTCCTCGGGCCAGCCCGTGAGCCGCTCCCGGAACGCCACCCGGCGGCTGCGGGTCACCTGGGCGAGGATCTCGGTACCCGTGCCGGTCAGATGCAGCACCTGGACCCGGTGGTCCTCGGGGTCCGTGCGCCGCTCGATGAGCCCGGCCCGCTCCAGTGCCGCCACCTGCCGGCTCACCGTCGACTTGTCGAGCGCGTAGTGCGCGGCGAGGTCGGTGGCCCGGCAGCCGCCGACCTCCTCGAGATGCCCGAGCAGGGTGTACGAGACCAGGGACAGCTCGGGGTGCATGCGGCCCGCCGAGGCGCGGGCCCGCCGGGCGAACACGGTCATCTCGCGCTGGATGGTCTCGACCGCCGTGTCGGCCGTCATGCCGCTCGGCGCCGAGGTGCCGCGTGCGCCGCCGTCCGTCGTCGACGGCGTCCCGGTGGTGACAACGGTCTCACCGGAGGCTTCGGATGCCATCACGGGACCTCCCTTCCCAGTCCTGGTTGTATAGTACAACTGGACAGAGAGTTGTATTTGCCAACCAAAGGAGTTCGCGTGCTCACCGGCCTGCGCTCACCGGCCCTGCGCCATGTGCTCACGCACCTGGTCACCCCGTTGCTGATGTGTCTCGGCATGGGGCTGGCCTACATGGGCGCGTTCGTGACGCCGGAGCCCCACCACCTTCCCGTCGCCGTCGTCGGCAGCGGCCCCGAGACCAAGGCCTTCGCCCAGACGGTCAAGGACCGGGCCGGGGACAAGCTCGACGTCCGTACCGTCACCGACCGCGCGCAGGCCGTGGACCTCCTCACCTCCCGTGACATCACGGGCGCCTACGTGCCGAGTGCCGAGGCGCCCGAACTGATCGTCGCCACGGCCGCATCCGACATGGGCGCCACCGCCGTCGAGCAGGTCTTCACGCCGGTCGCCGCGCAGCAGGGGCTGCCCCTGAAGGTCACCGACGTCGCCGCACCCGTCGACGACGACCCCACGGGACAGGGCCTGTTCTTCCTGCTGATCGCGCTCAGCATCGGCTCCTACGCGTCCGTCGCCGCGCTCGGCGCCGCGGGCACCGGACTGGCCCTGCGCGTACGGGCGTTGCTCGCCGTGGGAGTCTCCGCCGTGGTGAGCGGTATCGGCGCGGCGCTCGCCGGGCCGGTCTTCCACCTCGCGCACCACGACCTCACCACCGTCTGGGCGATGAGCTGGCTCTACTCCGCGGGCATCCTCTTCGTCGGCGTCGGACTCCACACCTTCCTCAAGCGGTGGACCACGCTCGCGATGATGGTGCTGTTCGTGATGCTCAACTTCACCAGTTCCGGAGGCCTGTTCCGGCCGGAGCTCCAGAACGGCTTCTTCGGCACCCTGCACTCCTTCTGGAACGGCGCCGGCTTCGTCGAGGGCGTCCGCAGCCTCCTCTACTTCGACGGTGACGGCCTCGCCGGCGACGTGGGGACGCTCGTGGGCTGGCTGGCGGCCGGTCTGGCGGTGACCGCGGTCGCCGGTGTCGTCGAACGGTCGCGCGGCCGGCACGCGGCGCAGGGCCCCGTCGTACCGGAGCGGCCGGAGCCGTCGACGACCCACGCGACGGAGGGCGCCGAGGAGGAGTTGGAGGAGTCGGTCGGCGTCTGATCGTCGGGCGCCGAGCGCTCCTGTAAGGTGGCCGTCCCGGCCGCGGACCGTCGCCGCCGGACGAGTGGACGAGGAGGTGAGACCCATTACCGCTGTGTCAGGTCGGGTGCTCTCCTCCGTGAACGACCGGGTCGCCTTCTCCAGGTGACCGCGAGAGCGCCCTTCGTTTCGTCGAAAGGCCCTCGGCTCCATGCCTCTGTCTCCTGATGGTCCCGGTTCCGCGTCCTCCCGCGACGCCACGGACTCCGTGGTCACCGCCCTTCGCTCCGCCGGCTGTGTGTTCGCCGAGGACGAGGCGGAACTGATCCTCACCACCGCCCGCACACCGGACGAGGCCGCCTCGATGGTGGACCGGCGCGTCGCCGGACTCCCCCTCGAACACGTCCTCGGCTGGGCGGAGTTCCACGCCCTGCGCATCACCCTCGAACCCGGCGTCTTCGTGCCCCGCCGCCGCACCGAATTCCTCGTCGACCAGGCGGTGGCGCTCGCGCCCGGCGCGTCGGTCGTCGTGGACCTGTGCTGCGGTTCGGGCGCGGTCGGCGCCGCGCTGGCCGCGTCCCTCGGCGGCCCCGAACTGCACGCGTCCGACATCGACCCGGCCGCCGTCCGCTGCGCCCGCCGCAACGTGGCGCCGTTCGCCGGCCGGGTCCACGAGGGCGACCTCTTCTCGGCCCTGCCCGACACCCTGCGCGGGCGCGTCGACATCCTGGCCGCCAACGTGCCGTACGTGCCCACCGACGAGGTCGGACTGCTGCCGGCGGAGGCCCGGGACCACGAACCCCTGGTCGCGCTCGACGGCGGGGCGGACGGGCTCGACCTCGTGCGCCGGGTCGCCGAGGGCGCGCCGCGCTGGCTGGCCCCCGGCGGCTGCCTCCTCGTCGAGACGAGCGAAGGCCAGGCCGCGACCGCCGTCGAGGCCTTCGCGCGCGCCGGCCTGATCGCCCGTCTCGCCGTCCCGGAGGAGGGCTGGGCCCACGTCGTGGTCGGCGTGAAGCCCTGACCGTACGGGACGCGTGGTGCGCGACATGCCGCGTTCGGGCCCCGGTCGACCGTTTGCGCCGCCCCGCGCGCCACACTCCCTCTGACCCCGCGCAGGCCAGAGGGAGACCCGGACATGAGCAGCGCCCCCGAACAGTTCGACGCATGGGAGATCCAGGAGTCCGGGCCCGCCGACGCGTCCACCCGGGTGCTGCTGCTGGCCGGCGCGCTGTGCAGCGCTCCGTTCTACGACGACCTCGTCGCCGCGCCGCCGCTCGCCTCCGCGCCGGTGCGGCTGGTGGCCGCGACGCTCCCGGGCCACGCGGGTACCACCCCGCCCGAGGACCTCTCCCTGGAGAACTACGCCGCGCTGGCGGGCACCCTGGCCGCCGAGCGCGGCTGCGACGTCGTCGTCGGCCACAGTCTCGGCGCCAACATCGCCCTGGAGATGGCGGCCGGAGGCCACTTCGACGGCCCCGTCGTCCTGCTCTCCCCGGCCTTCTCGGCGTCCGACGAGGACAAGGCGCTGGCGGTCGCCGACACCCTGGGGAGGGTTCCCGGCGTCGGCGCGCTGGCCTGGTCGGGGCTCCTGAAGGTGGCGCCCCGCGCGATGGCCGGCCATCTGCCCGAGGAGCGCCGCGCGGCGCTCACCGCCGAGTTCGGCAAGAACGATCCCGCCTTCTGCCGCGCGGCGGTCCGGCACTACTTCGCGTATTTCGGCCGGCACGGTTCCCTCGTCGACCGGCTCCGGGACTCCGGTGTGCCCGCCTGGGTCGTGCGCGGCGACCACGACGACGTGGGCCTCTCGCCGGAGGAGCGGGCCGGGCTCGAAGCGAGTCCCGAAGTGACGCTCGTCGACGTCCCCGGCGCCGGTCACCTGGTCATGATCGACCAGCCCGTGGCGGTCGCGGAACTCGTGGCCCGGGTCGCCCTCGGCTGAGCGGCCCGTCCGAAGCGCTCCCCGGCCGGGACCCCGACGTCCGTCGGCCGAGTGACCCTCCTCATTGTGCAACTAGTTGCACAATGCGTGGCGCGTCGTCTACAACAGACGTACGACACCGCCCACGGAGGGGCCGATGAGCCGTTACCCGCACCTGCTGAACCCGCTCGACCTGGGCTTCACCACCCTGCCCAACCGCGTGCTCATGGGCTCCATGCACGTGGGCCTGGAGGAGGCCGAGCGCGGCTTCGAGCGCATGGCGGAGTTCTACGCCGCCCGCGCGCGCGGTGGTGTCGGCCTGATCGTCACCGGCGGCATCGCCCCGAACGACGCCGGACGGCCGTACGAGGGCGGCGCCAAGCTGACCACCGAGGCCGAGGCCGACCAGCACGCCGGGATCACCGCCGCGGTGCACCGCGAGGGCGGCAGGATCGCGATGCAGATCCTGCACTTCGGCCGGTACGCCTACCACCAGGATCTGGTCGCCCCGAGCGCCCTCCAGGCCCCGATCAGCCCGTTCCCGCCGCACGAACTGAGCGACGCCGAGATCGAGCGGACCATCGACGACTACGCGCGCGCCGCCCGCCTCGCCCGGCGCGCGGGGTACGACGGCGTCGAGATCATGGGCTCCGAGGGCTACCTCATCAACGAGTTCATCGCCCAGCAGACCAACCGGCGCGAGGACCGCTGGGGCGGCTCGTACGAGAACCGGATGCGCTTCCCGGTCGAGATCGTCCGCCGTGTGCGCGAGGCCGTCGGCGACGACTTCATCATCATCTACCGGCTGTCGATGCTCGACCTGGTGCCCGGCGGTTCCACGCTCGACGAGGTCATCACCCTCGCCCGGGCCGTCGAGGCCGCCGGGGCGACGATCATCAACACCGGTGTCGGCTGGCACGAGGCCCGCATCCCCACCATCGCGACCTCGGTGCCGCGCGGCGCGTACGCCTGGGTGACCAAGAAGGTCATGGGCTCCGTCTCGATTCCCCTCGTCACCACCAACCGCATCAACACCCCCGAGATCGCCGAGCAGTTGCTCGCCGACGGGCACGCCGACATGGTCTCCCTCGCGCGTCCGATGCTCGCGGACCCCGACTTCGTGGCGAAGGCCGAGGCGGGCCGGCCGGAGGCCATCAACACCTGCATCGGCTGCAACCAGGCCTGCCTCGACCACACGTTCAGCGGCAAGATCACCTCCTGTCTGGTCAACCCGCGCGCCTGTCACGAGACGGAACTCGTCCTCGCGCCGACCCGGCTGCGCAAGCGCGTCGCCGTCGTCGGCGCCGGACCCGCCGGACTCGCCTGCGCCGTCAGCGCGGCCGAACGCGGCCACGACGTCACCCTGTTCGACGCGGCGGCCGAGATCGGCGGCCAGCTCAACGTGGCCCGCAAGGTCCCCGGCAAGCAGGAGTTCGACGAGACGATCCGCTACTTCCGCACCCAGCTCGAACTGCACGGCGTGGCCGTCCGGTTGAACACCCGGGCCACCGCCGACACCCTGGAGCCCTACGACGAGGTCGTCGTCGCCACCGGCGTCAGCCCGCGCACCCCCGAGATCCCGGGGGTCGACCACCCGAGCGTCGTCGGCTACCTCGACGTGCTGCGCGACGGCGTCCACGTCGGTGACCGCGTCGCCATCCTCGGCGCCGGCGGCATCGGCTTCGACGTGGCCGAGTACCTCACCGACAGCGGCGACAAGGCGAGCGAGGACCCGGCGACGTACTTCCGCAACTGGGGCGTCGACATGGACTACCGGGCACCCGGCGGTCTCATAGCCCCCGAGCGGCCGGCCCCGCCGCGCACCGTCCACCTGCTGCAGCGCAAGGCCACCAAGGTCGGAGCGGGACTCGGCAAGACCACCGGCTGGATCCACCGCAACGAGCTGAAGCACCGGGGCGTCACCATGGTCCCGGGCGTGACGTACGACCGGATCGACGACGCCGGACTGCACGTGACGGTGGACGGGCACAGCTCGGTCCTGGAGGTCGACACCATCGTGCTGTGCACCGGGCAGGACCCGCGCCGCGACCTCTACGAGGAGCTGCGCGCCATGGGCCGCGGCGTCCACCTGATCGGCGGCGCCGACGTGGCGGCCGAACTGGACGCGAAGCGCGCCATCAAGCAGGGCACCGAACTGGCGGCGGCGCTCTAGGTCTTCGCGCCAGGGGGCGATCGGGGGAGCGTTTCTCACCTGGTCGGTCGTGTCGACGGGCGAGCCCGCCGCCGCGGGCTCGCCCACCGGATTTCGTTCCGGCCGAACATCTTTCGCCGAGGCGCACAACCGTTTCGGAGTGTCGCGGGTCACATGAGGCAGGAGCAAACGTCTCCAAAGATCGCAAGGGGGAAATATGCGATTCAACCGTTCCGTCCTGGTGGCCGGCGCGTCCGCCGCACTGATGGTCGGTGCCACGACCGCACTGGCGGCGCCCGCCTCGGCCGCACCCAACACCACGCCGCAGAAGGTCTGCGGCAGCGCCTACAAGACGGTCAACTCGGCGCCCATCGGCTCTCAGGGCACCGTCTACCTGACGTACAACGCCTCG
This sequence comes from Streptomyces sp. NPDC005302, assembly GCF_040607345.1. Taxonomy (NCBI): domain Bacteria; kingdom Bacillati; phylum Actinomycetota; class Actinomycetes; order Kitasatosporales; family Streptomycetaceae; genus Streptomyces; species Streptomyces sp. NPDC005302. Next base: position 293,304 of record NZ_JBEXGN010000008.1, read on the forward strand.
AACGGCAAGAACTGCGTCACGACCATCCGCAACAGCCCGGGCACCGCCGTGGACATGGCAGCGTGGCTCTACGTCTCCGACACGGGCCTGAGCGACGACGACTACGGGCGGTACACGTCGTACGCGGGACCGACGTACGTGTACGGCAAGGGCCACTGCATCGACTGGGGCGGCCAGATCAAGAACGTGTACACCCAGGTGTCCGGCTCCAACTGCGGCGCCTTCAAGGAGCAGCGCGTCACCTTCACGCGCTGACCGCGCGCTCCGCAGGGCCACCACGCACAACCCGATGGCGTGCGGGGACGCCTGACCCGACTCGCCCTGGCGGACTCACCGAGTTCCGCCAGGGCGAGTTGCCTGTCGCGCTGTCCGGGGGTGTGGGGCGGTGCGCGGGGGTGCGCGGCCGGGCATCGGGCGGCGTCCATGGCGCTCCTTAGGATGACCTCATGTCACTCCCGCACGCGATCCTCACCGCCCTGCTCGAGAAGCCCTCGTCGGGCCTCGGACTGACCCGGCGGTTCGACAAGTCGATCGGCTACTTCTGGTCGGCGACGCACCAGCAGATCTATCGCGAGCTGGGAAAGCTGGAGGCCGAGGGCTACATCAGGGAGCTGCCCGCGGAACAGCCGGCCCGGGGCCAGAAGAAGAGCTACGAGGTACTGCCCGCCGGCCGCGCCGAACTCGCCCGCTGGACGGCGACCTCCCAGGACCCCAAACCGCTGCGGGACACGATGCTGCTGCGGCTGCGCGCCGCGGCCGTCGTCGGCACCGAGGGCGTCGAGGCGGACCTGCGCCGCCATCTCGCCCTCCACCGGACCCAGTTGGCCGAGTACGAGGAGATCCAGGAGCGGGACTTCCCGCCGGGCAAGGACACCCCCGAGGACCGGCTGCGCCACCTCGTCCTGCGGGCGGGCATCGACCTGGAGACCTTCTGGACCCGGTGGCTGACGCACGCGATCGAGGAGTTCGCCGAGCTGGACAGGCCGTAGCGACCGCCCGCGACGCGAGTCGGCGGAGCGGTCGCCCGGTCCTCATCGATCTCGGGTGCCGGATCAGAGGCGGTGGGGCTTGGAACGGCGGCGCAGGAACCAGGCCGCCGCCACCGTGCCGGTCACGACCAGGGCCGCGCCTCCGGCGACGGTGGCCGTGCCGTAGTCCTTCACGGCGCCGCCGAGGCCGCCCATGACGCCGCGCGACGGCGAGGCCGAGGCGGTCGCCGAGATCGTGGGGGTGGAGGGGGCCGAGACGATGATGGACTGGGTGCCCGCCGTCGACCCGTCCCCGCACACCACGATGACCGTGTACGTGCCGGCGCCCACGCCCGTCCAGGACGCGGACTGACTGGTGCTGGTGCCCGTGAGCGACATCTGCCGCCCCTGTGCGAAGTTCGCCTGTCCGCTGGAGAGCAGCGAGGCGTTGCCGAAGCTGCTGCCGTTGCTCGGACAGGCGCTGGTGGTGACCGAGACCGAGGTACCGCTGGTGCTCACCGAGATTCCGGAACCCCATGCGACGGCCGCAGGAGCGGCCAGGGTGAGCGGAAGCGCAGCGGCGGCGGCCACGGTCAGGCCCGAGCGGAGAAGTGTCTGAGTGGTACGCATAGGAACTGCCCTCCAGCGGCACGGTTGGCGGTACTTCCCGTGCGCCGCCGAGGATCGGAGGGCCCGTGCTGCCTCAGGGAGAGCAAAAGCGCTCCGGGCCCGGCCCGCACGCCGACGGGGACCGGGCAGGTGACGGATTCCATCGTCCGGCGGACCGCGGACGGTGTTCCGGGCCGGCCGCCGGGCGAGGCACCGCACCCCGCCGGGCCGCCGCGCGGGCGTCAGCTCCCGGTCGTCACGGAGCGCTCCGCCGAGAACCCGCCCCAGGTGCCGTCGGGCAGCTTCGCCCTGAGGCGGACCCGGTGTGCCGCACCGGCCTCCCGGCCCACGTAGAAGCTGTAGGTGGCGGTGCCGCGGGGCGGGTCGCCGCCCCAGACGAGCGAGGTCGCGGCGTGTCCGTCGAGATGGATCTGGTACTCGCTGATCACGCCGTCCACCTCGGGCGCGATCCAGGACAGGTCGACGTAGTACGCCCCGTCCGCCCGGTGGGTCTTCGCCCGGAACGCCGTCGGTGCCGTGCCCCGGCCGTCGTCGGAACCCGGCGCGGTGCTGAGCCGGACGGTCTCGCTCGCCGGTGAGGTGTTGTCCGCCGCGTCGCGGGCGCGCACGGTGAAGGCGTAGGCCGTGCCGGGCCGCAGTCCCGTGACGACGGTCGCCGTCTGCGCGCCGCCGACGCTGTGGATCTTCGAGGTGCCCTGGTAGACGTCGTACGAGGCGACGCCGCCCTTGTCCGTCGACCGGGTCCACGACAACTGCACCGCCCGGCTGCCGACCGCCTTGCCGTGCGGGCCGCCGGGGCGGGTGGGCGGCGTGCGATCGGCCGCGACCGCGGCCGGGGTGGTGGCCCGCACCCGCTTGCTCGCCGGTCCCAGGGCTCCCGCGGAGCTCCGCGCCCGGACCGTGAAGAGGTAGGTGGTGGACGGTTCGAGCCGCGTGACGTCCACCATGTGCTCGGAGCCGGCGACCTCGTCGACCTCGGTGTTCCCGCGGTACACCGTGTAGTGGGCGACCGGCGGGTCCTCGGCGGCCAGGTTCCACATCACGTGGACGCTGGTCGCGCTGCCCGCCGCGGCGGTCACACCGAGCGGAGCCGCGGGCACTCGCTCGCCCTGCTCCGCTGACGGCGCGCCCCATCCGCAGGAGGGGAGCACGAGCAGCGCGCCGCACACCAGCACGCGCAGGACGGTGGGGGGAACGCCTCGCACGGGGCCGCCTTCCCTCGACGGGATTGGTCTGTACCTATAAGACACGGCTGACGCGGCCACATCAAGAGGGGTGACGGGCCGATGACCGGAGTGTGCGGGAGGTACGTATGCTGATCCCTGACGCGGCCTGAACTCGCCCTGATCGCCGGGGAGTTCCTGCCCACGGCGCGGACCCGCTGTCGTCGCTGATCCCGCGCCGGCGCGTGCGGTCGAGTGGCCGGAGCCGACCCCGGCTCGGGTCCTCGGCCGTGCGGCGCCCGCGGCGGACAGGGCGTCACGCCCCGGATTCCTTGCCTCGGTCCCGGGCAGGCGCGTGCATCGTCCGGCCCCTCTCCGGTGGACGCACTGTCAGCCGCCCACCACATTGGGGCAGGTGACTCCGTGTCCCCCAGGAGAGGGTCTCCCATCGTGCGTGTCCAGTCGCTGACGCTGGCCGCGGCCGCCGCCGCCCTGCTCGCCTCCGCTCCGGCGGCGCTGCCCTCGGCTCCCACGGCCGGCCACCCGGGCAGCCGCGCCCCGGCCGTCCGGGAGGGTTCCGTCGGGGCCGCCGACCTCCTGGCGAGGACGCGCGACTGCGCTCCCGTCTCCAAGGGGCGCTACCGCACCGACGACGGCACACCCGCCGACATCCCGGTCTGCGGCACCGGGAGCGCCGTCTTCTGGAAGGCCGACATGGACATCGACTGCGACGGCAGACCGGGCAGCCTGTGCAACAGCCGCACCGACCCGCTCTTCTCCGACGCCACGGCCTTCCAGCAGTCCGACGGCCGCTACCTGAGCGCCGAGACCCTGCCCTATATCGTCGTCCCCGCCCCCAGCAGCATCTGGAACCACCGGGACCAGGGCATCGGGGCCGGTTCGGTGGCCGCCGTGATCTACCGCGACCGCGTCCAGTACGCCGTCGTCGGCGACACCGGCCCGAGCGACATCATCGGTGAGGCCTCGTACGCGACGGCCGAGGCTCTCGGCATCCGCCCCGACCCGCGCGGCGGAGGCACCCCGTCCGGGGTCACCTACATCGTCTTCAAGAACTCCCGTGTCTCACCCATCGAGGACCACGCCGCCGCGGTGGCGGCGGGGGAGCGGCTGGCCCGGACGTTCGTGAGCGGGGGCTGAACCCGCCGCGGTGTCCCGAACGGCCGCGTGGCGACGGGCGTTCAACGGCCCGACGATGTGCGTGCCAGGCCGCCCGACGCTGAGCGCGTTCGCCGCGCGGGGCCGTCAGACGGCGGCCCAGCCGTTGTCCACGGGAAGGATCACGCCGTTGATGTTGCTCGCGGCGTCCGAGGCGAGGAACACGATCGCGGCCGCCTGCTCCTCGGCCTCGGCGGCCCGGCCGACGTTGCCCATGTAGGCGGCGAGGGCGGCGGGGCCGTGGGCGCCCGCCTCGATGTCCAGGGTGATCGCGGTCTTCGTGCCGCCCGGCGCGACGGCGTTGGTGCGGATGCCCTTGTCCCGGTACATCACCGCCAGCGACTTGGTGAGCCCCGCTACACCGTGCTTCGAGGCGGTGTACGCCGCCCCGGCGGCGCTGCCGCGCAGGCTCGCCTCGGAGGCGGTGTTCACGATGGCGCCCCGGCCGGCGGCGAGCATGTGCGGCAGGACGGCGCGGGCCAGCAGGAAGGGGGCGGTCAGGTTGACCCGGATGACGCGCTCCCACTCCGCGTCGCTCACCTCGGCCACCGCCGACATGCGGTCCATGATCCCGGCGTTGTTCACCAGTACGTCGATGCCGCCGAAGCGCTCCACCGCCGTGGCCGTCACCCGGTCGACGACGGCCTGTTCGCTCAGGTCGCCCGTCACCGACACGGCGGTGCCACCCGCCGCCTCGATCTCCGCCACGACCGCCGCGGCACCCCCGGGATTCAGATCGGCCACCAGCACGCGCGCGCCCTCGGCCGCGAACGCGAGCGCGGTGGCACGGCCGATGCCCGAGCCCGCGCCCGTGACGATGACGCTGCGGCCGTCCAGTCCCGTGATGGTCATGACGTTCTCCCAGAGGTGCGTACGAAGGTGCGGCGGAGATGCCGCGCGGTAACAGTACGACTTAATGTCGTTGAATGACAGAAAGTCTCGGAGGCTGCGAGGAGATCGCTAGACTCGGGCCCCGCCCCCGGTCCCGGGCGGCGGACGCGGGCGGATCCGAGGAGTCAGCGGTGGCGGACGGTTCGATCGGCGATCACGCGGGCCGGGGGCGCGGCCGCACCGGCCGACCCCCGCTCACCGACGAGCGCCGGGCCGCGTTCCGTCAGGAGATCGCCCGCGCGGCGGTGGAACTCTTCGTCGACCAGGGCGTGACCGCCACCACCGGAGAGCAGATCGCCCAGGTAGTCGGCGTCTCGTCGCGGACCCTGTGGCGCTACTTCCCGAGCAAGGAGAGCTGTGTCAGCCCGCTGTTCGCGGCCGGGATCGACGCGATCGCCGCGGCCCTGCGGGCCTGGCCCGAGGGCGGCCCGCTGGAGACCGCGCTGGAACGCGCCACGAGCGGCGAGGGCCTGATACCGCTCCCGCAGGTGCCACGGGTCCGCGCGCTGCTGCGGCTCACCCGCACCGAGCCGGGACTGCGGGCCGTCTGGCTCCAGGCCCATGACGACGCCGAACCGGCCTTCGCCCGCGCCCTCGCCGACCGGGCCGGGCTCGCCGCCGTCGACCTGCGCTCCGAGATCCAGGCGGCCATGCTCAACGCGGCGCTGCGCGCGGCGGTCGAGCACTACGCCTGGCGCACCGACGACGAGAGCGGTCCGGAGACCGCGCACTCAGAGGTGACCGCGACCGTCCGGTCGGCCCTCGGCGTGGCGGCGCGAGGGATCTCCTGACACGGCGCACCGACGGGGACGAGTCCGTTCCGGAGGCTGTGCGGCGCGAGGTGACCGCGACCGTCCGGTCGGCCCTCGGCGTGGCGGCGCGAGGGATCTCCTGACACGGCGCACCGACGGGGACGAGTCCGTTCCGGAGGCCGTACGGCGCGAGGTGACCGCGACCGTCCGAACGATCGGGTTCCCGCGCGTCTCCGCGCAGGATCCTCTGCCCCGACGCCCCGACGCCCCGACGCCCCGACGCCCCGACGCCCCGACGCCCCGACGCCCCGGCACCCCGACGCCCCGGCACCCCGGCACCCCGGCACCCCGACGCTCCAGGGACGGCGGCAGCCCCGGCGGCCCGCGCGTACGACGGCCCGCGTGTACGACGACAGCCGCGACGTGGACTCCGTCGCGGCTGCCGGGACGTCTCGGACTCGCCGGGGGCAGGTCGTCCTCACTCCTTGCGGTAGCTGTACGCCTCCGCTGCCGCCGCCTCCACCGCGGCGAGGTCCGCGCCCGCCGACGCCGTGACCACCGCGGCCACCGCGCCCTCGACGAACGGGGCGTCCACCAGGCGGGTGCTGTCGGGGAGTTCGTCACCTTCGGCGAGCAGCGCCTTGACCGTCAGTACCGCGCTGCCCAGGTCCATCAGCACGGCTACGCCGGCCCCGCCGTCGACGGAGGCGGCCGCCGCGGCGATGAGTTCCGAACTGGTGCCGAGACCGCCGTCCGTCGTGCCGCCGGCCGCGGCGACGGGAGCGGTCGTGCCGCCACCGGCCAGGCCCGTCGCCAGCTCGGCGACGGACGACGCGACGGCGGCACTGTGGGAGACCAGCACGATGCCCACGAGCCTTCCCGCGGTCCCGGTGGTCCGGGTGGTGTTCGTGGTGTCACTCACCGGCTGCCTCCAGCAGTGCTCCGATCAGCAGCGACGCGGATGTCGCGCCCGGGTCCTGATGGCCGATGCTGCGTTCTCCGAGGTAGCTCGCCCGGCCCTTGCGGGCCTGGAGGGGCGTCGTCGCCGCCGCTCCCTCCTCGGCCGCCGCCTTCGCGGCCCCGAACGACTCGCCCAGCGCGTCGACGGCGGGCACCAGGGCGTCGATCATGGTCTTGTCGCCGGGCGCGGCTCCGCCCAGCGCCATGACCGCGTCGACGCCCGCCTGCAGCGCGTCCGCGAGCTGTTCCTGGCTGACCTCACCGGCGTCCCCGAGTGCCTTGCCCGTCCGGCGCAGCAGGGTTCCGTACAGCGGCCCGGACGCGCCGCCCACCGTCGATATGAGCTGCCTGCCGGCGGTGGTGAGCACGGCCCCGGGGGTGTCCGGGCCCTCCTTCTCCAGCGTGGCCGCCACCGCGACGAACCCGCGCTGCAGATTGCTGCCGTGGTCGGCGTCGCCGATCGGCGAGTCCAGGTCGGTGAGCCGCTGCGCCTCGCGGTCCACGGACGTGGCGGTCGCCGTCATCCAACGGCGGAAGAATTCGGCGTCGAGCACGGAATCTCCTTGCGTGGTAAGGAAGTTGACCTTGAGTCGGCCGCTCGACCTCCGGTGGCGGCCGATTCCTGGCGGCCGGGTTCACGGCCACCGGAGCGATGACCGCGCTGCCCGGCTGTCTGTCTGCCTGCTCATGCCGAGCCGACCGCGCTCACACGCCCCAGCGCAGACCCGCCGTCTTCACCGGCGCGTCCCACAGGCGCAGCAGCTCCTCGTCGACCTGGCACAGCGTCACCGAGGCGCCGGCCATGTCCAGGGAGGTGACGTAGTTGCCGACCAGTGTGCGGGCGACCGCGACGCCGCGCTCGGTCAGGACGCGCTGCACCTCCGCGTTGAAGCCGTACAGCTCCAGCAGGGGAGTGGCGCCCATGCCGTTGACCAGGACCAGGACCGGGTTGCGCGGTGTGAGGTCCTCCAGGATCGCCTGCACGGAGAAGTCCGCGATCTCCCGCGAGGTCATCATCGCGCGCCGTTCCCGCCCCGGCTCGCCGTGGATGCCGACGCCTAGCTCCAGCTCCCCGGCCGGCAGGTCGAAGGTCGGGCTGCCCTTGGCCGGAGTCGTGCAGGCGCTGAGGGCGACGCCGAAACTGCGGGAGTTCTCGTTGACCTGCGTGGCCAGTGCCTGGACGCGGTCGAGAGGGGCGCCCTCCTCGGCCGCGGCGCCCGCGATCTTCTCGACGAACAGGGTCGCGCCCGTACCGCGACGGCCGGCCGTGTAGAGGCTGTCCGTGACGGCCACGTCGTCGTTGACGAGCACCTTGGCGATCTGGATGCCCTCGTCCTCGGCCAGCTCGGCCGCCATGTCGAAGTTCAGGACGTCGCCGGTGTAGTTCTTCACGATGAAGAGCACACCGGCGCCGCTGTTCACGGCCGCCGCCGCCCGCAGCATCTGGTCCGGCACCGGAGAGGTGAAGACCTCGCCGGGACAGGCCGCGGACAGCATGCCGGGTCCCACGAATCCCCCGTGCAGCGGCTCGTGCCCGGAACCGCCGCCGGAGACGAGGCCCACCTTTCCCGCGACCGGGGCGTCCCGGCGGACGATCACGCGGTTCTCGACGTCCACCGTCAGCTCGGGATGAGCCGCCGCCATGCCCCGCAGTGCGTCCGCCACCACCGTCTCCGCCACGTTGATGAGCATCTTCATGGGAACCTCCTGGTGAGAAGAGTCGCTGGGCTCCTTCTCCCATAATGCCCACGTTTGGGGCAGGTCCGTCGGTCGGCGGCCGCGGCGCGGCCCCGCTCGGGCCGACGCGGGCCGGAGGGGACCGGCCCCGCCCGCCGCGAACGCGCCCGACCGGCCGGGTGTCCCGGCCGGGGAGCGGATCGGCGGTGCGAGGAGCTCACCCTCGGAAGTATCGGCGCTCGGGCGGCGATGGTCACGTGCGCGGACGTCCTTCGGTGCACGCGGCGCGCACCCGCACCGGTCCGGCACGCCTCCGGTACGCCGTCTTCGCGTCCGGCCGCCCGGGTCCTACTTCGTCGCGTTGCGGACCTGGAGGGTGCCGCGTTCGCTGTCCTTCAGGCCGCGGCCGATGATCAGGCGCTGGATCTGGTTGGTGCCCTCGAAGATCTGCATCACCTTGGCCTCGCGCATGTAACGCTCGACCGGGAAGTCGCGGGTGTAGCCCGCGCCGCCCAGTACCTGGACCGCGTCGGTGGTGACCTTCATGCCGTTGTCGGTCGCGATGAGCTTGGCGATCGAGGCCTCGGACTGGAAGGGCAGGCCCTCGTCCTTCAGGCGGGCGGCGGCCAGTGTGGTGGCCCGGGAGGCCTGGACCGCCGCGGCCATGTCGGCGAGGACGAAGGCGAGGCCCTGGTGTTCGATGATGGGCCGGCCGAAGGTCTCCCGCTCCCGCGAGTAGCGCAGCGCGTGGTCCAGTGCCCCCTGGGAGAGGCCGGTCGCCACCGCGGCGATGCCGAGTCGTCCGCAGTCCAGTCCGGCGAAGGCGATCCGCAGGCCCTCGCCCTCCGCGCCGAGCCGGCGGCCGGCGGGGACCCGGGCGTTCTCGAAGCGGACCGTGGCGGTCGCGGAACCGGTCAGGCCCATCTTCTGCTCCGGGGGATCGGCCACCACGCCCGGTGTGTCGGCGGGGACGAGGAAGCAGGAGATGGCGTGCGAGTCCGAGTCCGAGGTGCGTGCCATGACCGTGTAGAAGTCGGCGTGGCCGCCGTGGGTCGTCCAGGCCTTGGCGCCGTTCAGCACGTAGTCGTCGCCGTCCCGTACGGCGCGGGTGCGCATCGCCCCCGGGTCGGAACCGGCGTGCGCCTCGGACAGGCAGTAGGCGCCGAGCAGCTCGCCGCCGAGCATGTCGGGCAGCCACTCCTTCTTCTGCTCCGGGGTGCCGAACGCGGCCAGGGCGTAGCAGGACAGGGCGTGCACCGAGACACCGACGGCCACGCTCGCCCACACGGCGGCGATCTCCTCCAGCACCTGGAGGTAGACCTCGTACGGCTGGTCGCCGCCGCCGAACTCCTCGGGGTACGGCAGGCTCAGCAGGCCGGCCTGTCCGAGCGTCCGGAAGACGTCACGGGGGAAGCGTCCCTCGGCCTCCGCCTCGGCGACGCGCGGGGCGAGCTCCTTCTCGGCGAGCTCGCGCGTCAAGGCGATCAGGTCGACGGCTTCCGGTGAGGGGAGCGTGCGGGTCGCGGGCATGGGACGTCCTCGGGGGTGCGGTCCCGCGCTGCGGGATTTTGATACTCCAGGCGATACAAGAGTATCGTTTTTGGTACCGCTCGGCCATGGGTGACCGTGCCGGCCTGTCGGGCGTCGGGTTCTGGGCGCCGAAGGTCCGGGTGAGGGCGTGTCCGGTCGTGTCCGCCCTCCCCGCTGAGTTCTCCGCAAGAGGGTTCGTCGCCGAGTCGCGGGGTCGCGCATTTCAGGAGTCGTCGGGTCGCCGGGCGGAGTCCGCCGTGTCCGGAGGCGCCTCCCAGGGGTGACGGTCGCCTCCGAGGGGGAGCGGTTACGCTGAGATCATGCCGTCCCCTCGCCGCACCGCGCGCCAGACCGACCTGTTGGAACGGCTCGTAGCGCTGCTGGTGGCCGAGGGGTTCGCGGCCTTCACGCTCGACGAGCTGACCGAGCGGCTGCGCTGCTCGAAGACCACTCTGTACCAACTGGCCGGCAGCAAGCAGGAGTTGGTGCGCGAGGCGGTGAAGCACTACTTCCGCGAGGCCGCCCAGTCCGTCGAGAAGCAGGTCGCCGACACCTCCGCGCCCTCCGAGCGTGTGGTCGTCTACCTGAACGCGGTCGCGCAGCAGCTGAGGCCGCTGTCCCGCCAGTTCCTCGACGACATGGCCGGGTTCGAGCCGGCCCGCGAGGTGTACGAGGCCAATACGCGGCTCGCCGCGGCCAGGATCAGGCAGCTGATCGCGGACGGCGTCACCGCGGGAGCCTTCCGCGATGTCCACGCCGCGTTCGTCGGCGAGGTCGTCGCCGCCACCATGCAGGAGATCCAGCGCGGCGAGGTGGCCGCGCGCACGGGGCTGAGCGACGCCGAGGCGTACGCCGAGCTGGCGTCCCTGATCGTCCACGCCGTCTCCCCCTGACGCGGCCGGCCCCGCAGGGCGGGAAGCGTGTGCGCCTCAGGGGGTCCCTTCCGTCGCCGCCTGCCCAGGGACCGGCGTGCGCAGGTCGTCCGCCTCCGGCAGCCCCGCCACGTCGACGCCACTCACCTGGGCCAACTCGTGCTTGAGCGCGGCGAGTTCGACGCCGCCCGCCATGTGGTGGGTGAGGTCCTCCAGACTCACCTCGCTGCGGGCGGCGCTGAGTTCGAGAGTGCCGAGGCGCAGCACACTGAAATGGTCGCCGACCATGTAGGCGTGGTGCGGGTTGTGGGTGATGAAGATGACGCCGAGGCCACGCTCCCGGGCGGCCGCGATGTACTTCAGGACGACACCGGACTGCTTGACGCCGAGTGCGGCGGTCGGTTCGTCGAGGATCAGGACGCGGGCGCCGAAGTGGACGGCGCGGGCGATCGCGACGGACTGGCGCTGGCCGCCGGAGAGGGTGCCGATCGGCTGGTCGAGGTCGTCGAGGGCGATGCCCATCGTGCGCAGTTCCTCGTCCGCGGTCCGCTTCATCCGTGCTGTGTCGAGACGGCGTACGGGCCACGGGCCCCTCGTCAGCTCGGAGCCGAGGAAGAAGTTCCGCCAGACCGGCATCAACGGCACGGTCGCCAGGTCCTGGTAGACGGTCGCGATGCCCTTGTCGAGCGCCTCGCGCGGAGTGCTGAAGCGCACCGCCGTGCCGTCCACGAGGAACTCGCCCTCGGTGTGCCGGTGCAGCCCGGAGACGATCTTGATGAGGGTGGACTTGCCTGCGCCGTTGTCGCCGAGCACGCAGGTCACCCGGCCGGGGTGGACGGTCAGCGAAACCCCGTGCAGGGCGCGGATGTTGCCGTACGACTTGCCGGCCCCCCGCAGTTCGACGATCGCGCGGGTGCCGTCCTCGGGCGGAGTGTCCGGGAGGTCGGCGCCCGATGGTCCGGATCCGTTGGCTGTCATGGGTCGGTTCACCTCCGGGTCGCCGTGCGGCGGACCAGCAGATTGACGAGCGTGGCGCCGAGCAGCATCACGCCGAGGAAGGCCTTGAACCAGTCGGGATTCCAGCCCGCGTACACGATGCCCTGGTTCACCATGCCGAACATGAAGGCGCCGAAGACCGGGCCGACCGCCGAGCCGTAGCCGCCGGTGAGCAGGCAACCGCCGATCACGGCGGCGGCGATGTAGATCAGCTCCTGGCCGACGCCCTCTCCGGACTGCACGGTGTTGAAGGAGAACAGCTGGTGCATGCCGACGAACCAGGCGCCGAATCCGACCGCCATGAACAGTGTGATCTTGGTGAACGTCACCGGGACGCCGACCGCGCGGGCGCTGTTCCGGTCGCCGCCGACCGCGAAGATCCAGTTGCCGTACTTGGTGCGCAGCAGCACCCAGGTGGCCAGCGCGGCGAAGACCAGCCACCAGACGATGGTGATCTTCACCTGCACGCCGCCGACGTCGAAGGACGACGCGAAGACCTTCTTCGCCTGGCCGAAGCCGTCCATGGTGCTGATGTCGTCGGTCGCGACATTGCCGGTGACCAGCTTGGTGACCGCGAGGTTCACGCCCTGGAGGATGAGGAACGTGCCGAGCGTGACGAGAAAGCTGGGCAGCCCGGTGCGGACCGTCATCCAGCCGTTGAACGCCCCGACCGCGAGCGAGGCGACGAGCGCGACGATCACACCCACCCATATGTTCATGGTGAGTTGATAGCTGAGCATGCTCGCGGTCAGCGCCGAGGTGATCACCGCGACGCCGGAGGACAGGTCGAACTCGCCGCCGATCATCAGCAGGGCGACGGGCAGGGCCATGATGCCGATCGTCGACGACTGGTACAGCACGGTCGCCATCGAAGCGCCCGAGCGCACCGGCGGCGCCGCGATCAGGAAGAAGACGAACACGGCGGCCGCGCCGAGGAAGACCCCGACCTCCGGGCGGGCGAGCAGCCGCAGCGTGAGCGGACGCCGCGTCCTTCGCCCCCCGGTCCGTGCGGGGCCGGGATCCGGCGGCGCGCTCACCGCCGGTTCGGCCTGCCGGGCGCTCATCACCTGGTGCCCTTCGTGGCGAACCTGGCGACGGAGTCGGCGTTGTTCTTGTCGACGAAGGCCGGACCGGTCAGCGTCGGCTGCTCGCCGCCACCGCTGTAGTTGCCGTTGTTCTTGTAGAGCCACAGTGAGTCCACCGCCAAGTAGCCCTGCAGATAGGGCTGCTGGTCGACGGCGAACTGGATGGTCCCCTTGCTGATGGCGCCCGTGAGCTCCTTGTTGAGGTCGAAGGTGGCGATCTTCGCCTTGCTGCCGGCGTCGGCGACCGACTGCACGGCGGTCAGGGCGTGGGGGGCGCCGAGCGTGAGGACGTAGTCGATCGCCGTGTCCTGCTTGAGTTTCGCGGTGATCGTCGACTTCACGGAGGGCATGTCGGTGCCGTTGACGTAAAGGGTCTCGGTCTTGCCGTCGAACGTCTTCTTCACGCCGTCGCAGCGCTGGGTGAGCCCGACGTTGCCCTGTTCGTGGACCACGCAGACGGCTTTCTTGGCGCCCTCGGAGTTCAGCCGCTTGCCCAGGGCCTCGCCCGCGACGGTCTCGTCCTGGCCGAAGAACTCCATCAGGCCGAGCTGCTTCCAGTCGCTGACACCGGAGTTGAGGCCCACGACCGGTATGCCGGCCGATGTCGCCTTGCCGACCACGGACTTCATGGCGCCCGGCTTGGCGAGGGTGATCGCGATGCCGTCGACCTTCTGGTCGATCGCGTTCTGGACGAGGTTCGCCTGGCTGCCGGCGTTCGGGTCGGCGGAGTAGACCAGCTTGATGTTGTCCTTGGCGGCGGCGGCCTCGGCCCCCTTGCGGACGATGTCCCAGAACGTGTCCCCTGGAGCCTGATGGGTGATCAGGGCAACTTTCATCTCAGGGGTGTTGGCCTTGCCGGCGGCGGCGCCGTCCGCGCTCTCCTCGGCCTTCTTGCCACCCGAACCGCTGGAGCAGCCGGCGGCGAGCAGGGCGGACGCGGCGACCAGAGCCACGAGGGGAGCGATTCTCCGTGAACGGGGGTGGGGCGTGCGATCCATCTTTCCAGCACCTCACTGTGCGGCCGGGGAAAGGGAACGGGGCGGCGTCGGGAGCGGGGCCCGTGCGGGACCCGGACGGCGAGGTCCGGGCGTGAGCCGGTGGAGCGGCGGTTCGTTGGGACGGGATACAAGCCCCTGCGACACCCCGCTGTCAAGACTTTGTTAAGACATCATTTCAGGAGCAGGTCCGAATGTCCGTACAAAGTCTTGACAGTCGGGAGTCGCGGGTCCTAGACCTGGATCCACCGGGCGTCCCGTTGCCCGCACCCCCACATCGGGAGCGTCCTGCCGGCGCGGGCCGGCCGTACCCCGGCCCACCACCGAGGCGCGGGTGAACGGGCTGACCGACGCCACCCCCGAACGGAGCCCGACGTGAGCATCACCATCCCCGACCTCGTCACGGTGCGCGCCCTCCACCCCGAGGCCATCGCCGAAGCGGCCGCCCGCCGGACCCGCCGCCCGCTCGTCGGCCCCACCGGGCGCCTGATGATCGTGGCCGCCGACCACCCGGCACGCGGCGCCCTCGGCGCGGGAGACCGCCGGCTCGCCATGGCCAACCGCGCCGACCTCCTCGAACGGCTCTGCGTCGCACTGTCCCGGCCCGGCGTCGACGGCGTGCTCGCGACCGCCGACATCCTGGAGGACCTGCTGCTGCTCGGCGTCCTGGAGGACAGGGTCGTGATGGGTTCCCTGAACCGGGGCGGACTCGCCGGCGCCTCCTTCGAGATGGACGACCGCTTCACCGGACACCGCCCCGAGGACATCGAGCGGCTCCGCTTCGACGCCGGCAAGCTCCTGCTGCGCATCGACCACGACGACCCCGGCTCGTTGGAGACGCTGGCCACCGCCGCCGGTGCCGTCGACGCCATGGCGTCGCGCCGACTGCCGCTGTTCGTCGAGCCATTCATCTCCGGGCGGGAGGCGGGCGAGGTCCGCAACGACCTCGGCGCCGAGGCGGTGACCCGTTCCATCGCCATCGCCTCGGGACTCGGCGGCACCTCCGCGTACACCTGGCTCAAACTGCCGGTCACCCGCGACCCCGACGACATGGCCCAGGTCCTGGAGACCTCCACCCTGCCCGCCGTCCTGCTCGGCGGCGAGGTCGGCAAGGACCAGGAGGCCGCCTACGAGAGATGGCGCAAGGCGCTGCGGCTCCCCACCGTGCAGGGCATGGTCGTCGGCCGCTCGCTGCTCTACCCCGCCGAGGGAGATGTGGAAACGGCGGTCGACACCGCGGTCGGCCTGCTCTGAAAGCCCGTACGAACTCCGCGCGAAAGCGGGTACGGGTACTCCGGGCACCCCGCGGACATTCACCGCCCCGCAAAACCCCGCGAACGCCCCCGCCCCGGGAGGGAGTCACCCGCCACCGACGCCCCACCGAGCCGCCGCCACCCCGTACCGCGTCACAGCGCGCGCACCCCCGTACAGGAGCCACCCGATGACCACCACGCACCACCTGCCCGCAGGCAGGGCCGGCACCGGCGGCTACGCCGTCGAGGTCTCGCCCGCGTCGGCCGGCTGGGCCCACTCGTCCCTGCGGGTACTGGAGCTGCCGCCCGGCGGCCGGCACACGTTCGCCACCGGCGACAGCGAGTGGATCGTCCTGCCGCTCGCCGGCGGCTGCACCGTCGCCGTCGGCGACGACACCTTCCCGCTGGCCGGGCGGACCGGCGTGTTCGACGGCGTGACCGACTTCGCGTACGTCCCGCGCGACGCGGAGGTCGCCCTCACCTCCCGCGACGGCGGCCGGTTCGCGCTCACCGGCGCCCGCTGCGACCGCCGGCTGCCCGCCCGCCACGTACCCGCGTCCTCGGTGCCGGTCGAGCTGCGCGGCACCGGCAGCTGCTCGCGGCAGGTCAACAACTTCGGTGCGGCGGATGTCTTCGACTGCGACCGGCTCATCGCCGTCGAGGTGATCACACCGGGCGGCAACTGGTCCTCCTTCCCGCCGCACAAGCACGACGAGCACCGGCCCGGCGAGGAGTCCGAACTGGAGGAGATCTACTACTTCGAGTTCACCGCGCACGACGGCGTCCCCGGCCTCGGCTACCAGCGGGTCTCGCCCTCCGGCCGCGGCACCGGAACCGATGTCCTCGCCGAGGTGCGCGACGGCGACGTCGTGCTCATCCCGGACGGCTGGCACGGCCCCTCCATGGCCGTGCCGGGCCACCACATGTACTACCTCAACGTGATGGCGGGCCCCGACCCCGACCGCGCCTGGCTGATCAGCGACCACCCCGACCACGCCTGGATCCGCGCCACCTGGCCCGACCGGCCGGTCGACCCCCGCCTGCCCCTCTACACCGCCCCCGAGAGGTCATGATGAGCCCGACCACCCGCCGGCTGACGACCGCCCAGGCCCTCGTCCGCTTCCTGGCCGCGCAGTTCAGCGAGCGCGACGGGGTCCGCCGCCGGCTCATCACCGGCACCTGGGGAATCTTCGGCCACGGCAACGTGGCGGGCGTCGGCCAGGCGCTCCTGGAGGCCGGCGAGGACGTCATGCCCTTCCACCAGGGCCGCAACGAACAGGCCATGGTGCACGCGGCCGTCGGTCACGCGCGCCACCTCAACCGCCTCTCCGCCCAGGCCGTCACCACGTCGATCGGACCTGGAGCCACCAATCTCGTCACCGGCGCGGCCCTCGCGACGATCAACCGTCTCCCCGTCCTGCTGCTGCCCGGCGACTACTTCGCGACGCGCCCCGCCGACCCGCTGCTTCAGCAGCTGGAGCACCCCGTCGAGGCCGACCTGTCCGTCAACGACACCCTGCGTCCCGTGTCGCGGTACTTCGACCGCGTCACGCGCCCCGAGACGCTGATTCCGTCCGCGCTGAACGCGATGCGCGTCCTCGCCGACCCCGCCGAGACGGGCGCCGTCAGCCTCGCCCTGCCGCAGGACGTGCAGGCGCAGGCCCACGACTGGCCCGAGGAGTTCTTCGCCGAACGCGTCTGGCGGGTCCGCCGTCCCGGCCCCGACCCGGCCGAACTCGCCGCGGCCGTCGGGGCGATCCGCATGGCCCGGCGCCCGCTCATCGTGGCCGGCGGGGGAGTGCACCACAGCGAGGCCGAGGCGGCGCTCGAGGCACTGGTCGACGCCACCGGCATCCCCGTCGCCTCCACCCAGGCGGGCAAGGGATCCCTGCGCCACGACCACCCCGCCGACCTCGGCGGCATCGGCCACACCGGCACCGCCGTCAGCGACGACATCGCCCGGACCGCCGATCTGGTCATCGGCGTGGGCACCCGCTACAGCGACTTCACCACCGCCTCCGGCACCCTCTTCCAGCATCCGGACGTCCGGTTCGTCAACCTGAACATCACCGCCTTCGACGCCCACAAGCTGGCCGCTCGCCCCCTCGTCGCGGACGCCCGGACCGGACTCACGGCCCTCGCCCAGGCACTCTCCGGCCACCGCGTGGACGCCTCCTACGAGGCCGAGTACCGCGCGGGACGGGCGCGTTGGGACGCCGTGGTGGACGCGGCATACGCGGCCGAGGACTCAGCGGTGCCCACCCAGACCCAGGTTCTCGGCGCGCTCGACGCGGTCGTCGGCGACGACGACGTGGTCATCAACGCGGCCGGCTCGCTCCCCGGCGACCTGCACAAACTGTGGCGGACCCGCGGCCCGCGCCAGTACCACCTGGAGTACGGCTACTCCTGCATGGGCTACGAGATCCCGGCGGCCATCGGTGTCCAGCTCGCCGCCCCGGACACACCCGTCTGGTCGCTCGTCGGCGACGGCACGTATCTGATGATGCCGACCGAGATCGTCACCGCCGTGCAGGAGGGGCTGCCCGTCAACCTGGTCATCGTGCAGAACCACGGATACGCCTCCATCGGCGGCCTCTCCGAGGGGACCGGCGGTGAACGCTTCGGCACGGCCTACCGCTACCGGGCCGCCGACGGCACCTTCACCGGGGACCCGCTCCCCGTCGACCTCGCTGCCAACGCCGCCAGCCTCGGCATGGACGTCGTCCGGGCGAAGACCGTGGGGGAACTGCGCGAGGCACTCGCCGCGGCCCGCGCCTCGGACCGGCCGACCTGTGTCCACGTCGAGACCGACCCGGCGCCCACCGCACCGCCCGCGGCGGCCTGGTGGGACGTGCCCGTCGCCGAGGTCGCCTCGCGCGAGGCCGCGTCGGCCGCCCGTGAACGCTACGACCGCGAGGTGACGGCCCGCCGCCACCACCTCTGACCCCCTCTGCCCCGCCCTGAGCCGACCGCTTCCTCCGCTCGTTCCGGCAGCCCGTCGGAGCGAGCCCTCACCCGCCGACGGCGACCCAGCCCCCCGACGCCGCGGAGCGCGCCATGGCGTCGAGCGCCGTCGCGGCGCGCACGGCGTCCTCCGGGGTGGCGCCGTAGGACGCGCCGTCGGCGATGGACCTCAGGAAGTCGTACGCTTCGATGACCTTGAGGTCGTCGTAGCCCATGCTGTTCGCCGCGCCCGGCTGGAAGGCGCCGTACTCCCCGGCGCCCGGACCGACGTACACGGTGCCGACCGGCTGGTCCTGGTAGCCGGTGCCGCGGCTGACGCCCAGTTCGCCCATGCGGCGGAAGTCCCAGAACACCGCGCCCTTCGTGCCGTGGACCTCGAAGCCGTAGTTGTTCTGCTCGCCCACCGAGACCCGGCACGCCTCCAGGACTCCGCGCGCGCCGGAGGCGAAGCGCAGCAGACAGCTCACGTAGTCCTCGTTCTCCACCGGCCCGAGGTCGCCGCCGGCCGCGCGGGTGTGGCCCGCCGTGGCACCGCCGGGGCGGGGCCGCCGCGGCACGAACACCGCGCTGTCCGCCGCCAGCGCGTCGATCTCGCCGAGGAGGAAGCGGGCCAGGTCGACTCCGTGCGACGCCAGGTCGCCGAGGACTCCGCTGCCGCCCCGCTCGCGTTCGAAGCGCCAGGTGAGCGCCGACTCGGGGTGCGCCGCGTAGTCGCTGAACAACCGCACGCGCGCGTGCGTGACGTCGCCGAGCTCGCCGGAGGCGATCAGCTCACGGGCGCACACGACGGCGGGCGCGCAACGGTAGTTGAAGCCGACCGCGCCCCGGACGCCCGCCGCGGCCACCGCGTCCGCGACCGCCCGGGCGTCCTCGGCGTCCCGTCCCACCGGCTTCTCGATCCAGAGGTGTCTGCCGGACTCCGCCACGGCCGTGCCGATCTCACGGTGCAGGAAGTTCGGCGCGGTGACGCTCACGGCCTCGACCCGGGGGTCGGCGAGGATCTCGCGCCAGTCGCGGGCGGCGGTGGCGAAACCGTAGTGGTCCGCCGCCTCCTCGGCCCGGCCGGGCACCTCGTCGGCGACGGCCACCAGCGCGGGCCGCAGAGCGAGCCCCGGGAAATGGTGCGGCACGCGCGCGTAGGCCTGGGTGTGCACCCGGCCCATCCAGCCGAACCCCACGACGGCGACCCCGAGCGTACGCATCACGACTGCTCCTTCCTCGGACCGGTCCGACACCCGCGCCGTACGGCTGCGCCGCGCAGGGCGGGTCAGCGGTCGCCGAGGGTCTTCCACGACCGGCCGGCCGTCATGCGCTCAGGCCACCTTCTTCAGCAACTCCGTGGCGAGCGGGGCGGCGGAGGCAGGGTTCTGGCCGGTCACGAGGTTGCGGTCCACGACGACCTTCGGGGCCCACGCCTCGCCCTCCTGGAAGTCGACGCCGGCGTCGACGAGCCGGTCCTGGAGCAGCCACGCGGCCTTGTCCGCGAAACCGGCCTGTGTCTCCTCGGTGTTGGTGAACGCCGTGACCCGGTAGCCCGCGAACGCGTTGGAGCCGTCGTCCCGGGTCGCCGCCAGCAGGGCCGCCGGACCGTGGCAGACGACGCCGAGCGGCTTGCCCGAGTCCAGCGCGGCGGTGAGCAGCCCGCCCGATTCGGTGTCGACCGACAGGTCCTCCATCGGACCGTGGCCACCGGGGTAGAACACGGCGGCGTAGTCGTCGAGGTCCACGTCGGACAGCTTGACCGGGTGCTTCAGCTCGCTCATGGACGCGACGGTGCGCGCCACCCGGTCGGAGCCCTCCTGACCGCCGTTGAGCTCGGGCGCCAGGCTCCCCTGGTCCATCGTGGGCTCGACGCCGCCCGGCGTGGCCACGACCACGTCGTGACCGGCGGCCCTGAAGGCCTCGTACGGGGCCGCGGCCTCCTCGGCCCAGAAGCCGGTGGGGTGGCGGGTGCCGTCGGCGAGCGTCCAGTGATCGGCGCCGGTCATCACGAAAAGGATCTTCGACATGGTGCGTCCTTCCGGGTGTGCGGACCCTGCTGGGCCGAGGTTCCGGCTACCCGTCCAGGTGTTCCGCACACGGATCGTCGGGGGCGGTTGCCTCCTCGACCGTAGGCGGGCCGGACGCGGGAGACCAACCGAGGTGCGCCCGGCGATCCCGGACGCCCTACCGTCACAGAGCGCTCTACCGCGGCACGGACGCGCGCCGTTCCAGGACGAGCAGCGCCCGTTCCGCCCACGCGATGTTCGCCTGCTCGAAGGCGCGTCCCCCCAGGAGGGTGAGATACGGGCCGACGCGGTCGGCGGTGGCCAGGTACGCCTCCTCCGTCCGCCCGTCGAGCAGGCGGTCGCCGATCCGGTCGTAGTGCGCCAGCTTGGCGCGCGCCCCCTCCAGCCGCTCGGCGATCGCCGCCCGTACGGCGTCGTCGTCCCCCTCGTCGAGGGCGTACACCTTGACCATCAGCTCGTCGCGCAGGGCGGTGGGCCGTGCGGGCGCCGCGGTGAAGGCGGCCAGCGTGTCCAGGCCCGTCGCGGTCAGGGAGAAGACCCTTTTGTTGGGCCGGCGTTCCTGGCGCACCAGCCGGGCCTCGATGAGGTCCTCGGACTCCATGCGGTCCAGCTCGCGGTACAGCTGCTGCGGGGTCGCCATCCAGAAGTTGGCCACCGAGGCGTCGAACCCCTTGGCCAGGTCGTACCCCGAGGCCTCGCCCTCCAGGAGCGCGGCCAGAACCGCGTGTCGCAATGCCATCCCCCAAGGCTAGACGGCATACACCGGCACGACTAATCTTATGCGCACCTAATCAATTAGTTGAGTATGAGAGGTGGGCGTGATGAACGCGTTCCGCAAGGCCGTGGAGGCCGGAGACCTCGCCGCTGTCGAGGAGCTGCTGGCCGACGACGTCGTGTTCACCAGCCCGGTCGCCTTCAAGCCCTACCCGGGCAAGCCGATCACCGCGGCCATCCTCCGAGGTGTCTGGCGCGTCTTCAGCGACTTCCGCTACGTCCGTGAGATCGCCGGGGCCGACGGCCGTGACCACGCGCTCGTCTTCGTCGCCAAGGTGGGCGACAAGGAGATCAACGGCTGCGACTTCCTGCACTTCGACGAGGACGGTCTCATCGACGAATTCACCGTGATGGTGCGCCCGTTGTCGGCGGCGCAGGCGCTCTCCGCCGCGATGGGCGCGGAGTTCGAGCAGATCTCCCGGGAGGCGGCCGGCGCGTGAGGCGTCCCTCCCGCGCCGTTTGAACCGACTCCGCGCGGCTACACGGTAGTTGTGACTTCCACGACATCCCAGCAGGAGCTCTTCCGCTTCCTGGAGGACCGCTTCGCCTGCGCCCAGGCATGCAGTCAGTGCGCCCGGGCCTGTGCGCTGCGCGCGAGCCTCATGAATCCCGACGGGCCCGAGGAACAGGCACTGGTGCGGCGCAAGGGCGTGCTGTGCGCGGAGGTCTGCGAGGCCACCTGCCACATGCTGTCCCGGCAGGCCGGACAGGACGAGCGAGATGTCCGGGCCCAGCTGGAGTGGTGCCGCGACGTCTGCCTGGAGTGCGCGGAGGTCTTCGACGGCTTCCCCGGCGCGGAGGGCTCGGCCAAGACTTGCCGCGAGTGCGCCCAGGCCTGCGCGGACTTCCTCGCCACCCTGCGCTGAACGCGCGGACGCGCGGGCTCAGGCCCGTCCCTCCAGGGGGCGTCCCGCGCGGACGTTCCACCGCCCCGCCCGCCCGCTGAACTCCGTGGCGGTGAGCGGCGCCACGTCGACCCGCCAGAACGCCGACTCCGGCGCCCCCAACGCCCGTACCAGCAGGGCCCGTACGACCTCGGGCTCCACGACCGCGACGATCCTGCCGTCCTGCTCGGCGGCCCGCTCCAGGCACCCCGCCACCCGGTCGCAGAACGCCCGTACCGACTCCCCGCCGTGCGGCGCCGCCGTGGGGTCCGCGAGCCACCGCCCGACCGCCTCGGGCTCCGCCGCGCTCACCTCGCCCAGAGTCGCCCCGCGCCAGCGGCCCACCTCCAGACCGGCCAGCTCCGGCACGTCGACGGCGCCGTCGAGGCCGAGCGCCTCCGCGGTCTGCCGGCAGCGCACGCCGGGGGAGACCCACAGCCGGTCCCCGGCCGGCACGGCACCCGCGTCGACGGCCGCCGCGGCGGCCCGCAGACCCGAGGCGTCTACCGGGCTTCCGTCGTCGAAGCGGGCCTCGCGCAGCGCCTCACTGATCGCCGCTGAGATCAGCGTCACTCGGCTCGTCATGCCTTCACTCTCACGCGTCCTCGGAGCCCTGCGAACGCAAGGACCCCGTCCTGTACGGGAATTGCCCCGCCGGCCGTCCGGCGGGCCCGCAGCACCCGGTCGCGCCACCCTAAGGCCCACCGCGCCGCACCCCGGCGGGCGCTCCCCGGACCATGTGCCCGCGTCATCGCCATTCCCCATTTGTGGAACACGTTCTACGGTGTGCGCCGTCAGGTCGGGTCCGGGAAGGTCCGGGAAGGCAAGGAGGCACCGTGCACCTCGAATACACGCCGGAGCAGCAGCGGTTGCGGACCGAACTGCGGGACTACTTCGCCGAGCTGGTGCCGGACAACGCCTACGCGCGCTACGGCGACCCGGCGGCCCAGAAACGCTTCTACCGCGAGACCGTCCGACGGCTCGGCACGGACGGCTGGCTGGGCGTCGGCTGGCCGCAGGAGTACGGCGGGCGCGGCCTGAGCCCGATGGAGCAGTTCATCTTCTTCGACGAGGCCGCCCAGGCGGGCGTACCGCTGCCGCTGATGGCCCTCAACACCGTCGGACCCACGATCATGCAGTTCGGCACCGACGAGCAGAAGGCCTACTTCCTGCCGCGCATCCTCTCCGGCGAACTCGACTTCGCGATCGGCTACAGCGAGCCCGACGCCGGAACCGACCTCGCCGCCCTGAGGACCAAGGCCGTACGCGAGGGCGACGAGGAGACCGGCCACTACACCGTCGACGGACAGAAGATCTGGACCACCAACGGCGACACCGCCGACTGGGTGTGGCTCGCCGTCCGCACCGACACCGACGCCCCGCCCCACAAGGGCATCACCATGCTCCTCGTCCCGACCTCCGACCCCGGCTACTCCTGCACCCTCATCAACACGCTCGCCTCGCACGACACCACCGCGAGCTACTACGAGAACATCCGCGTCCCCGCCACGCGCCGGGTCGGCCGGGAGAACAAGGGCTGGCGGCTGATCACCAACCAGCTCAACCACGAGCGCGTCACCCTCGCCGCGCACGGCACCATGGCCATCCGGGCCCTGCACGACGTCCAGCGCTGGGCCATGGAGACCAAGCTCGGCGACGGCCGCCGCGTCGTCGACCTCCCCTGGGTGCGCCGGGGCCTCGCCCGCACGCACACCCGCCTCGACGCCATGAAGCTCATGAACTGGCAGATGGTGAACGCCGTCCAGCAGGGCACCCTCACCCCGCAGGACGCCTCCGCCGTCAAGGTCTACGGCTCGGAGGCCCGCCGGGACGCGTACGCCACGCTCATGGAGATCGTCGCCGCGCCCGGCGTCCTGAAGGAGGGCTCGGCCGGAGCCGTCCTGCACGGCGAACTCGAACGCGGCTACCGGTCCGCGGTGATCTTCACCTTCGGCGGCGGGAACAACGAGATCCAGCGGGAGATCATCGCCTGGATCGGACTGGGGATGCCCCGGGTACGGCGTTAGCCTGGTCCGATGCAGCCCGACGGACGCGGCGACCCCGGCCTCTTCGGGCCCGGCTCGGTCACCTGGCAGATGCACGGCGACCCCATGATGTGGGTCGCCGGGGTCCGCGCGCTCTACCTCCAGGCGCTGCACCCCCGGGCCGTACGGGGTGTCTTCCAGAACTCGGACTTCCGGCGTGACGCCTGGGGCCGCCTGATGCGCACCGCCCACTTCGTCGGAACGACCACGTACGGCACGACCGCCGCCGCCGAGAAGGCCGGCGCCCGGGTACGCGGGATCCACCGCAGGCTCACCGTCACCGCCCCGGACACCGGTGAGCCGTACCGGGTCGACGAGCCGGAGCTGCTGCTGTGGGTGCACTGCGCGGAGATCGACTCCTACCTCCAGGTGCTGCGCCGCTCGGGATTCCGCCTCACGGACGCGCAGGCCGACCGGTACGTCGAGGAGAACCGGGTCGGCGCCCGCCTCGTCGGACTCGACCCCGCCGGAGTGCCGGCGGACCAGGCCGAACTGGCCGCCTACTTCGACAGGACGCGCCCGGAACTGGCCGCGGGCGCCGAGGCCCGCGAGGTGGACGACTTCCTCAGGCGTCCCCTCGTCCACCCGCTGCTCGTACCGGCGCGCGCCCTGCTGTGGCGGCGCGTGGCCCGGCTCGCGTACGAGGCTCTGCCGCCGTACGCCCACGCGCTGTACGGCCGGCCGGTCCCGTCGCCCGCCGCGGTCACCCGGAGTCTGCGCACCACGGGCACCACACTGCGCCTCGTGCCCGCGACACTGCGCTGGCAACTCCCGCCCAAGCACATTCTCTCGGCCGTGTCACGGCTCGGCCCCGGGTCCCGCCCGGCGCCGTACAAAGTCGGCTGACGGCTCGCCATACTGGACGGGGCCCGGGGGAGGGCCGAGATGGAGCAGTGACGGGGGCGATCACACGCGATGGCGGAGAGCAGGCTGATCCAGGGCCGGTACCGGCTGCTGGATCTCATCGGGCGCGGCGGAATGGGCGAGGTGTGGCGGGCGCGCGACGAGTCGTTGGGGCGCCACGTGGCCGTCAAGTGCCTCAAACCGCTCGGCCCGCACCACGACCAGGCCTTCACCGGCATCCTGCGGGAGCGGTTCCGGCGCGAGGCCCGGGTGGCGGCAGCCCTCCAGCACCGCGGCGTGACCGTGGTCCACGACTTCGGCGAGGCCGACGGCCTGCTCTATCTGGTGATGGAGCTGCTGGAGGGACTCAACCTCGGCCAGGCCCTGGAGGAGAACGAGAACCGCCCGCTCGCCGTCGACGAGGTGATCGACATCGCCGGGCAGGTGACCGCCGCGCTCGACTACACCCACCGGCAGGGCATCGTGCACCGGGACCTGAAGCCGGCGAACATCATGCGGCTGAACGACGGCACCGTGAAGATCTGCGACTTCGGCATCGCCCGGCTCGGGCACGACATCGGGTTCACCTCACGGCTCACCGGCACCGGCATCGCGATGGGCACCCCGCACTACATGTCACCGGAACAGATCAGCGGTTCGGACGTCGACGAGCGCAGCGACCTCTACTCGTTCGGCTGCGTCCTCTACGAGATAGCCACCGGGGCACCGCCGTTCGACCTCGAGGACGCCTGGTCGGTCCTCGTCGGGCACCGCGACACCGTGCCCGAGCCGCCCCGCCGCCACCGCGCCGAACTGCCCGAGTTCCTGGAGCGGATCATCCTGGACCTGCTCGCCAAGGAGCCCGAGCAGCGCCCGCGGGACGCCCGTGAACTCGCCCAGCGCATCGACGCCGGGCGCGCCACACCCCTGTACGTGCCGACGGTCGTCACCCCCGCGATCGGGCAGTCCTCCTCCGCACAGGGATCGCTCCGGTCCGTCGCCCCGTCGGGTCCGGGGCAGTCCGCCCGGGCCTCGCGGCTGCCCGCCTGGACACAGGGCATGACGACCGGCCACAAGGCCACCGGCGCGGGACTGCGCACCACACCACCGGACCCCTCGGCCGGACTCACCGGAGAGTGGATCGCCCGCCCCTCCACGACCGCGACGCCTCAGCGGTCCGCCCCCGAACGGCCCGCACCGTCGAAGGAGTCGCTCACCGCGCTCGCCGGGCGGCACGACGCGGGACTGAACCTCGGACGGCTCGGCCGGTGGGCCGAGGCGGGCGAGGCCCACCGTTCCGTCGCCGCCGAACGCGAGCACCTCCTCGGGCCCGACCACCCCGACACGCTCACCAGCCGCTACGAGGTCGGCTTCACCCTCAGCCGCACCGGGCGCCCCGCCGAGGCACTGGGCGAGTACGCCCGGGTCGCGCGGTCCCGCGAGCGCGTGCTCGGCGCCGACCACCCCGACACCCTCGCCGCCCGGCAGGAAATGGCGTACGTGCTGGGCCAGTTGGGCCGCCATTTCGAGGCACACCAGGCGTACACGTCGGTGCTCGCCGCCCGGGAACGCGTCATGGGCGCCGACCATCCGGACACCCTGCGCTGCCGCCACAACCTGGCCTTCAACCTGAGCCGGCTCGGACGCCTGGAGGACTCGTACCGCATGGCGAGCGAGGTCGCCGCCGCCCGTGGCCGGGTGCTCGGCGCGGCGCACCCCGACACCCTCGTCACTCGCTTCGAAGTCGGCTACGCGCTGGGCCAGTTGGGGCGTTGGACCGAGGCGCTGCAGACCTACCAGGAAGTCGCGGAGACACGCTCCCGGGCGCTCGGCCCCGACCATCCGGACACCCTCGCCGCCCGCTACGAGGTGGGCATCAGCCTCGGCCGGCTCGGCCGCAGCGCCCAGGCACTCGACCTGTACAGAGCGCTCGTCGACGACCGCACCCGGGCGCACGGCCCCGCCCATCCCGAGACCCTGCGCGCCCGTCACGGCCTCGGGGTGAACCTCGGCCGCATGGCCCGCTGGGAGGAGGCGCTGGCCGAGTCCCGTGACGTGTGCGCGCTGCGCGAGCGCGTGCTCGGCGGGGACCACCCCGACACGCTCGTCAGCCGCCGTGAGGTCGCCGTCGGCCTCGGCTGGCTCGGCCGCTGGTCCGACGCCCTCACCGAATACCGCCGCGTGGCGACCGCCCGCGAGCAGGTGCTGGGCGCCGACCACCCCGACACCCTGGCCAGCCGCAACGACGAGGCGCACTGCCTGGAACAGCTGGGCCACCGCCAGGAGGCCGTGGAGCTGTACCGGAGGGTGGCCGTACTGCGGCAGCAGCGGGCGGCCGGAGAACGCTAGCGGACCTTTGCCGACGGTCCGGGGCCGGGGCCAGGTCCGGGTCAGGGGCCGGACCTGCGGGAAAGGACCCGGGGAGCGCCGCCGCCCGCTCGTCCGGCCGCCCGCCGCCTGCCGCGCACCCCTGGCCGACGTAGATCATCACGTGCTACGAAGAACCATGCCTGCACACGAGGGATACGACGCCGTGATCGTCGGCGGGGGCCACAACGGACTCGTCGCCGCCGCCTACCTGGCCCGGGCGGGACAGTCCGTGCTCGTGCTGGAGCGGCTGGGGACCACCGGCGGCGCCGCCGTGTCCACCCGGCCGTTCGCCGGAGTCGACGCGCGCCTGTCGCGCTACTCGTACCTGGTGAGCCTGCTGCCCCGGAAGATCGTGCGGGACCTCGGCCTCGACTTCCGCGTCCGCGGCCGCACGGTCTCCTCGTACACGCCCGTCGAGCGGGACGGACGGCCGACGGGACTGCTCGTCGGCGGCGGCGAACGCCGTACCCGCGAGGCGTTCGCGCGGCTGACCGGGTCGGAGCGCGAGTACGAGGCGTGGCAGCGCTTCTACGCGATGACGGGCCGCGTCGCCAAGAACGTGTTCCCGACGCTCACCGAACCGCTGCCCACCCGCGAGGAGCTGCGGGCCCGCGTCGATGACGAGGAGGCCTGGCGGATCCTGTTCGAGGAGCCCGTCGGCGCGGCCGTCGAGGAGTACTTCACCGACGACCTCGTCCGCGGCGTCGTCCTGACCGACGCGCTCATCGGTACCTTCGCCGACGCCCACGATCCGTCGCTGCGTCAGAACCGCTGCTTCCTCTACCACGTGATCGGCGGCGGCACCGGAGCCTGGGACGTGCCCGTCGGGGGCATGGGCGCGCTCACCGACGCGATCGCCGGCGCGGCCCGCGGTGCCGGCGCGGTGATCGCCACCGGGCACGAGGTGCTCCGCATCGACACCGACGGCGAGTCCGCCGAGATCAGCTACCGCACGGCCGACGGCGAGGGCGTCGTCGCGGCCCGGCACGTCCTGGTGAACGCCTCACCGCAGGAACTCGCCCGGCTCACCGGGGACGAGCCGCCGGCCCCCGCCGAGGGCGCGCAGCTCAAGGTGAACATGCTGCTGAAGCGGCTGCCGCGGCTGCGCGACACCTCCGTCGACCCGCGCGAGGCGTTCTCCGGGACCTTCCACATCGCCGAGGGATACGAGCAGCTCGCCGCCGCGCACGCACAGGCCGCGTCCGGGGAACTGCCCGCCGCGCCGCCCTCGGAGATCTACTGCCACTCGCTCACCGACCCGAGCATCCTCGGCCAGGACCTGGCCGAGCAGGGGTACCAGACCCTCACGCTCTTCGGACTCCACACGCCGGCCCGGCTGTTCGAGCGCGACAACGACGGCGTACGGGAGGAGTTGCTGAAGTCGACGCTGGCGCAGTTGGAGGGGCACCTCGCCGAGCCGCTCGCGGACTGTCTGGCCACCGACGCGGACGGCAGGCCGTGCATCGAGGCGAAGACCCCGCTGGACCTGGAGCGCGACCTGCGGCTGCCGGGCGGCAACATCTTCCACCGTGACCTCGCCTTCCCCTACGCGCAGGAGGGCACCGGCCGCTGGGGGGTCGAGACGCGGCACGCCAACGTGATGCTGTGCGGGGCGGGCGCCGTGCGGGGCGGCGGAGTGAGCGGGGTGCCGGGCCACAACGCCGCGAAGGCCGTACTGGAAGCTCTGAGCGCGGCCGGCTAGGCGGCGGACCGGTTCCGCCCTCGTCCCTTCGGCGGGCGGGGCGGGACGGAACCGGCGTCGAGCGGTGGGGCGTGGCGTCAGTCCCGGGACGGCTCCCAGCCCGCCGGCGTGATCCGTGCGGCGTCGGCGGGGCGGCTCTCGTCGAAGACGACGCGCCCGCCCGAGGTGACCCGCAGGGCGTCGACGTACGCGCCCCGGCCGACGTACAGCGTGTCCGTCGTGTACCGCCAGCGCAGCGTGAGTGCCCGGTCGGCCGGCAGGTCCGCGCCGAGCCGGTGCCAGACCCGCCCCGACCAGCCGGTGGCCGTGCCGGCCGGATGCTCCTGCGGGTCCTTTGACCCGCGCCGGGTCGTGAAGGGGACGGGCTTCCAGTTCGCGCCGCCGTCGGTGGAGGCTTCGAGGGCGAGCAGGTCGGACCCGGGCTCCGTGTCCCACCACAGGGCGCAGCCGAGGCGCGGGGAACCGGCGGTGGTGTCGAGCGGGGGCAGCGTCAGGGTCGCCGTCGTGGCGCTCGCGGTCCCGGCGAACCAGGACGTACGGCCGGACGCGGGACGCACCGGGACGGCGCGCGCCATGCCGGTGCCCGCGGCGACCCGGGGAGCGGAGCCGGACCGCCAGGTGCGCACCGGGTGGACGGAGTTGCCGAGCACGATCAGGAACGAGTCGGTCGTCGGGTCGAGGACGATCGAGGTGCCCGTGAAGCCGGTGTGGCCCGCCGTGCGCGGCGTCGCCATCGCGCCCATGTACCAGTGCTGGTAGAGCTCGAAGCCCAGCCCGTGCTCGTCGCCCGGGAAGGCGGTGTTGAAGTCGGTGAACATCAGGTCCACCGTCTCGGGCCGCAGGATGCGGGCCCTGCCGTAGGCGCCGCCGTTGAGCAGGGTCCGGCCGAGGACCGCCAGGTCCCAGGCGCAGGAGAAGACACCGGCGTGACCGGCGACCCCGCCGAGGGAGTACGCGTTCTCGTCGTGGACCTCGCCCCACACCAGTCCGCGGTCCAGTCCCGACCAGGGCAGCCGGGCGTCCTCGGTGGCCGCGATCCGGGGCTTCCAGGAGGCGGGCGGGTTGTAGCGGGTGCGGTCCATGCCGAGCGGGCCGGTGATCTCGTCGCGCAGGAGCACGTCGAGGGTCCGGCCGGTGAGCTTCTCCAGGACCAGTTGGAGCGAGATGAGGTTCAGGTCGGAGTAGAGGTAGGCGGTGCCGGGCGGGTTGAGTAGTTTCTCGTCCCAGACGAGCTGGAGTTTCCCCTCCCGGGTCGGCGCGTTGTAGAGAGGGATCCAGGAGCGGAACCCCGAGGTGTGCGTCAGGAGTTGACGGATCGTCACATCCGGCTTGCCGCCGCCCGCGAACTCCGGGAGGTACGAGGCCACGGCGGCCTCCAGTTCCAGGGCGCCCCGCTCGATCTGCTGCACGGCGAGGATCGACGTGAAGAGCTTGGAGACCGACGCGAGGTCGTAGACCGTGTCCCGTGTCGCCGCGATCTGCTCGTCGGCCGGGAACTCCACGCCGGAGTCGGTGCTCTCGTCGTAGCCCGCGTACCGCACGGCCTTGCCGATCGGCTGGTGCAGGGCCACGGTGGAACCCCGCCCGGCGAGCAGGACCGCACCGGCGTACCAGGGGTGCCGGGGTGAGGGTCCGAGGAACGCCTCGGCGTCCGTCACCAGTTGGCGCAGTGGTCCGCCGAGCAGGCCTGCCTGTTCCGGGGTGCCGTGCCGCAGGGTCCGCCGGCCGTCCGCCGCCGCGGCCGCGGCGGGCCCCGCCGGGAACGGGCCGAGAGCCAGTGCTCCGCCCACCGCCAGGACGCCCGCACCCCATTGACGGCGCGTCAGCCCGCCGCCCGTTCTGTACCGCTCCTCGGCCGTTCCGTCCTTCGCGCCTTCGGTCATCGGGGGATCCTCCCGCTCGGGCCGCCTGAAAGTATCTTTCTGGATCTGCCGTGCCGAGTGAAAGTTTCCCGTCAGGCGTGGGTGTGTCAACCCCTCCACGACGGACGCGCGGGCGTCCAGAAATCTGACGGAGCATCAGAAAAGGTCTTCCCTCGTCCGGAGGTCTGCGGCATCCTGCGGCCATGCAGACGGAGCTGAGCAAGAGACTGGGAGTCGAGCACGCCATCTTCGGCTTCACGCCGTTTCCCGCCGTCGCCGCGGCCATCAGCCGCGCCGGTGGACTCGGCGTGCTCGGCGCGGTCCGCTACACCGCCCCCGACGAACTCGAACGCGACCTCGACTGGATCGAGGCGCACATCGACGGCATGCCCTACGGACTCGACGTCGTCATGCCCGCGAAGAAGGTCGAAGGGGTCAGCGAGGCCGAGGTCGAGGCGATGATCCCCGAGGGGCACCGCCAGTACGTCAGGGACACCCTCGCCAAGTACGGCGTACCCGAACTCGCCGAGGGCGAGGCGTCCGGCTGGCGCATCACCGGGTGGATGGAAGAGGTCGCCCGCGGCCAGCTCGATATCGCCTTCGAGCATCCGATCACCCTGCTCGCCAACGCGCTCGGTTCACCGCCCGCCGACGTCATCGAGCGCGCGCACGCCCAGGGAGTGCTCGTCGCGGCCCTCGCCGGCAGTGCCCGGCACGCCCGCAAACACGCCGAGGCGGGCATCGACATCGTCGTCGCGCAGGGCTACGAGGCCGGCGGGCACACCGGGGACATCGCCTCGATGGTGCTCACGCCCGAAGTCGTCGACGCCGTCGACCCGTTGCCCGTCCTCGCCGCCGGTGGCATCGGCAGCGGACAGCAGGTGGCCGCCGCGCTCAGCCTCGGCGCCCAGGGCGTGTGGCTCGGCTCCATCTGGCTGACGGTCACCGAGGCCGACCTGCACGCGCCCGGCGTCACCCGCAAGCTCCTCGCCGCCGGATCCGGGGACACCGTGCGCTCGCGGGCCCTGACCGGCAAGCCCGCGCGCCAGCTCCGCACCGAGTGGACCGACGCCTGGGACGACCCGAACGGTCCCGGCACGCTGCCCATGCCGCTCCAGGGACTCCTGGTCGCCGACGCCGTCTCCCGCATCCAGAAGTACGAGGTGGAGCCGCTGCTCGGCACACCGGTCGGACAGATCGTCGGCCGGATGAACAGCGAACGCGCCGTCCAGGAGGTCTTCGACGACCTGACCCGCGGCTTCGAGCGCGCCGTGGACCGCATCAACCGCATCGCCGGCAGGGAGGACCCCGCATGAGCACCGCCCCGAACGGCTTCTGGGCCCAGGCCGCGGCCGACCCCGACCGCGTCGTCCTCGTCACCCCCGCCGGCGAGGAGTGGACCGCGGGACGTCTGCACGCGGCCTCCAACCGGCTCGTCCACGGGCTGCGCGCCGCGGGCCTCTCGACCGGCGACGCGTTCGCGGTCGTGCTCCCGAACGGCGTCGAGTTCCTCGTCGCCTATCTCGCGGCCTCGCAGGCCGGCCTCTACCTCGTCCCCGTCAACCACCATCTCGTCGGCCCGGAGATCGCCTGGATCGTCTCCGACTCCGGTGCCAAGGTCCTCGTCGCCCACGAGCGGTTCGCCGACGCGGCCCGGCACGCGGCCGACGAGGCGAAACTGCCCGGCGACCGGCGCTACGCCGTCGGCGCGATCGACGGCTTCCGTCCCTACGCCGAACTCCTCGACGGACAGCCGGAGTCGGTGCCCGCCGACCGCACCCTCGGCTGGGTCATGAACTACACCTCCGGCACCACCGGCCGCCCGCGCGGCATCCGGCGCCCGCTGCCCGGCAGACTCCCCGAGGAGTCGTACCTCGGCGGATTCCTGGCCATCTTCGGCATCCGCCCCTTCGACGACAACGTGCACCTCGTCTGTTCGCCGCTCTACCACACCGCGGTGCTCCAGTTCGCGGGCGCGTCGCTGCACATCGGCCACCGGCTGGTCCTGATGGACAAGTGGACGCCCGAGGAGATGCTCCGGGTCATCGACGCGCACCGGTGCACCCACACCCACATGGTGCCGACCCAGTTCCACCGGCTGCTGGCCCTGCCCGAGGAGGTGCGCGCCCGCTACGACGTCTCCTCCATGCGGCACGCCATCCACGGCGCGGCCCCCTGCCCCGACCATGTGAAGCGCGCCATGATCGAGTGGTGGGGCCACAGTGTCGAGGAGTACTACGCGGCCAGCGAGGGCGGCGGGGCCTTCGCCACCGCCGAGGACTGGCTGAAGAAACCCGGCACCGTCGGCAAGGCCTGGCCCATCAGCGAACTCGCCGTCTTCGACGACGCAGGAAACCGGCTGCCGCCCGGTGAACTCGGCACCGTCTACCTGAAGATGAGCACCGGCGGGTTCTCCTACCACAAGGACGAGAGCAAGACGCGGAAGAACCGGATCGGCGACTTCTTCACCGTCGGCGACCTGGGCTACCTGGACGAGGACGGCTACCTCTTCCTGCGCGACCGCAAGATCGACATGATCATCTCGGGGGGCGTGAACATCTACCCGGCCGAGATCGAGTCCGCGCTGCTCACCCACCCCGCGGTCGCCGACGCCGCGGCCTTCGGCATCCCGCACGACGAATGGGGCGAGGAGGTCAAGGCCGTGGTCGAACCCGCTCCCGGCCACGAACCCGGCCCCGCCCTCGCCGAGGCAGTCCTCACCCACTGCGCGACCCTGCTCGCCGGCTACAAGCGCCCCAAGAGCGTCGACTTCGTCGAATCGATGCCCCGCGACCCCAACGGAAAGCTCTACAAACGACGCCTGCGGGACCCGTACTGGGAGGGGCGGACCCGGGTGGTGTGAACGGGGCGCGGCGGTCGGTCGCGTGCGGCGCCCGGGGTCCCGGGCGCCGCACACCTGCCGGAGAGTCCGACGACGGCCGTCCGGCCGACCGGGTCCCGGACGAACGGTCTCCGCGGGGCGTCGGGTACTTGACCTCCTCCTTGTGTGGATCGAGGATCACGTGTCATGACGCCTGGACACGGCAGTACGGTTGACGGGGTGCTGCGGCGCAGTGCCCGGCGGACTCCGGCGCGACGCGCGGTCGACTACCGCGAGCGCTCCTGGACGTACGCGGAGCTCGACGAGGCCGTGTCCCGCGCGGCGACCGTGCTGCTCGGCGAAGGGCTGGCCCCGGGCGACCGGGTCGGCGCCTACGGCCACAACTCGGACGCCTACCTCATCGGCTTCCTCGCCTGCGCCCGCGCCGGCCTCGTGCACGTGCCGGTCAACCAGAACCTGACCGGCGACGACCTCGCCTACATCGTCGGGCAGTCGGGCAGCGCCCTCGTGCTGACCGACCCCGACCTCGCCGGGCGGCTCCCCGACGGTGTACGGACCCTCCCGCTGCGCGACGCCGACGACTCGCTTCTCGCGCGCCTGGACACCGCCCTCCCGTACGACGGGGACGAGCCGCGCGGCGACACGCTCGTGCAACTGCTCTACACCTCGGGCACCACCGCCCTGCCCAAGGGCGCGATGATGACGCACCGGGCCCTCGTCCACGAGTACCTGAGCGCGATCACGGCCCTCGATCTCAGCGCCGGGGACCTCCCCGTCCACTCGCTGCCGCTCTACCACTCCGCGCAGATGCACGTGTTCCTGCTGCCGTACCTCGCGATCGGCGCGACGAACACCATCCTCGACGCGCCGGACGCCGGGCAGCTCTTCGACCTGATCGAGGCGGGCCGCGCGGACAGCCTGTTCGCCCCGCCCACCGTGTGGATCGGTCTGTCCAACCGCCCCGACTTCGCCGACCGCGACCTGAGCGGACTGCGCAAGGCGTACTACGGCGCCTCGATCATGCCGGTGCCCGTCCTGGAACGGCTGCGCGAGCGGCTGCCGAAGCTGGCCTTCTACAACTGCTTCGGGCAGAGCGAGATCGGCCCCCTCGCCACCGTCCTCGCCCCCGACGAGCACAAGGGCCGGATGGACTCCTGCGGACGCCCGGTCCTCTTCGTGGACGCACGGGTCGTCGACGAGAACGGCAAGGACGTACCCGACGGCACGGCGGGCGAAGTCGTCTACCGCTCACCGCAGTTGTGCGACGGCTACTGGGACAAGCCGGAGGAGACGGCCGAGGCGTTCCGCGACGGCTGGTTCCACTCGGGCGACCTCGCCGTGCGGGATGCCGACGGCTACTTCACCGTCGTGGACCGGGTGAAGGACGTCATCAACTCCGGTGGCGTACTGGTCGCCTCACGCCAGGTCGAGGACGCCCTCTACACCCATGAGCAGGTCGCCGAGGTCGCGGTGATCGGGCTCCCCGACGAGCGCTGGATCGAGGCCGTCACCGCGGTCGTCGTGCCGCACGGCGAGGTCACCGAGGACGAACTCATCGCCCACGCACGGGAGAAGCTTCCGCACTTCAAGGCGCCCAAGCGGGTCCTCTTCGTGGACGAACTGCCCCGCAACGCCAGCGGGAAGATCCTCAAGCGTGAGCTGCGTGACCGGTGGGGATCCTGACCTGCGTGCGGTCCCGGACGATGATCTTGCCGGTGTTCTCCCCGCGCAGCATGCCCAGGAACGCGTCCACGATGTGCTCGAACCCGTCGACGACCGTCTCGTCCGAGGCGAGTCGGCCGCTCTGCAGATGCGGCACGGCGAACTCGTACAACTCCTCCTGCAGATCACGGTGGTTGCTGACCAGGAAGCCCTCCATGCGGATGCTCTTCTCGACGATGTCCGCGTAGTCGAAGCGCGGCGCCGGCGCGTCGGGAGTGTTGTACTGGCTGATCGTGCCGACGCGGACGATCCGTCCGAAGGGGCGCAGCGCTCCCACGGCGGCGGCCAGTTGCCCGCCGCCGACGTTGTCGACGAACACGTCGATGCCGCGCGGCGCGGCCTCGCCGAGCAGGGCGGCCGCGGGCCCGTCGTGATAGTCGAAGGCCGCGTCATAGCCCACCTCCTTCACGAGGTGGGCGGCCTTCGCCGCCGAGCCCGCGCTGCCCACGAGCCGCCCGGCGTCGAGCAGCCTGGCGAACCGCCCGGTCGCCGTGCCGACCCCGCCCGCGGCGGCGGACACGAACAGGTCCTCTCCCGCTCGAAGCCGCGCGATCCGGGTCAGGCCGACGTAGGCGGTCAGGCCGGTGCCGCCCAGGGTGCTCAGGTACGCGGTCGGAGGCACCCCGTCGAAGCGGGGGAGGCGCCGTACCTCCTCGGGTGTGACCATCGCGTGCGTGCGCCAGCCCTGCCGGTGGAACACGATCTCGCCCTCGGCCAGCCGAGGAGTGCGCGAGGCGATCACCCGCCCGATGGCGCGGCCCTCCAGTGGCGCGTCGAGCGCGAAGCCACCGGGCACGTCGTCCATCAGCTCGCGGTGGTAGGGGTCGACGGACCAGTAGAGGTTCTCCACGAGCGCGCCGCCGGCGGCGGGGCCGGTGAGGGGGGATTCGACGAAGGCGAAGTGCCCCGCGGTGGGAAAGCCGTGGGGGCGGGCGGTCTGGTGCACGGTGAGCGCGGTCTCGTTCATGACCGGACCGTAGGACGGGAATGCGCCTCGCGGGCAGCCCGTTGGGCTCATGCGACGCCCCGTTCCATGAGCAGTTCTCATACATGAGGTGAGCGCCCCGTGGCCCGCACGACCGATTCCGATCTCCTCCCACAGGAACTGCGTGTCCTGGTGGCGGTCGCGGACACCGGCGCCTTCTCGTCCGCCGCCGGGACACTCGGCACGACCCAGTCCGCGGTCTCCCACTCGGTGCGCGGCAGCGAGCGCAAGATCGGTGCCGTCCTCTTCGAACGCGGACGCGCCGGAGCCCGCCCCACCCCGGCCGGAGAGAAGGCCGTCGCACACGCCCGCCGCGTCCTGCGCCTGCTGGACGTCCTGACCGTCGAGGCACGCGACGCGGCCCGGCCCGGCGCCGCACGGGGCGAGCTGCGGATCGCGGCCTTCCGCAGTGCGGCACTCCACCTTCTCCCGGACGTCCTCGGGCGGTTGCGCGCCCGGCACCCCGGGATCGAGCCGCGGGTGCGGATCGTACGCGAGACGGGGCGCGGCACCGCGGGCGAAGTCGCCGACGGGAAGGCCGACATCGCCATCGCCACGCTGGGCGGCTCCGTCCCGCTTCCACCGGGTCTGGTCGCGCGCGAACTCCTCGAGGAGCCCTATGCCCTGGTGCACCCGACGGGGCACGGCTCCCCGCGCGCGCTGCCGCTGGTCGACTGGGCCGAGAACTGCGGCTCGTACACCCGGGACTGGTGGGCCGCACAGGACTGGATCCCGAAGGCGACCGTGGAGGCCGAGGACGACGGAGCGGTGCTCTCGCTGGTGAGCGGAGGTCACGGCATGGCGATCATGCCCGCGCTCTCCCTGGTCGGAGCGCCGGATTCGGTCGGGATCACCGACCTCGGCCCCCGGCGACCGACCCGCCGGGTCGGCTACGTCACGACCACCGAGCTGGCCGCGTCCGCCGCGGTGAGCGCCCTGGTGAGAGAACTGCGTGCCGAGGCCACCGGTGCGCGAAGTGGCATACGGTGAAGGGGAGTTCGGCACGCGGAAGTCCGTACAACCCTCTTGCCGCCCGATGGGTCGTAGGGGCATCAGGACTTCTGAGGGGGATCCGGGTGGATCGCTGACGTTCTGATCCTTCGTATCGGAAGACGCCCACGTCGCCCCCCGAGCCGGACGACAGTCGATTCGGGGGCGGATTCCGTGCTGCGCATCCACTTCACGCCGGAGGACCTCACCCGTATCCGGGTGGCGGGCACGCCCGATCCGCTCTGGGAGATCGCGTGCAGTCTGCACCGGCTCCAGACCACACGCGGACGCTGGGCATACGCGGACTGGTACCGCACCACCCGGGACACCCTCGCGGGCACCGGACTCGGCGCGGCGGTCCGCCGGCTGCTCATCCCGGTCCTGCCCCGCGCGTCGTACTTCCCCGACTGCCTCACCCCGTACGAGACCGTCGACGGGCTGGACAGGGGGCTGGCGGCGATCGTCGACACGCCGCCCGCCCGTGTCGCGCACGAGGTGGCCCTGCTCGACCGGGTCGGCGCCGGCCCGTCCTGGGCACCGCGGTTGGTGGAGCGCGGCACCCGTGAGGAGCTCGTCAGGGCGTTGCGCGCCTACCACGACGCGGTCGTCGCGCCGCACCACGACCGCATCTGCGCGGCCATCGCCGGGGAGCGCGCCCTGTGGGCGCGCCGGACCCTCGACTCCGGCATCGACGGACTGCTCGCGGGGCTGTCGCCGGTCATGCGCTGGCGATCCCCGGTCCTCCATGTCGACTACGTGGAGGACCGGGACCTGTATCTCGGCGGCCGCGGTCTGCGCCTCGTCCCGTCCTACTTCTGCTGGCAGTTACCGATCTCGATGGCCGACGAGACCCTGCCTCCGGTGCTGGTCTACCCCCTGAACACCTCCCGGCCGCCCGCCGCCGCCCCGGAAGCGGACGCTCCCCTCGCCGCGCTGCTCGGCGGGACCCGCGCCGCCGCGCTGCGGTCCCTGGCCGTCGGCGCCACCACCTCGGAACTGGCGCGCTTCCTCGGGGTCTCACCCTCCACCGCCACGCACCACACCACCGTGCTGCGCGACGCGGGTCTGATCACGAGCCGGCGGTGGCACAACATCGTGCTGCACACCCTCACTCC
Organism: Streptomyces sp. NPDC005302; assembly: GCF_040607345.1. Lineage (NCBI taxonomy): Bacteria > Bacillati > Actinomycetota > Actinomycetes > Kitasatosporales > Streptomycetaceae > Streptomyces > Streptomyces sp. NPDC005302. The sequence goes on from NZ_JBEXGN010000008.1 coordinate 331,359, forward strand.
GCTGGGGGCGGCCGTGCTCCGCCGGACAACGGCGGCACCGGGGGGCTCGTCGGCCACAAGCGTCGACTTTCGGTCATGACAGCGTCCGCGGCAGGTTGAGCGTGCCCCGAGAGCCTCTCTGGCTCCGCAGGTCCCGCAGGCACCGCTGGAGCAGGGGAATCCGCCGTCTGGCCGGGCACTTTCGAGGACGGTCGAAGGCCGTGGCCCGCGAGGCCCCGCTCTGCGAGCGTCTGCGGCGTGCACCCCGGACGCGGCCGTCACCGCCCGTCCGGACCCGCGGCCGTGTCCACTCGTGTGGGGACGGCCGAAGACCGGAAGACCGAAAAGGGGAAGCATGACCAGAGCCATCGCCGCCGGCGCGTTCGCACTCGTCTCCGCCGCGACCTGTCTGACGCTCGCTCCCGCGGCCTCCGCCGCTCCGCAGGCCTGCGTGACCTCGACGCTCACCACCGGGGGCAACCAGGGCGTCGGAACCATCCGCAACAAGTCCGCCACGAGCAGCTGCGGCGACCTCAACCTCACCTACTCCGACGACTCGACCTCCCCGTACGGGGACTACTACGCCGGCCGGCTGCGCAACTCCAGCGGCGTCTGGCACACCTGCAGCAAGGGCTACGTCTGGGCCTCCGACGGCAGCCACAGCGTCAACGACTCCACGTACTGGCTGTGCACCGACGTCTCGGACAACACCCCGTTCACGGTGGCCAGCCAGCTCGACGGCGGCGACTCCGTCAAGATCACGCACTGACCCGGAGGACGAGCGACCGTCACCCGGTCCGCGCACACCACAGGGGTGGGCGCGGGGGGGGGGGGGGGCCCCCCCCCCCGGGGGGGGGGGGGGGGGGGGGGGGGGGGGGGGGTGGTTGAAAGTTGGTGGGCCCCGCCCCCCACCACCCCCGCCCCCCCCCCCCCCCCCCAC